>JAITTX010000245.1 GCA_031286755.1 Paraburkholderia sp.
CAAGGAGCAGAATGAGAACGGTGAAAATGGTTTCCATCGATGGGGTAAGACGGGGAGGTAGTGCGTCCCCAGTGCGTCCCTTTAATGCGGAGGCGTTGCGAACGGAGGCTGAAAAGCGCTTGGCGAGGCAGGCGGCGGCTGGCGGACAGTGTAGCCCGAGCGTGGCTTCCCGCGCCGTGAAGCGGGCTGCGGTCGCGCGCGCCCGGGCGACGCGCATTGTGTCACACAGGGGCGGACGGGCGCGCTGCACGGTTTTGGTGCGCACGAACCTTGCTTGATCGTCGCCGCGGGCGCGAATGCCGGGCCGCTGGCAGGCGAGCCGCGAGGATCAACTTGCGCGAAGAGGAAAGCATGATCACAGAGCAGCAGGACAAGACGGCCACGGCGCCTCATGGCTTCGACCTGAGCGTCGCGTCGGGGCTGCAGCGCTATAGCGCGCAACACGGCGAGCTCACGCTCACGAGCGTGTTCCAGCCGGTTTTCAGCCTCTCGCACATGCGCGCCATCGGCTACGAAGGGTTCCTGCGCGCGCACGATGCGCTCGACCGGCCCGTCTCGCCGCTCGACGTGTTCGGCGAAGCCGCGCGCGTGGGCGAGCTGCTCCAGTTGGACCGGCTCGCGCAGGCGCTGCATCTGGAAAACTTCGCATTGCTGGGCGCGGAGCGCGAGTGGCTGTTTCTGAACGTGCATCCGCGCACGCTGATCGACCCCTGGCACGCGGCGGCGCTGCTGGCGAACCTGCGGCGGCTCGATTTGCCGCCGCGACGCGTCGTGCTGGAGGTGCTCGAAGCCGAGGCCACGGATCTCGACGCCCTCGCGCATGCGGTGGCCGGGTTTCGCGAGCACGGTTTTCTCATTGCGCTCGACGACTTCGGCGCGGGCCATGTCGATATCGGCCGTGTGTGGCAGTTGAATCCCGATATCGTGAAGCTCGACCGCATCATGTTGCTGCATGCCGCGCATCGCGCCGACATGGCCGCGACGCTGCCCGCGCTCGTCGCGCTGCTGCACGAGGCCGGCAAGCTGGTGCTGATCGAGGGCGTGGAGACGGAGCACGAGGCGCAGCTCGCGCTTTCGTGCAACGCCGATTTCGCGCAGGGCTTTTTCTTCGCGCGGCCGGTGCCCGGTCTCACCGACGCGGCGCACGCGCAAGCCGTGATTGCCGAGGCGACGGAGCGTTTTCGCGAGCAAACCGAAGCGCGCGAGCGCGGCACGGCGAGCCGCCTCGCGCCCTATGTGCGCGCGTTCGAGCGTGCGGCGGAGCGCCTTGGCGCGGGCGAGTCCCTGGAGGAAGTGTGCTGGAATTTCCTCGCGCTCGATCATGCGGCGCGCTGCTTTTTGCTCGATGCGAACGGGCGTCAGGCGGGCCGCAACGTGGTGCTGCGCGTGGACCGCGCCGAGCACGACCCGCGCTTCTTGCCGCTCGACGACGCGCAGGGCGCGAACTGGCTGCGCCGGCCATACTTTCGCGCAGCGCTGGTGGCGCCGGGGCGCGTGCATGTGAGCCCGCCGTATCTCTCGATCAACGAGGCGCTGCCGTGCGTGACGCTCTCGATGGCGGTGCAGGTGGGCGACCGTTTGTGCGTGCTGTGCGGGGATGTGGATTGGCTGGCCGAGGAAGCGGTCTGAGCATGAGGCATGCGTACGGGCGGCATCGATGAAAAACGGCGCGAGTGTGAGGCACTCGCGCCGCATTTTTACCCCGCACTGAACGCGCCGCTTATTTGGCGACCACCACCGGAATGCCGCGCAATGCGCCCGCGCCCTTGAACGAGGCGAGCGCTTCGTTGACTACCGCGCTCGTCTTCACGTCGATGTTCAGATGCGTGGCGAGTTCGCGCTCGCCGCGCTTGACCGAGGCGAGATTCGCGAGCTTCACGTGGCCGTAGCCGCGCACGCGCTGATGCAGGCTCGCGAACTTCGCGAGATCGCTGGCCCGGTTGGTGGTATCGCTGGCGGTGACGTTCGCGAGCGCGCCGCGCAGCGTGGCTTCGTAGTCGTCGGCGAGGGCGCGTTCCATGCGGCGCTCGAGCGTCTTGCCGAATGGATCGAGCCACGTGCCGCGCACGCCACGTCCCTTCGCGAGCAGCGCGAGCCCGGTCCACAGCCACTGGCCGAATTGCATCTTGCGCGGATGCTGGCCGTTCTTTTCGCGCGCGACGAGCGGCGGCGCGAGGTTGAACTTCACCGTGAAGTCGCTGCCCGCCTTGCCCTCGAACTGCGCCTCGAGCGCGGCGCGGAAGGCCGGGTCGGCGTGCAGGCGTGCCACTTCGTATTCGTCCTTCACCGCGAGCAGCTTGTAGAACGTGGCCGCCACGGCGCGCGCGAGCGCTTGATCGGCGGATTTGTCCGCGCCGCGTGCCGAATCGACCAGCGCGCGATAACGCTTCACGTAGCCCGCGCCGCCGTAAGCGAGAAGGCGCTGCTCGCGATCGGCGATCAGGTCGTCGAGCGTTTGCGTGAGCTTGCGCATCGTTGCTTTTGCCGTCGCAGCGCGTCGCGTGTCCAGCGCTTCGAGCGCGGCCGCGTCGGCGGCGGCGAGGCGGCCGATCGAAAACGCGAACAGGTTCGCCTGCACGGCCACGTTGTTCAGTTCGATGGCGCGCGTGAGCGCCGCGAGCGAAACCGGCACGAGGCCGAGTTGCCACGCGAAGCCGAGCATCACGATGTTCGCGCCGATGGTATCGCCGAGAAAGCGTTGCGCGAGCGCCTGGGCATCGCAGGCCGAAAGCGGATCTTGCACGGCGGCTTTTCCATTCGTGGCGCCGTGGGTGGCCGCATGACGCATCTTCGCGAGCAGCGCGTCGGCGTGCAGGTTCGCTTCGGGGTTCTGCACGAACGCCGCGTTGGGAATCTCGTGCGTGTTCACGACGATGCGCGTGCGATCGTGGCGCACCGTTTGCAGCGCGTCGGCGCTCGCGCCCACCACCATGTCGCAGGCGAGCAGCAGGTCGGCCTGCTGGGTGTCGATGCGAACCTGGTTGAGCAGCGCATCGGTGGCCGCGAAGCGCACGAACGAGAGCACCGAACCGCCCTTCTGCGCGAAGCCCATGAAATCGAGCACGGAGGCGCTCTTGCCTTCCAGGTGCGCGGCCATGCTGATGAGCGCGCCCACCGTCACCACGCCCGTGCCGCCCACGCCGGTCACGAGAATGTCGTAAGGCGCGTTGTCCAGATGCGTGGCCGGAACCGGCAGCGCGTTCACGCGCGCGGTCAGCGC
>JAITTX010000316.1 GCA_031286755.1 Paraburkholderia sp.
GGCATGTCGCTGCCCGGTTGCGCGAGCATTCCGGCCGCGTACCGCGAGCGCGGACAGATGGCGTATGCCACGGGCAAGCGCGCCGTCGAGCTCGTGCGCAACGACGTGCGCCCCTCGCAGATCATGACGCGCGAGGCCTTCGAGAACGCGATCGTGGTGGCCTCGGCACTGGGCGCATCGACCAACGGCCCGCCGCATCTGATTGCGATTGCGCGGCACATCGGCGTCGATCTCACGCTCGAAGACTGGCAGCGTCACGGCGAGCAGGTGCCGCTGCTCGCGAACACCATGCCGGCGGGCGAATACCTGGGCGAGAGTTTCCATCGCGCGGGCGGTGTGCCCGCCGTGCTGCGCGAACTCGCTCGCGCCGGGCTCGTGCGGCGCGATTGCCAGACCGTTTCGGGCCGCACGATCGGCGAGATTGCCGATGCCGCTCCCGAAGCGGACCGCGACGTGATCCGCACCTGTGACGACCCGCTCAAGCACGGCGCGGGCTTCATCGTGCTTTCGGGCAATTTCTTCGACAGCGCCATCATGAAGATGTCGGTGGTGGGCGAGGCGTTTCGCAAAACTTATCTGAGCGAGCCTGGCGCGCAGAATGTGTTCGAAGCGCGCGCCATTGTGTTCGATGGCCCCGAGGACTATCGTGCGCGCATCAACGATCCGTCGCTGAAGATCGACGAGCGCTGCATGCTCGTGATTCGCGGCTGCGGCACGGTCGGCTATCCGGGTAGCGCCGAAGTCGTGAACATGGCGCCGCCAGCCGAATTGATCAAGCAGGGCGTGACCTCGCTGCCCTGCATGGGCGACGGACGCCAGAGCGGCACCTCGGCGAGCCCCTCGATTCTCAACATGTCGCCGGAAGCGGCGGTGGGCGGCGGGCTCGCGCTGCTGCGCACGGATGACCGCATCAAGGTCGATCTCAACGCGCGTCGCGTGGAAGTGCTGATCGACGCGGAGGAGCTCGAACGCCGGCGTGCGCAGGCCGAATTCCAGGCGCCGCCGTCACAGACGCCATGGCAGGAGCTTTACCGCAAGACGGTTGGCCAGCTCTCGACGGGCGGCTGCCTCGAACCGGCCACGCTTTATCTACGCGTGATTGCGGAGCGCGGCGAGCCGCGCCATTCACACTGAGCGCGCCGAGCGAACCAGGCGCGCACGCACGAGACAAGGCGTGCGCGCCCGCGTTCAAAGTGTCTTGCCAATGCGATGCGCCATTTCCACGACGGCTATCGCCATGCGTTTTTCGCGGCGCGAGTCGAGGCGCTCCAGCGGCAGGCTCGTGCTGACTGCCACGCGTTTGCCGAGCGGCGTGACGCCGACGAACGCTGCGAAACAGGCAAGGCCCGCAGTGACTTCCTCGCGCTCCTGCGCGAGCCCCGAGCGGCGCACCGCGGCGAGTGCCTGCAGCAGATCCTGGCGGCGCGTGAGGGTGCGGCTCGTGACGGGGGCAAGCTGCTTCGGTAGCAATTCAGTTATTTCGTTATCCGTAAGACTCGCCAGCAGGGCCTTGCCCAATGCACAGCAATGCGCGGGCAGGCGCGAACCGAGATCGGAAACGAGCCGCACCGGCCGCGCAGCATCTTCGCGCGCGATATAGACCCCTTCCGCGCCGTCGAGCACGGCAAGCTGCACCACCTCGTTATGAATGGCCACGAACGTGGCCGCTTCCTGGCGGAACACTTCTTGCAACTGGTCGTGGCGCACATAGGCGCTGCCGAACTCGAACAGCGTCACGCCGACGATGTAACCATCCGCGCGTTTTTCTATCCAGCGCCGGCGCTCCAGCGAGTCGAGTATCAGATAGAGCGTGCTGCGCGAAAGGCCGGTTTGCTCCGCTATGGCGGCAGCACGCACTGGCGCCTGCGCGTGCGCCAGCACGTCGAGAATGTCATGGATGCGCTTGAGCGCGGGCACTTCGTAGGTAGCGGGCATGATGCGTGATTCGATTCGATATCCAACAGGTTGGAAATACTAGCACCAGGTTGGACAGCGTGCCCGGGCGCTTTTACGATCAATGCGCTTTATTCCAGCCGAAATCATCAACATCAGCAACGCAGCGGGTCTACCATCATGGCTAATTTGTCAGTCTCCGGATTCCTCCCCACCGATCTTGAAGATGCGCTGCTCGTCGGCCGCGTCTGGCGGCGCGATGGCGCGCACGAGGGGCCGTGCGTGGTTGCCGTGCGCGGCGGCCAGGTGTTCGACATCACGCGCACCGTGGCCACCACGGCGGATCTATTCGATCGCGACGACGCGATCGAGATCGCGCGCAACGCACCGGGCGAGGCGCTGGGCGCGGTGACGGATCTGCTCGCGGCAAGCTTGCCCGGGGCGCCCGGCGCGGCGAACGGGCAAGCGCGTCTGCTTGCGCCGTGCGACGTCCAGGCCATCAAGGCGTGCGGCGTGACGTTCGCCGTGAGCCTGGTGGAGCGCGTGATCGAGGAGCAGGCGGGCGGTGATCACACGAAGGCCGCGGAAGTGCGCGCGACCATCGCCTCGCTGATCGGCGCCGACCTCTCGCAGATCGAGCCGGGTTCCGAAGCCGCGATGCGGCTGAAGGAAGAGCTTCAGCGTCGTGGCGCGTGGTCTCAGTATCTGGAGGTGGGGAT
>JAITTX010000370.1 GCA_031286755.1 Paraburkholderia sp.
TGCCGGATTCTGGTGACGCTGCTGCACGAGATGCAGCGCCGCGACGCGAAGCGGGGTCTGGCCTCGCTGTGCATCGGCGGCGGCATGGGCGTGGCGCTCGCGCTCGAGCGCGCTTGAGCGGAATTACAGGCAAAGGCGAGGCCGGAGCCGTCGGTTGGCGCTTCGGAAAACGATAATGGAGTGTGGTTTATGTCACAGCGTGTTGCGTATGTAACGGGCGGTATGGGCGGCATCGGAACGGCAATCTGCCAGCGCCTCGAGAAGCAGGGCTTCAAGGTGGTCGCGGGCTGCGGCCCGAACTCGCCGCGCCGGGTCAAATGGCTCGAAGACCAGAAAGCGCTGGGCTTCGACTTTGTCGCCTCGGAAGGCAACGTTGGCGACTGGGATTCGACCAAGCAGGCTTTCGACAAGGTCAAGGCCGAAGTCGGCGAGATCGACGTGCTCGTCAACAACGCCGGCATCACGCGCGACGTGGTGTTCCGCAAGATGACGCGCGAAGACTGGACCGCTGTGATCGACACCAACCTGACGAGCCTCTTCAACGTCACGAAGCAAGTGATCGACGGCATGGTCGAGCGTGGCTTTGGCCGCGTCATCAACATCTCGTCGGTGAACGGCCAGAAGGGCCAGTTCGGGCAAACGAACTACTCGACGGCCAAGGCCGGGATACACGGCTTCACAATGGCGCTCGCGCAGGAAGTGGCCACCAAGGGCGTGACGGTCAACACCGTTTCGCCGGGCTACATCGGCACGGACATGGTGAAGTCGATTCGTCCCGATGTGCTGGAAAAGATCGTTGCGACCATTCCGGTGCGCCGTCTCGGCGCGCCCGAGGAAATCGCCTCGATCGTCGCGTGGCTCGCCTCGGAGGAGTCGGGCTTCTCAACCGGTGCTGACTTCTCGCTGAACGGCGGGTTGCACATGGGCTGATCCCGCGCGCCGCGCGCGTGACAGGGGCGCGCGACAACGCAGGGATCGACGGCGGTGGCGGGCCTGTTTGCACGCCGGGGCAGGCACCGCTGCCGGGCTGGAAGGCAGCGCAGCGCGCGATGGCAGCAGCCCTCGCGCGTTGGCGCTTACAAGGGCGACACATGACGACTACAAAGAAGACCGCCGAGCGACTGATCAAAAAATATCCGAATCGTCGGCTCTACGACACGGAGACAAGCACCTACATCACGTTGACGGATGTGAAGCAGCTCGTGCTCGATCAGGAGGAATTCAAGGTCATCGACGCGAAGAGCAACGAAGACCTCACGCGCAGCATCCTGCTGCAGATCATTCTTGAAGAGGAGAGCGGCGGCTTGCCGATGTTCTCGTCGTCGATGCTCTCGCAGATCATCCGTTTCTACGGTCATGCGATGCAGGGCATGATGGGCACGTACCTGGAAAAGAACATCCAGGCATTCATCGACATCCAGAACAAGCTCGCGGATCAATCGAAGAACCTCTACGAAGGGAACGCGATGAATCCGGAGGTCTGGTCGCAGTTCATGAACATGCAGGCGCCGATGATGCAGGGCATGATGACGAGCTACATCGAGCAGTCGAAGAACATGTTCGTGCAGATGCAGGAGCAGATGCAGAACCAGGCCAAGAACATGTTCAGCAGCTTCCCGTTCAAGCCCGCGACGCCTGTCTCGCCTGCACAAGGCGCGAACGAGGGCGGTAGCGGCGAAGACGAGAAGAAGTAAGGGCTTGCCTGCAGCGCGGGTTGCCGGGACACGTGGCACAGGCCGCTGCTAACGGCGGCTCTGCGTGGGGTACCGCCTCGCCGCCGCATCCGGAGTCCGGGCTCCGCTGGAGCCCGGACGGCGCTCAAGCGCTCTTCAGGTCACGCAGCGCTTCTGGATGCAGCTCGGCGACGCGCAGCAGGGTCTGCGCGGCACCGGTTGGCTGGCGACGTCCTTGTTCCCAGTCTTGCAGTGTGCGCGTGGATACACCGAGCAATGCCGCGAAGGCGCTCTGCGAGAGCCCGACCTTGGCGCGCGCGAGCGCGGCGGCGGTAGGCTCCACTCGCGTGGTGCGCGCCGCGCGTCCGCTTTTCATTTCACGGGCCGACTTCAGCAGGTCCGCCTGAAACTGTTCCATTTCCTTATCCACGTTCCACCTCTTCACGCAACCGGTTGAGAAAAGCCGCCGCCGCATAACGCTGGAATGTCCCGGTTTCGATGATCGTGAGCATAAGGCGCGTCGAGATGGATTATACGGCAATGCCGTATTTAAATCGAAGGACGAGTCCGAAGAAAATTGATCGAAGTCGATATTTCTTCCGACCCTGACTCCACTCGACGCTAGTCAGCCAGGGCGCGCCGCTCGATACGCCAAACGGGTAAAATGCGCGATTGGCTTGATCTTCGCGCGGCGCATTCTCCGCCCTGCGCCCCACATCCGGACGTACACGTGAAAAACCCTGTTGAATCAACGACCCCCCGCAATCCTGCACCGCGCGTGGGAATGGTTTCCCTTGGCTGCCCGAAGGCGCTTGTCGACTCCGAGCAGATCCTCACCCAGTTGCGCGCCGAGGGTTACGAAATCTCAGGGTCCTATGACGGCGCCGACCTGGTCGTGGTCAACACTTGCGGGTTCATCGACGAAGCGGTGCAGGAGAGCCTCGACGCCATCGGCGAGGCGCTCAACGAAAACGGCAAGGTGATCGTCACCGGGTGCCTGGGCGCGAAGGCCAGCGCGAGCGGCTCGAATCTCATCGAGGAAGTGCACCCCAAGGTGCTGGCCGTGACCGGACCGCATGCCGTGGGCGAGGTCATGCAGGCGGTGCACAGCCATCTGCCCAAGCCGCACGATCCGTTCGTCGACCTCGTGCCGGCGGCGGGCGTGAAGCTCACGCCGCGTCACTACGCGTATCTCAAGATTTCCGAAGGCTGCAATCACCGCTGCACCTTCTGCATCATTCCGTCGATGCGCGGCGATCTCGTCTCGCGTCCGGTTGCGGAAGTCATGCTCGAAGCGGAGAACCTCTTCAAGTCGGGCGTGAAGGAGTTGCTCGTCATTTCCCAGGACACGAGCGCCTATGGTGTCGACGTGAAGTACCGCACCGGCTTCTGGAACGGCAAGCCCATCAAGACGCGCATGACCGATCTCGTTGCCGCGCTCGGCGAGCTGGCCGCGCAATATGGCGCGTGGGTGCGCCTGCACTACGTGTACCCGTACCCGAGTGTCGACGAAGTCATTCCGCTCATGGCGGAAGGTCCGTTCAAGGGGCATGTGCTGCCGTACCTCGACGTGCCGTTCCAGCATGCGCACCCTGAGGTGCTCAAGCGCATGAAGCGTCCCGCCAACGCAGAGAAGGTGATGGAGCGCGTCAAGGCATGGCGCGAGATGTGCCCGGACCTCACGATCCGCAGCACCTTCATTGCCGGTTTCCCCGGCGAGACCGAAGAGCAGTTCGAGACGCTGCTCGACTTCATCCGCGAAGCCGAGCTCGATCGCGTGGGCTGCTTCGCCTATTCGCCGGTCGAAGGCGCGAGCGCCAACGAGCTCGACGGCGCGCTGCCCGACGAAGTGCGTGAAGAACGCCGCGCGCGTTTCATGGAAGTGGCCGAGGAAGTGTCGGCGAAGCGTATTCAGCGCAAGGTCGGCAAGACGCTCAAGGTGCTCATCGACGAGATCAACCCCGACGGCGGCATCGGCCGCACGGCGGCGGACGCGCCCGAGATCGACGGCGTGGTCTATGTTGCGCCCGCCACCAGGGCGTCGAAGCGCTACAAGGTCGGCGACTTCGTTTCGGTGAAGATCACCGGCGCGGATGGCCACGATCTCTGGGGCGAGGTCTGATCGGTATGACGCACGTGACGCCAGAAGTCCTCGCCTATGGCGAGGCGATGATCGAATTCAATCAGGCCGCAAGAGACCAGCCCGAGTATCTGCAGGGCTTCGGCGGCGACACCTCGAATTTCGCCATCGCGGCGGCGCGCCAGGGTGTGCGCACGGGCTTTGTTTCGGCGGTGGGCGACGACCAGTTCGGGCGTTTGCTGCTCGATCTGTGGGCCCGTGAAGGTGTCGATACCTCCACCGTGCTTGTCGACGGCACCGCGCCGACTGGTGTGTACTTCGTCTCGCACGGCCCCAACGGCCATGCCTTCGATTACTTGCGCAAGGGCTCGGCGGCAAGCCGCTACGCGCCGGCCGAGCTGCCGCTCGAGACGCTGGCTGCTGCGCGCGTGCTGCACCTCTCGGGCATCAGCGTCGCGATCGGCGACGCCGCCTGCGACGCCGCGTTCGCGGCCATCGAGCACGCGCGCGCGAATGGCGTGCAAGTGAGCTTCGATACGAACCTGCGCCTGAAGCTCTGGCCGCTCGCCCGCGCGCGGGCGGTCATGACCGAGGTATTGCGCGCCACCGACATCTGCCTGCCCAGCTGGGACGACGTCGCGGTGCTGACTGGTCTGGACGACCGCGATGCGATCGTCGACCGTTTGCTCTCGCTCGGTTCGCGCGTCGTTGCGCTCAAGCTCGGCAAGGAGGGCGCTTACGTGGCCACGCCGCACGAGCGCCGTCTCGTGCCGGGCCGCGTCGTTGCGGCGGTCGACGCCACCGGCGCCGGCGACTGCTTTGGCGGCGCGTTCGTCGCCCGGCTCGCGGCCGGCGACAATCCGTTCGCGGCGGCGCAATACGCGAACGCGGCCGCTGCGCTTTCGACACTGGGCTATGGCGCCGTCGCGCCGATTCCGCGCCGTGAAGACGTCGAGCGCATGCTTGCCTCGAAGGACGAAGTCTGATGGCCGTGTCGATCCCGAAAGTCCCGAATATTTCGAGCGCCCCGCAGGCTTCGAATGTCGTGCGGCGGTACAGCGCCGTGTCGCGCGGTCTCGCATGGCTCGCGGTGGCGACGATGGCATTGCCGCTCGCGGCATGCGCCGTGGGCGGCGATACGTCGAGCAGCATGGCAAATGGCGCCGCAAACCGCGCTGCGAATGCGCCGGGCGCGCCCGCGCCCGTGCATTCGTCGCTCAAGCCGAACCCCGAATTCGCGAAACTTCCGCAATACACGGGCACACTCGGCAAGCGGCCGATCGTGATGCGGCTGGGCGCGAAGACCGACGACCCCGAAGACAAGAGCGGCGTGCATGGCGAATACCAGTTCACCGATACGGGCGAGGTGATCCTGATCGCGGGCGATCGCACTGGCGCCACGCTCGAAGCGGAAGAATCGAACGACGGCACGCGCATCACGGGCAATTGGGTCGGCACGTTCGCGGCCGATGGCTCGCTTTCCGGCGAGCGCATGGAAGTCGACGACTCGAATCCGCAGCCGTTCGCGCTGAAGCCGCTTGTGGCGGGGGCGCCGTCGCCTGCGGTGAGCGGTGCGGACTCGGCCGGCGCGGCCAATGCGGGCACGCCCTCCACGAAAGGCAGCCGGGCCGTGAACGGTGTCGGCAACCTCGTGACCGGCGAATAACCCGCTCACGCGCGCGCCGCACGGCGTGCCGCTAGTGGGAGTGTGTTCCGCGCCGCGGCCCGGGCGTCTGGGCTGCCGCGATGATCCGCCTTGGCCGCAGGTGTTAATCTTCTGCATGCAACGCGCGTCGCGGCTCCTGTTTCGTTTAGTGTTGCCGGCCTCGTCCAGAGGAGCCCCGCGCCACCCAACCCTCAGCGCCTTTACCGCTTGCCATCCGACATGAAGAAATCCGAATCCAGCCGCGCGCTGCAGACGCGCATCGTTCATCCCGAAGAAGAGATCACGCCCGGTTTCGAGTCGTTTGCCGCGCCCGTCGCGCGTGCCTCGACCGTCGTGTTCCCGGACCTGAAGGCCGTGCGCTCGCTCGACTGGCGCAACGACGCGCAATGGCGCTACGGCCTGCACGCCACGCCCACCTCCGCGATGCTCATGCAGCGCCTCGCCGCCATCGAGGGCGGCGAGCATGCGCTGCTGCAGCCATCCGGACTCTCGGCCATCTCGAACGTGTACTTCGGTCTTCTGAAGGCCGGCGACGACGTGCTGATTCCCGATAACGTCTACTCGCCGAACCGCGATCACGGCGACTGGCTCGCCCGCGATTTCGGCCTCACGGCGCGCTACTACGATCCGATGATCGGCGCGGGCATCGCGGAGCTGATCCGCCCGGAGACGAAGCTGATCTGGCTGGAGGCGCCCGGCTCGGTGACGATGGAGGTGCCCGACGTGCGCGCGATCACGGCGGCCGCGCGTGCGCGCAACGTCGTCACGGCGATCGACAACACGTGGTCGGCGGGGCTCGCTTTCAAGCCGTTCGAGCACGGCATCGACATCTCGGTGCAGGCGCTCACGAAATATCAGTCGGGCGGCAGCGACGTCCTGATGGGCGCCACGATCACGCGGGACCGCGATCTGTATCTGAAGCTCAAGGCCGCGCGCATGCGGCTGGGCATCGGCGTTTCATCGGACGACTGCTCGTTCGTCCTGCGCGGGCTGCCGAGCATGAAGGCGCGCTTCGAGACACACGACCGCACGGCATTCGCGCTCGCGACCTGGTTGAAGGCGCGCGGCGAGATTGCCACGATGCTGCATCCCGCATTCGCCGACTGTCCCGGCCACGAATTCTACGAGCGCGATTTCACGGGCGCGGGCGGCCTGTTCTCGGTGGTGTTCGACGAACGTTACAGCCCCGCGCAGATCGACACGTTCTGCGAGTCGCTCGAGCTCTTCTCGCTCGGCTGGAGCTGGGGCGGGGCGCATAGCCTCGCGATGCCCTACGACATCGCGTCGATGCGCACGGAGGCAAGCTGGCCGCATCGCGGCACGCTGGTGCGTTTCTATATCGGCCTGGAGGACGAAGCCGATCTGCGCGCCGACCTCGAACGCGCGCTCGCGACGCTGGAGAGCGGCGCCTCGGTGCGGGGCCCGCAGGAATAAGGCAGGCGTCAAACAAAAACCGAACGGCCGCGCCTGTCACCGGAGTCACCGGAAACAGGCGCGGCAGTTTTCGTTTCAGCGAAGCGCGTACCGCCCGCGCTGCATCGGTTTCAGCCAGTTGAGGTTCAGGCTCGGAAGAGCCGCAGCAGACCGTCGAGCCCGACAAAGTTGAACGCGACGCTAGCGGCCTCGCGCACCACGGGCTTCGCACGGAAGGCCACCGAAAGTCCTGCCTCCGCCATCATCTTCAGGTCGTTCGAGCCATCGCCCATCGCAATCGCGCGGCGCGGCTCGATGCCGATCTGCGCGCAGGTTTCCACGAGCGTGCGCGCTTTCACCTGCGCATTGACGATCTCGCCCGCGACACGGCCGGTGAGCTTGCCGTCCACGATCTCGAGCGTGTTCGCGTGCGCGAAATCGAGGCCGAGACGCGCCTTCAGCCGCTCGGTGAAGAACGTGAAGCCGCCCGAGACGAGCAGCGTCTTCAGGCCCGCGGCCTTCGCGCCGGCAAGCATTTTTTCGGCGCCCGGCGAGAGTTGCAGGCGCTCTTCATAGACGCGCTCCAGCGCGCTCGCGTCGAGCCCCTTGAGCAGCGCGACGCGGCGCGTGAGGCTTTCGTTGAAATCCTTGATCTCGCCGCGCATCGACGCTTCGGTGATCGCCGCGACTTCGGCTTTCAGGCCGCAGAAGTCGGCGATTTCGTCGATGCATTCGATCGTGATGAGCGTCGAGTCCATGTCCATGGCGACGAGTCCGAAGTCGGCGAGCGTGCGGCCGGGCTCGACGAACGCGTAGTCGAGCTGATGGGTCCCGCAATAGACCTCGAGATCGGCATGCTGCGCGGGCGCGGCGTCTTCGATGCGGATCGCGTGTTCGTCGACCGGCTCGAGGCGGCTGCCGCGCGCGAGCGCGAGCAGCGGCTTGTGGTGGACGGCTTGCAGCGGGGCGGGACTCTGGATGACGAGATTCATGACGTGGCGGCGCTGGGGATCCGGGATGGCGCCCCGGAAACAGCGGAGGATCGGGCGGGTATCGATGAAAAGGGCGCAAAAACCGGTCAGCCCGGCCATTGCACGGCGGCGAAAGGCGAATTGTACCGTTTCGATGCACGCGCGCGGCCCGCTTCATGGGCCGTTTCATCGCTCATTTCACCTCCCGCTTCTCAGCTTACAGAGACGAAAGCGGCCTTTTTAGGCACAATGAAAGCTCGTGCGGCGCCCGGCGGGGGACGGCCGCCGCGTGCCGTCAACCGTACGTGTCGCGACTCGCGTCGCGCGATGCGTCGCATGCGCCCATCCAGTGGGCCGCAAGGGGAACCGGTATGCAGGACGCTCATCATGCCCAGACGGGCACCGCCCGAACGCCGACCGGCGCGCGGGCCGAGGCTCCGGACGCCGCGGCGCAAACCGCTTCCAGCGCGTCCGCCCAGCGCGCGCCGCGCGCCTCCACTGCCCGGGCGCCTCGTTCTCATCGAGCCGCTTCGGGCCGCCATGGCACCACCGGCGAAGTCGCCGGCATACGCATCACCAGCGCGCGCCGCGTCATCGACGTGGGCAGCGGCACTCGCAAGCTCGATCTCGTGCGCTATTACGCGCGCGCCGCGCCCTGGCTGCTGCCGCATTTGCGCGCTCGTCCCGTTTCGCTCGTGCGCGCGCCGCAAGGCCTCGACGGCGAGCTGTTCTTCCAGCGCCACAGCGCGCGCTCGCCCATTCCCGGCGTCACGCAGCACGAAGGGCTCGATCCCGGCCATCCGCCGCTCCTCAGCATCGACTCGCTCGAAGCGCTCGTGCACGTGGTGCAGATGGACGCCATCGAGCTGCATACCTGGAATGCCGTCGCCGCCGATATCGAAGCGCCCGACCGCATCGTGCTCGATCTCGATCCCGATCCCGCACTCGGCTGGGAGCGCATGATCGAGGCCGCGCAGCTCGCGCGCACGGTGCTCGCCGATCTCGGCCTCGAGGCGTTCTGCAAGACCAGTGGCGGCAAGGGGCTGCACATCGTCGTGCCGCTCGTGCCGCGGGCCTCCGGCACGGGCTGGGACGACGCCAAGGCCTTCGCGCGCGCCGTGGCGCAGCGCCTCGCCTCGGGCTGGCCCACCCAGTTCACGGCGACCATGGGCCCCGAGCATCGCAAGAAAAAGATCTTCGTCGATTATCTGCGCAACGTGCGCGGCGCCAGCACGGCGGTCGCTTATGGCGTGCGCGCGCGGCCCGGCATGGGTATTTCGGTGCCGATCGCGTGGGACGAACTCGCCGATACGATGGGCGGCGCGCAATGGACGCTCGCGAATATCGATGCGCGTCTTGCTCACGTCGAGCGCTCGGACCCGTGGTCGCGCTATGCGCAGGTGCATCAGTCGATCAGCAGCGAGCTGACGCTGCGGCTGGAGGAGGGCGGCGCATAGGTGCCGGCGCGCGAGCCGGCCACAAGCGGGCGCGCACGGGCGTGCCAGGGGCACGTTGCGCATTGCTAACAAAATGCGCGGCCTGGCAAGCCGGATAAAACCTGGTCGAGCCGACGTCATCGTCCGGCGCAAGGCTTCGCGTGGCGCGCTAGACTGACAGTAGAAGTTCCGCCATGTGCTGCCCGCACCGCGTCGATCGCGGCCGCGGCAGCTCCCGCCAGGAGGTGACGCATGCCTTGCAGCAGCTCCAGCCGCCCCCGCCGCGCGCGCGCGGCGCTCGTTCGTGTCGCCGTTGCCTTGTCTTGCGCGATCGCGCTGCCGGCGCTCGCCTCAACGCCGATCAAGGTGACCTCGAAGACTCCCCCCGACGGCCCGATTCGTTACACGGTGAAGGTCACGTCGAAGCTTTACGGCAACTCCCAGGAAACCCGCACGCTGCGCTCGGGTGACACCGATGACTTCACCTGGCGCACGACGCCGCCAGGCGGCGCGGTGCCGGCGGCGCAAAGCTGCCCGGATTACAGCTCGCTGCCGCTCGACGCGAACGGCGCGATGGTGCGCCAGACCCAGTTGCGTCTCGCGCCCATCGTCGCGCAGGACGGCACGGCGAATGTGCAGGTGAGCTTCCGGGCTCAGGCGCCGCGCACCGGCAAGGCCGCGGCGGGCGCGCAGTGTCCCGAGGTGGTGGCGCATAGCGAGGTGCTGCACTTCTCGATGCCGACCAACGGCACCGCCAAGACGCTCACGCTCAGCGACGGCACGCAGTTGAGCATTTCGGCGCAACGCTGACGCCAGCCGGCCGCGGCTAACGCGGCGACTGTGCGGCTCTTCTCGATGCGGGGCGCGTCGGCACATCACGCGCGGGCTTTCGTGCGTGCGTCCCGCTCGACGAGCCGCGCGGCCAGAAAGCAGTGCTCGGCCGAAAAGAGCCGCCGCCAGGCGAGCACCACGGCGGCCACGGTGCCCAGCGCCGACGAAGCCGCGATCAGGAACATGATCACGATCTGATAGCGCACCGCCTGCAGCGGCGACTGCCCCGCGAGCACCTGGCCCGTCATCATGCCGGGTAGGCTCACCACGCCCACCACCGCCATCTGGTTGAGCGTCGGGATCATGCCCGCACGCACGGCTTCGCGCGCGCTCGCCTGGGCGGCCTCCCAGCGCGTGGCGCCGAGCGCGAGGGCGCTTTCGACACGGTCGCGCCGCGCGGTGAGTTCCTGCATCATGCGCTCGACGCCGAGCGACACGCCCGTAAGCGTATTGCCGAGAATCATGCCGAGGATCGGTATCGCGTACTGCGGTTCATACCACGGCCGGATGCGGATCACGACGAACAGGCCCACTGCCGCCACGAGCCACGCGCTGATCCAGATCGACACGACACTATCCACACGCTGGCCCATGTAGGTGCGCGCGCCTCGCTGCGAGCCCGCGATGCCGGCGATGAGCGTCATCAGCGCCATGAGCGGCAGCACCGCGTACCAGCGGTTGAACGCGAACACCCAGCCGAGCACGTAGCCAATCGCGAGCAACTGCACGACGGTGCGCACGGCGGCCCAGGCGAGCTTGCGTTCGAGGTCGAGCTTGAGCAGCACCGAAACGGCGCCGTTGACGAACACCAGCAGCGCCGCAATGGCGACATCGCCGATGCCGAGATCCTGCAGCACGCCTGGGCTCATCGCAGCGCTCCCATGGAGGCTTGCGCGGAGGCCGGCTCAGCGAGCACGCCCGCGCGCATCGTGAGGTGACGCTCGCCCACGCGTTGCGCTTGGGCAGGATCGTGCGAGACCCAGACGGTCGCGCGCGCGGCTCGCTCGCGTTCGAACCATTGCATGATCAGCGTTTCGACCGCGTGCGCCGATTCGGGGTCGAGCGAGGCGGTGGGCTCGTCGAGCAGCAGTGCCTCGGGGTCGAGCTGCAGCACGCGCACGAGCGCGACGATCTGCGCTTCGCCGCCGGAAAGCTCGGCGGCGGCTCGATCGAGGAAACCGGGTCCCCGGCCCGCCGCGTCGAACAGCGCGCGCACGCGCGCGGCATCGAAGGTTGCGTCGCGATAGACCGCCAGTGAAAAGGGATAGCGCAGGTTGTCCTCCACCGTGCCGTCGATCAGCGCGGGCCGCTGCCGCACATAGGCGATGTGGCGCCGGTAACGCGGGACCTGGGCATGCGCGATCGGCCGGCCGTGCCAGTGCAGCGCGCCGCCGTCGAGCGGATCGAGCAGGGCCAGCGCGCGCAGGAGCACGCTCTTGCCCGAGCCAGACGGCCCTGTGAGCACCGCACGCTCACCCGCGTGGAGCGCGAAATCGGTGGGGTGCAGCAAGATCTGGCCGCGCTGGGCATCGCGGCGCGCAATGCGCTGTGCATCGACGAGCGGCGCCAGGGTGAGCGCCGCGTCAACGCCGGAGCGGCTCGAATCGTTCTGATGAGTCATCGGAGAATTGCAAACAAAGTATGCCGCGACGGGGCGTGCGCGACGTGATGCGGTGCATCGCGCGGACACGCTGACATAACCGGGCACGCTGGCTGCTGCACAATCGTTGGCGAAACAACAATGCATAACATGGAGTGCGCATGACGTCACCGCAACCCAAGGCCCACAGCTTCGGCCGCACCTTCGCCAAGATCTTCGCATGGCTCGTGGCCGTTGTCGTCGTGCTCGTCGCTGCGCTTGGCGTCTTCATTTACACCTTCGACTGGAATCGCGCCAGACCCTTTGTCAACGAAAAAGTGACGGAAGCCATCGGGCGGCCGTTCGCCATCGTCGGCGATCTCAAGGTGGGCTGGCGCAGGCCGCCCGGCGAAACGGGCTGGCGCGCCTGGGTGCCCTGGCCGCGCTTCTCGGCCACGCAGATCGAAGTGGCCAATCCCGACTGGACCCAGACGCCACACTTCGCCACGCTCGACGAGGTCGATTTCGAGGTGGCCGTGCTGCCGCTGCTCGCGCACGACATCGTGATTCCGGCGATCAATCTCGTGAACCCGGCCGTCGATATCGAGCGGCTCGCCGACGGGCGCAATAACTGGACATTCAAGCTGGCGTCGTCCGGCGGGCCTTCCACATGGAAGCTCAATCTGCACGACATCACCTTTTCCGATGGCAATATCGCGGTGAGCGACCAGCAGACGAAAACCGACGTGAAGATTGTCGTGAGCCTGCTCGGCCACGGGATTCCGATCGGCGAGGTGATGGAGCAGCAGGAGGCGGCGTCGCGCCAGGGCTCCGCGAAGGTGATCGGGCGCGCGGGAGCTAACCGGCTCGCGCAACAGGCCGAGAAGGCGCAGGCGTCCGAGGCAGCCGCGGCTAGTGCCGCGAGCGCCGCCAGCGCGGCATCCGGTGCGAGTGCCGCCGTGGCGGCTTCTTCCGGCACGCCGTCCGCGAGTGGTGCGGTGGTGGCACAAGGCGCCGGAGCGAAGCCGGCCGCAAGCGGCGCGAAGGGCGCAAGTGGTGCGAGCGCGGCCAGTGTCGCGAGCGCAGGCAATACCGCCAGTGCGGCCGGCGCGGTCGCAGCTCCCAAGACAAGCGAACCGTTCTACGCCATCGGCTGGACGATCAAGGGCACGTACAACAAGACGCCGCTCTCGGGCGACGGCAAGTTTGGCGGCGTCCTCGCGCTGCAAGACGCA
>JAITTX010000371.1 GCA_031286755.1 Paraburkholderia sp.
GGCCTCGATCGGCAGCCAGCGCAGCCAGATTCCGAACACGAGGATGAGCGCGATGGACGAGACGAATTCCGGCACCGCGCTCGCGCACAGGCCCAGCGTGCTGATGAGCCGGTCGAGCCAGCGCCCGCCGTGCAGCGCGGCCCACACGCCGCCGCCGATGCCGAGCGGCACGACCACGACGAACGCGAGCAGCCCGAGCTTCGCCGATTGCAGGAGCGCATCGCTCACCAGCGGCGCGACGGGCTGGCGGAAGGTCCAAGAGGTGCCGAACTCGCCGCGCAGGGCATGGCTGATCCACGTGACGTACTGGTCCAGCAGCGGGCGGTCCGCGCCGAGCTGGTGGTTGAGGGCCGCCACGGCGCGCGCGTCGGCGAGCGGGCCGAGCACCGCGCGCCCGATGTCGCCCGGCAGCAGCTGGCCGCCCGCGAACACCAGCACGGAAAGCAGCCAGAGCGTGAACAGCGCCCACACGGCGCGTTGTGCGAGAAAGCGCGCCGCGCCTGCGCCGCGAGCGGCGCGCATGGCGCCGGGCGGGTTGCGCGGATTGCCCGGATTGCCTGGATCAAGCGGGGGCGGTCTCGTCAGCGGTGTAGCCATCGGACTCCAGATGCACGCATGCGCTCAAGCGAAGCGCGGTCGGGTAGCGTGCGCGGGCAATGTTGCAGCGCCCGCGACGCCGGTTGGCCGACGCTTACGCCGCGAGCGTGGCGCGGTCGAAATAGAGCTGCGCGAGCGCCGTGAAGCGCACGCCCGAAAGCGCGGTGCGCTGCGCAATCAACTGGTCGTAAAAGTACGGGATGATCACGGGCGTTTCGTCGAGCAGCAGCGTCTCGATCTGCGCGGCCACCTGCTTTTGCGCGGCCACGTCGAGCGTCGCGGCGAATTGCGCGACCAGCTTGTCGTACTGCGCATTGCGAAAGTGTGCCGCATTCCACGTGCCGCCGCTCGTGAGCGGCGCGTTGAGGAACACGTTGGGCACGCCGCGATGGCCGTAGTCGGTGATCCCGAGCGGCGAGTCGAGCCAGTCCGACTTGCCGTACGTGCCCGCACCGTAGTACTGCGACTGGCTCTCCACCTTCAGCGCGATGCGCACGCCAATCGCCTTCGCCGCGTTCTGCACGACCACGGCAAGATCGGGAATCTCCATGTACTTCTCGGTCGTGAGCGTGACGTCGAAGCCATTGGCCACGCCGGCCTGCGCGAGCAACTGGCGCGCCTTCGCCAGATCGATCTTGCGCTGCGGCACCGTGGTGGCCGTCGACGGGAAGACCGGCGCGAACGGGCTGTCGTTGCCCACCACGGCGCGGCCCTTGAAGAGCCCGCGCACCATGACGTCGCGATCGAGCGAGAGCGCCAGCGCCTGGCGCACGCGCTTGTCCTTGAACGCGGGCACGTCGTTGCGCATGTGGATCTGCCGATGCGCGCTAGAGCGCACGCCAATCACCTTGAAGTCGGGATTGTTCAGGATGCCGATGCCGCCCTGCACGGTGAAGGTGCCCATCACGTCGGCCTGATGGCCTTGCAGCGCGAGGATCTGCGCCTGCTCGTCGGCGTAGAACGCGAACTCCAGGCGCTCCGGGAGCGCTTTCTCGCCCCAGTAGGCGTCGTTGCGCATGAAGCTCGCGCCGCGCCGCGTTTCGTAGCGCTCCAGCTTGAACGGCCCGGTGCCGATGAAGCTCTTTTCGTAATTGCCCGCGTAATTTGCGGGCAGCAGCACGGCGTTGTAGTTGTCCGAAGAAACGGTGTAGGGGAAGTTGCCGTTGGGCGCGTCCAGATGGAACGCGACGGTATGCTCGTCGACCTGCTTCGTGCCGCCCTTCGAGAGCACGCCCTTGAGCACCGAGAGCGCCGCCGAGCCGCTCGCCGGATCGGCGAGGCGGTCGAATGTGGCCACCACGTCTTTCGCGCCGAACGGCTGGCCGTCGTGGAATTTCACGCCGGGGCGCAGCTTGAAGGTCCAGACGTCGGCCTTCGCGTTGGGCTGCCACGAGAGCGCGAGCGAGGGTTGCAGGTGGCCGTTGGCGTCGTCGTTGGCGAGGAATTCGCCGGTCTGGTTCAGCAGGCACAGCGCGCCCGCGTCGGTCACGGTGAGCGGGTCGACCGCCCCGGCCGGCATCAGGTGCGCGACGCGGATGGTCTGGCTACCCGGCTTGCCGGGGTTGCCCGTTGTGCCTTGAGCGCGCGCGCCGCGCGGCGCGATGAGCCCGCCGCCCGCGACCGCGAGGCTCGCAAGCCCGAGCATGCCGGCGTAGCGCAGCAGCTCGCGGCGCGTAAGCCGGCCGGCGATGAACTCGTCGATGGCGTGGTTGCCGTAAGCGCCGGCGCTGCGGCGCAGCGCATCGAAGGCGTGCGCGGCAGGCGCTTCGGCCGATCGAGGCACGTCTGGCGAGCGCGGTGATTGTTCCGATTGCGATGCCAACTGCGATGCCAACTGCGGTGTCGACTGTGGCGCCTGGCCGGATAGCGGCGAACGCGTAATGGGGCGGGGCGGCCTGGACTGCTGACGTTTCATCGGCGCGGGTTTCCGTGCGGTTCCGTGGAAGGGCGCGGCCGCGCTGGAGGCGGCCGCGACGGCGGCATGCGGTACGGCAGACGACGAATAGCGCTCAGTTTACGCGTTTTCGGCCGTGTTCGGCGATAGGGGCGTGGCCGGGGTGGGGTTGCGGGGTTGTACCGGATTGCGCAGCGGCAGGCCGGCGCCACCGATGGAACAGCACCGAGCCGATCCAGCACGCGATGAAAAGCGCCACGAGTGCGTAGCCGATCTCGCCGAAGCGCGCGTTCGCGCCGGCGATGGCCGACCAGACGCCGCTGCTCGCACCCAGCGTATCACCAGATTTCGCGCCGAACTTCGCGTCGATGAGCCCCGCGGCCTCCACGCCGCCGATGGCGATCGCCACCAGCGCCGAGACGAACGTGATGCTCGCGTTGTAGTAAAGCTTGCGCTGCGGGTCGTCCATGGCCCAGCCGTAGGCGTGCACCATCAGCACGTTGTCGGTGGAGTCGACGAGCGTCATGCCTGCGGTGAAGAGCGCGGGAAACACGAGGATCGAGACCATCGGCAGGCCTTTGCCGGCTTCGGCCGCGGCGATGGCGAGCAGGCCGATCTCGGTGGCGGTGTCGAAGCCGAGGCCGAACAGCACGCCCACCGGATACATGTGCCAGCTTTTGCTCACGAGCGCGAAGAGCGGCCGCAGCGCGCGCGAGAGGAGCCCGGCGGGCGCGCGGGCCGCGGCGGCCGGCGCGGGTGTATCGGCTGACGTGCCATCGCCGCGCTGCGCCCGGCGATGGCGGCGCCAGACGTCGCGCAGGATCACGAGGTTCACACACGCAATCACCAGCAGGAAGCCCGACGACACCAGCGTGCCGATGGTCGAGCCGATCTCGTGGAACCGCTCGAAGCGTCCGTGCAGCGTGAGCGCGGAGAGCGCGATGCCAATGATGGCCGCGATCACGACGCTCGAGTGGCCGAGCGAGAATGCGAGGCCCACGCCGAGCGGTTGCTTGCCGCGCTGCATGAGCTTGCGCGTGACCGCGTCGATGGCGGCGATATGGTCGGCGTCCACGGCGTGGCGCAGGCCGAAGCCATACGCGATCACGGCGGTGCCGATGAGCAGCGGATAGTGGCGCAGCGCGATCAGCGCCCACGCCCAGGCCGCCAGATTCGCGCCGATCAGCACGACGTAGAGCGCGATGAGGCGCGAGCGCAGCGGCCTGGTTGGTCCGGCCGTTGCGGGCGGTGCGGGCAATGTCATGCGCGAGGGGGCGTCATGGCGTATCAAGGCTCGTGCGGATGGCGGTGAATCGGATCGACCCAGTAAACCGTTTCCGGCGCTTCGACGGCGTCGATGTTCAGGTTCACGACCACGGCCTCGTTGTCGCTGCGCACGAGCACGCATTCGAGCGGGTCGTCGGTGCTCGCGTTGATTTCCTGGTGCGGGACATAGGGCGGCACGAAGATGAAGTCGCCCGGGCCGGCTTCGGCCGTGAATTCGAGGTGCTCGCCCCAGCGCATGCGCGCGTGGCCGCGCACCACGTAGATCACGCTTTCGAGCGCGCCGTGATGATGCGCGCCCGTCTTCGCGTTCGGATGGATCGTCACCGTGCCGGCCCAGATCTTCTGGGCGCCAACGCGCGCCGCGTTGATCGCGGCGGCGCGGTTCATGCCGGGCGTTTGCGCCGTGTTCGTGTCGAGCTGGTCGCCGCGTATCACCTTGACGCCGTTCTCGCGCCAGTCGGGGGCGTGCTCATGATCGTGGTCGTGCTCATGGTCGTGACTCATCGCCGTCTCTCCTTTAAAAAAGCCCGCCCCTGACGGGACGGGCTTCGGGCGCATACGCCTCGTGTGCGCCGGGCGTATGCGGCCGTCTTATTGCTTCTTCGCGTTGATGACCGCTTCGGCCACGTTTTGCGGGGTTTCGGCGTAGTGCTTGAACTCCATCGTGTAGGTGGCGCGGCCCTGCGTGAGCGAGCGCAGCGAGGTGGAGTAGCCGAACATTTCCGAGAGCGGCACCTCGGCGCGCACGATCTTGCCGCCGCCGCCCGCGATGTCCTCCATGCCCTGCACGATGCCGCGCCGGCTCGAGAGGTCGCCCATCACGTTGCCCATGAACTCCTCGGGCGTTTCCACCTCCACCGCCATCATCGGCTCGAGCAGCACCGGTTTGGCCTTGCGCATCGCTTCCTTGAAGGCCATCGAGCCGGCCATGCGGAAGGCGTTTTCGTTGGAGTCCACGTCGTGGTACGAGCCGAACGTGAGCGTCACCTTGGTGTCGACCACGGGATAGCCCGCGAGCACGCCGGCCTTGAGCGTCTCCTGAATGCCTTTGTCGACGGCCGGAATGAACTCGCGCGGAATCACGCCGCCCTTGATGGCGTCGACGAACTCATAGCCCTTGCCCTGCGGCTGCGGCTCGAGCGTGATGACCGCGTGGCCGTACTGGCCGCGTCCGCCCGACTGCTTGACGAACTTGCCTTCCACATCTGCGACCTTGTTCTTCACGGTCTCGCGATACGCCACCTGCGGCTTGCCGACGGTGGCCTCCACGTTGAATTCGCGCCTCATGCGATCGACGAGAATTTCGAGGTGCAGCTCGCCCATGCCCGAGATGATGGTCTGGCCGGACTCCTCGTCGGTCTGCACGCGGAACGACGGATCTTCCTGCGCGAGACGATTGAGCGCGATGCCCATCTTCTCCTGGTCGGCCTTGGTCTTCGGCTCGACGGCCTGCGAGATCACCGGCTCCGGGAAGATCATCTTTTCGAGGACGATGGCGTGCGCGGGGTCGCAGAGCGTGTCGCCCGTCGTGGCTTCCTTCAGGCCCACGGCGGCGGCGATGTCGCCCGCGCGCACTTCCTTGATTTCCTTGCGCTCGTTCGCGTGCATCTGCAGGATGCGCCCGAGCCGCTCCTTCTTGTCCTTGGTGGCGTTGAGCACCGTGTCGCCGGAATTCACCACGCCCGAATAGACGCGGAAGAAGATCAGCTGGCCGACGAACGGGTCGGTCATGATCTTGAACGCGAGCGCCGAGAACGGCTCGTCGTCGCTCGGGTGGCGCTCGATTTCCTTGTCGTCGAGGTCGTGGCCGAGAATCGCGGGCACGTCCACGGGCGAGGGCAGATAGTCGATCACGGCGTCGAGCATCGCCTGCACGCCCTTGTTCTTGAACGCGCTGCCACAGAGCATCGGCACGATCTCGTTGGCGATCGTGCGTTTGCGCAGCCCGCCCTTGATTTCCTCCTCGGTCAGG
The DNA here is from genome assembly GCA_031286755.1 of Paraburkholderia sp. Classification (GTDB taxonomy): domain Bacteria; phylum Pseudomonadota; class Gammaproteobacteria; order Burkholderiales; family Burkholderiaceae; genus Paraburkholderia. Next base: position 5,751 of record JAITTX010000371.1, read on the forward strand.
CTCTCGTGGTCGTGCAGATATTTTTCGAGCAGCGTTTCGTCGGCTTCGGCGGCGGCTTCGACCATCTTTTCGCGCCACTCGTGCGCGAGCTCGACGAGATTCGCGGGGATGTCCTCGTACTCGAACTTCACGCCCTGGCTTTCGTCGTCCCAGACGATCGCCTTCATCTTCACGAGGTCGACCACGCCCTGGAAGTGATCTTCGGCGCCCACGGGAATCTGGATGGGCACGGCCACGCCCTTCAGGCGCTCTCCGATCTGCCGCTGCACGCGGAAGAAGTCGGCGCCCACGCGGTCCATCTTGTTGACGAACGCAATGCGCGGCACCTTGTACTTGTTCGCCTGGCGCCACACCGTTTCCGATTGCGGCTGCACGCCGCCCACGGAGTCGTACACCATGCAGGCGCCGTCGAGCACGCGCATGGAGCGCTCGACCTCGATGGTGAAGTCGACGTGCCCCGGGGTGTCGATGATGTTGATGCGATGCTCGGGGTAATTGCCGGCCATGCCTTTCCAGAACGCGGTGGTCGCGGCCGAAGTGATGGTGATGCCGCGCTCCTGTTCCTGCTCCATCCAGTCCATGGTCGCCGCGCCGTCGTGAACCTCACCCAGCTTGTGATTCACGCCGGTGTAGAAAAGGATGCGTTCGGTTGTCGTGGTTTTGCCGGCATCGATGTGAGCGCTGATCCCGATGTTGCGATAGCGCTCGATGGGAGTCTTGCGAGGCACGGTGATCTCCTTGGAATAACGCGCCATGGAAGGTGCCGGGCGGCGCGCGGCGCGGCCTGCGCGCGGTCCGGCGGCTCGCGCGGCGGGCGTGCTCGAGGTGCTTCGAAGTGCTTCGGGCAGGCGTGCGTCGCGCGGCGGATTACTAGGATAGCGCTTGCGCGGCGCTTTTGCTGAAAGGGCGTCAGAGCCCGAAAAGGCGCGGCGCGGGGGCGTCGTGGCGTGGCGAGGCCGGTGAGACTGGAGCCGGGAAGCGGCGCGCAAAGCCGGTGCGAACAGAACGCGTGAACGACGTCTGGAAGGCCCCGGCAAGCCGGCGCGGGCGCAAAAAAGCCGGCGCCGCGGACTGCGGGGCCGGCTCGCTCACGTCGGCAAATGGCGGCGAACGTCGGGGCGGCGGGGCGACGGGTTGACGGACGCCGGGCCTGCCTGGGCGCTTATTGCAGCGGCGGCAGGCCGTCGATCTTCATGCCGGGCTTGATGCCCTTTGCCGTGAACCAGCCCTTGCTCATTTCGAGCGCGTAGACGCCGTTATTGCGCGGGCAGTGGTTGTTGGTGGTTTCGGCCTGCATTTCGTCGATGTCGGTGATCGTGCCATCGGCGCGCATGAATGCGATCGACAGCGGGATCAGCGTGTTCTTCATCCAGAAGCAATGCACGGCATTTTCGCCGAACACGAACAGCATGCCTTCGTTCGGCGCGAGCTGCGTGCGATACATGAGGCCTTGCTCGCGGTCGGCGTCATTGGCGGCCACGGCGGCGTCGATGACGAACATGCCCGCGGTGAGTTTCACGTGCGGAAAGTCGCCGGGCTGCTTGGCGCCGGGCGGCATCTGCTGGGCATACGCGGCGCTGCTGGTGGCGGCCATCGTGAACGTGAGGGCCGCGATGGTGCCGACCGCGGCGACAAGCGGCAACGCAACGGCAAGCGCGCAACGCGCGATGAGCGGGCGCAGGGAAAATCGCACGAGTGAACTCCTTGCTTGAGAATGATCCGCGCATGTTACGCGAGTACGTGAACGCGGGTCAAAACATGCAGCGGCAGTA
>JAITTX010000394.1 GCA_031286755.1 Paraburkholderia sp.
TGAGCGCGCAGAACATCGGGCACGTGCGCAAGCTCAACGAACTCGCGCAGCGCCGTGGCCAGAGCCTCGCGCAGATGGCAATCGCGTGGACGCTGCGCGGCGGCCGCGTGACCTCGGCGCTGATCGGCGCGAGCCGCGCGGAACAGGTGCGCGAGAACGTGGCCGCGCTGAAGAACCTCGAATTCTCGCAGGAAGAGCTTGCGGAAATCGATCGCCACGCGACCGAGGGCGGCGTGAACCTGTGGGAGAAGCCGTCGACGGATCAGCATATCTGACGACGCGCGGGCCGATTGGACGCCTTCGGCCTGTCACGCGGCGCTGCTAACGTCGCGGCAGCCCTTGCCGCGAGGAATGCCGATGGAGTCCACGAGCGCCGTTCGCCCCGTCTGTGCCGGGGCCGCCCCACAGCCCCCCGCGCGGGCGTTGCCGCGCGCTCCCCATGTGGCGGCGAATGCAGCGCTCATCGCCGTTGCCGGGCTGGCGCTCGCGTACCAGCTATTCGGCTTGCCGCTGCTCCTGCACGCGGCGGGCGGGCCTTCGTTCGCGCTGCTGGCCTCGCTCGTGCCGGTGGTGCTCGCGACGCCCATCCATTGGGGCTTGATCCACGAGGGCATTCACGGGCAGTTGCTGCCATCGCGGCGCGCCAACGAAGCCGTGGCGCGCCTGCTCGCGATTGGTCTTGCGATACCGTTCGATGCGGTGCGTTTCGGACACCTGATGCACCACCGCTTCACGCGCGAGGCATTCGATCGCCCTGATGTCGACGACGCGCGAGGCCCGCGCTGGCTGCGCCGCCTCGCGTGGTATGCGCGGCTGCTGGGCGGACTTTACGTGGCCGAGCTGCTGGTGCCGCTGCTGGCGTTCATGCCGGCGTGCGTGGCGCGGGCGCTGGTCGCGCGCAGTGTGAGCGCTGAGGGTGCCGAGGGTGCCGATGGTGCCGATGGTGCCGATGGTGCCAAGGGCCGGCACGTGCAGCGGCTATTCGCGAACCACGCAGCCGATCCCATGCGGCGCCGCCGCGCGCGGCGCGACGGGCTTTGCTCGCTCGCCCTCTATGGGCTCGCTTTCACGCTCTACGGAAAGGCGTGGCCGGTGCTGGCGGCGGCGATGTATCTGCGCGGGCTGTGGCTCTCGCTCGCCGACAACCTGCCGCATTACGGCGTGGCGCTGGACGAACCGGGCCGCGCGCGCGATTTCCGCGTGCCGCGCGCGCTGGGCGTGCTGCTGATGAATCATCATCTGCACCGGCAACATCATCTGCATCCGACGCTGCCGTGGGGCGCGTTGCCCGCGCTCGTGCGCGCCGACGAGGGAACGGCCGGCCCTGCGCGCACGCCTTATTGGCATGCGGCGCTGCGGCAGTTCAAGGGATTGCAGCCGGGTGTCGGCGTGCGCTGAGAGGGAGCTGGGAAGCGTGTCGAGGCGCGCGACCGGCGCTGGCCGGCACGTGGCGCTCGTGGGCGTTCACGGGCGCGCGCGCCGAGCCTTCGGCAGCGAGCGCGCACCGCGGATAGAAACGCGGATGGAAGTGGCGAGCGAAGCGTCGCGGCGCTACATCAGCGCGGGCAGCGTCTCCACCAGCGCGACGGCACACATCGCACCGATCAGCGCGCCGATCACCCGCAGCGTGTTGTGCTTGAATTCGGTTGCGCACGGCACCGCGCCAAGAAAGAGCGCGCCGGCGAGGGCCATCGGGATGATCATCACGAAGTCGCCGATCGTGAAGTAACCTTCCATGCTCGTCTCCTTACTCTGGACCCATGCAAAGTTGTCGACCGGAATTCATCGGCTCCGGTCCCATGCGAAGCGGTCATATCGGCCATCGAAGACGCGATGCGTGAAATCCGTCGTTATCGCGTGCTGTGCGCCGTTTTGGCTGCGGGCCTCATTCGAGTATAGGAGAGGCTAGCGAACAAGGCGGCGCGCCTGCGCAGCCCTGGTGCACGCGCTGCGGCGCGCGGCCCCTGTCTGGTGGGGGCCGGCTGATGCAGCGCGCAACTCATGCGTTTGACGGAAATATTACGGACGGCTTTCGTTCGAGGGCGAAAGAGCCGTAATCAGGGTTGCAGGAAGGGCCGTAACGCAGCGGCGCCTCAGGCCGTTTCGCGCAGCTTCCACGCCCCGGCCAACCCGGTCACGAGCAGCACCACCACGAGCCCGGCCACGCCGCCCCAGCCCCAACTGGCCCAGAAGTGCCCGCCGATCGAACCGACGATGCTCGAGCCGAGGTAATACGCGAGCAAATAGAGCGCCGCGGCCTGGCCCTTGGCTTCGCGTGCGAGGCGGCCAACCCAGCCGCTCGCCACCGAATGCCCCGCGAAGAAGCCGATGGTGAGGCAGCAGATGCCCGCCGCGATCATGCCGAGCGACGCGAACATCGTGAGCACCACGCCCGCGAGCATCAGCACGATCGCGGCGATCAGCACGGGCGCGCGTCCGAACTTGTCGGCCATGCGGCCCGACCACGGCGAGGCGACCACGCCGGTCAGATAGACGACGAAGATCGCGCCAATGGCGGCCTGACTCATGTTGTAGGGCGCAGCGATCAGCCGGTAGCCGATGTAGTTGTAGAGCGTGACGAAGCTGCCCATCAGCACGAAGCCGAGCGCGAACAGCACGGGCAGGCCCGGCCGCGCGAAATGGCGCGCGAGCGCCGCGCGATGATGGGCGAAGCCCAGGCCGCTCCTGGGCGTGAAATGGCGCGAGGGCGGCAGGAGCGAGCGAAACGCGAACATCGAGGCGAGCCCGAGCACGCCGATCCCGGCCACGGCCACGCGCCAGCCGAAGAGCTCGGTGCAGATGCCCGTGATCACGCGCCCCGCCATGCCGCCGATAGCCGTGCCACCCACGTAGAGGCCCATCGAAAGGCCGAGGCCGTCCGGGTGCATTTCCTCGGCGAGCCAGGCCATGGCCACCGCGGGCACGCCGCCGAGCGCAATGCCCTGGAGCGTGCGCAGGACGAGCAACTGGTGCCAGTGAGGGACAAAGGCGGTGGCGAGCGTGAGCAGCGACGAGGCGCACAGCGACGCGGTCATCATGCCGCGCCGGCTCCAGCCTTCGGAGACGAAGCCCGCGACGAAGATCGCGATGGCGAGCGCCGCCGTGGTGAACGAGAGCGAGAGGCTGCTCTGCGTGGGGCTCACGCCGAAGGTTTCGGAGAATGCGGGCAGAAGCGGCTGCAC
>JAITTX010000482.1 GCA_031286755.1 Paraburkholderia sp.
CCCGCAGCCTCCGCGTCAGGCCATCCGCCCGGGGCATCCATCGCAGGGCGAACGCAGTCACAAGCTGCAGGCTGGCTGCCAGACCGTACAATCCATGCAATTCGTGCATTGCGTGCCGCCCCTGCACGGCTCGCAGCCCCGCGCGTCGCTTACGCCGATCAACCCCGTTGCAGCCCGTTCAGATTTTTAGACTGTCCCTGAAACGCTTTTGGACCAACCGCCCGCCGTGAAACCGATCCTCAAATCCAACAAGCTGCAGAATGTTTGCTACGACATCCGGGGGCCGGTGCTCGAGCACGCCAAGCGCCTTGAAGAAGAAGGCCACCGCATCATCAAGCTGAACATCGGCAATCTCGCGCCGTTCGGCTTCGACGCGCCCGACGAAGTCATCCAGGACATGATCCTGAACCTGCCGGGCTCCTCGGGGTATTCGGACTCGAAGGGCGTGTTCGCCGCGCGCAAGGCGATCATGCATTACGCGCAGCAAAAGGGCGTGAAGGGCGTCGAGCTGGACGACATCTATATCGGCAACGGCGCGTCCGAGCTGATCGTGATGGCGATGCAGGCGCTCCTGAACGACGAGGACGAAGTGCTGCTGCCGGCACCCGACTATCCGCTCTGGACGGCGGCGGTGAGCCTTTCGGGCGGCACGCCGGTGCATTACATCTGCGACGAGTCGAACGCCTGGATGCCGGATCTGGACGACATTCGCGCGAAGATCACGCCGAACACGCGCGCGATCGTGGTCATCAACCCCAACAACCCCACGGGCGCGCTGTACTCGGACGAACTGCTGCGCGGCATCGTGGCCATCGCGCGCGAGCACGGCCTGATCATTTTCGCCGACGAGGTCTACGACAAGATCATCTACGACGGCAAGAGCCACACGGCGCTCGGCTCGCTCTCCGAAGACGTCATCACGGTCACGCTCAACAGCCTTTCGAAAAGCTATCGCGCGTGCGGCTATCGCGCGGGCTGGATGTTCCTCTCGGGCATGACGGGCGAGAACCGCCGCCGCTCGAAGGACTACACCGAGGGCCTGGGCATCCTGGCCTCGATGCGCCTGTGCGCGAACGTGCCGGGCCAGTACGCGATCCAGACGGCGCTGGGCGGCTACCAGAGCATCAACGAGCTGATCCAGCCGGGCGGGCGCCTGTACCGCCAGCGCGAACTCGCCTACAACATGCTCACGGCCATTCCGGGCGTGAGCTGCGTGAAGCCCGAGGCGGCGCTCTACATGTTCCCGCGCCTCGACCCGAAGCTTTATCCGATCCAGGACGACCAGCAATTCATTCTCGACCTGCTGCTCCAGGAGCGTGTCCTGCTCGTGCAGGGCACCGGCTTCAACTGGAAGCAGCCGGATCATTTCCGCGTGGTGTTCCTGCCGAACGTCGACGACCTGACCGATTCGATCAACCGCATCGCGCGCTTTCTCGACAACTACCGCCAGCAGCACGGCACCTGAGCGGCGCTCCGGTGCGCACCACATGCGCGCCGCCCGGTTGATTCTCCGGCGCGGCGCAATCGCTTTTCTTTACACACTTAGACGAACACACGCTGCATGGAACCGATCAAAGTAGGTCTCTTGGGCTTCGGCACGGTGGGCAGCGGCACCTTCACGGTACTGCGCCGCAACCAGGAAGAAATCAAACGCCGCGCGGGCCGCGGCATCGAGGTGGCGCGCATCGCCGTGCGCAATCCGGCCAAAGCCACGGCGGCGCTCGGCGCTGAAGCCGGCACCGTCGAGCTGACGAGCGACTTCAACGCAGTCGTCGACGACCCGTCGATTTCGATCGTCGCCGAAATGATCGGTGGCACGAGCGTCGCGAAGGACCTCGTGCTGCGCGCCATCGGCAACGGCAAGCACGTGGTCACCGCGAACAAGGCGCTGCTGGCGGTGCACGGCACCGAGATCTTCGAAGCGGCGCGCGCCAAGGGCGTGATGGTCGCGTTCGAGGCGGCGGTCGCGGGCGGCATTCCCATCATCAAGGCGCTGCGCGAAGGCCTCACGGCCAACCGCATCGAGTACATCGCCGGCATCATCAACGGCACCACGAACTACATCCTCTCGGAGATGCGCGAGCGCGGCCTCGACTTCGCGACGGCGCTCAAGGGCGCCCAGGAGCTGGGCTACGCCGAAGCCGACCCGACCTTCGACATCGAAGGCGTGGACGCCGCGCACAAGGCGACGATCATGAGCGCGATCGCGTTCGGCGTGCCCGTGCAGTTCGACAAGGCCTATGTGGAAGGCATCAGCAAGCTCGACGCCATCGACATCAAGTACGCGGAAGAACTCGGCTACCGCATCAAGCTGCTCGGCATCGCGCGCCGCACGGAGAAGGGCATCGAGCTGCGCACGCATCCCACGCTGATCCCGGCCAAGCGCCTGCTCGCGAACGTGGAAGGCGCGATGAACGCGGTGGTGGTGCACGCCGACGCCGTGGGCACCACGCTCTACTACGGCAAGGGCGCCGGCGCGGAGCCCACGGCTTCGGCCGTGGTGGCCGATCTCGTGGACGTCACCCGCCTGCACACGGCCGACCCCGAGCACCGCGTGCCGCATCTGGCGTTCCAGCCGGACAGCCTCTCGAACACGCCGATCCTGCCGATCGACGAAGTCACGAGCGGCTACTACCTGCGCCTGCGCGTGGCCGACCAGACCGGCGTGATGGCCGACATCACGCGCATCCTCGCCGACAGCGGCATTTCGATCGACGCGCTGCTGCAGAAGGAATCGGAGCAGATCGACGCGCAGGGCAAGGCGGAAACCGACATCATCCTGATCACGCACGAGACGGTCGAGAAGCACGTCAACGCGGCGATCGCGCAGATCGAGAAACTGGCGACGGTGAAGTCGTCGGTGACGAAGCTGCGCATGGAAGGACTGAACTAAGGCGCATTTGAGGCAAAGGCAATGAATTACGTTTCTACGCGCGGCGCGGGCGCCGGCGAGCATCACTCGTTTTCCGACATCCTGCTGGGCGGCCTCGCGCGCGACGGCGGCCTGTATCTGCCGGCCGAGTATCCG
>JAITTX010000516.1 GCA_031286755.1 Paraburkholderia sp.
GGCGAGCCGGCGCTCGGCGCGCACTAGCAGCGTGAGATCGGCGAAACGCGCGAGCGGCGAAACGCTGCTGTCGGTGAGCGCGAGCACGCGCACGCCGAGATGCGCCGCGCGGCGCGCCAGCTTGATGGTGTCGTCCACGTAACGCGGAAAGGCAATGCCGATCAACAGATCGTCGGGGCCGGCGCCGAACAGGCGGCGCGCGGCCAGCGTCGGGCCGCCAATGGTCGAGAGCGACTGGACGTTGTCGAGATACGGCAACAGCGCGAGCTCCATGAGCCCGGCGAGAAATGCGCTGGTGCCGGAACCCACGATAAAGACGCGTCGCGCGTTCATGATGGCGTCCACGGCGGCTTGCGCCGCCGCGCTGTCGATCGACTGGCGCGAAGCGCGCAGATTGAGCTCGGCTTGCTCCAGCGAGGCGCCGAGCAGCTCCGAGCCGCTCGTGGGCGACGCCTGCGCGGTGCGCAGCCGCTCGACCGGCGCGAGCGTGGCCTCGAAGCCGCGCACGAGCGCTTCGCGAAACGCGGGATAGCCGTCGAAGCCCAGCGCGCGCGCGAAACGGTTGGCGGTAGCCACCGACGCGCCCACGGCATGCGCCAGTTCGTCGATGCGCATGGTCGCCGACTGGAACAGGTTCGCGAGCACATACTCGGCCATGCGCCGGTGGCCGGGAGTGAGACCCGGCATCGCCGCGCTCAGGCGGGCGACGATCTCGGCATCGGGGGCCGCGGACGGAGCAGACGTCAGCGAAGGATTGGGCGACCGTGCGGCCATGCGGAACCTGGGCGTGTCAATGTAATGATGTAAATATAATTACACGTATACCCATATCTGAAAATGTATTTTCATTCAGACGAGGGTTTCTCCCAGGCAAGCTAGCCGTAAAAAAGCGCCCGGGTTCCACGCAGGAACACCGGGCGCTTCAAGCGCCGCGAAGCGGGCTCAGTTCAAACCGCTCTCACAGCGCGGCGGCCACCGCCTTGCCCACCTCCGCCGTCTTCGCCGTGCCGCCCATGTCCGGCGTGCGCGGGCCTTCCACGAGCACCTTCTCGATCGCCTGCATGATGGCGTCGTGGGCGGCCTTGCACTGGGCGTCGCCGTTGCCGAGGAAGTCGAGCATCATCGCGCCCGACCAGATCATCGCGATCGGGTTGGCGATCTGCTTGCCGAAGATGTCCGGCGCCGAGCCGTGCACCGGCTCGAACAGCGACGGGAATTTGCGCTCCGGGTTCAGGTTGGCCGATGCCGCGAGGCCGATCGTGCCCGTGCACGCGGGGCCGAGGTCGGAAAGGATGTCGCCGAAGAGGTTGGACGCCACCACCACGTCGAAGCGGTCCGGCTGCAACACGAAGCGCGCGCACAGGATGTCGATGTGCTGCTTGTCCCACTTCACGGCCGGATACGCTGCGGCCATCGCGGCCACGCGTTCGTCCCAGTACGGCATGCTGATCGAGATGCCGTTGGACTTGGTGGCCGCCGTGAGCTGCTTGCGGCCGCGCCGGTTCGCGAGCTCGAACGCGTATTTGAGAATGCGGTCCACGCCGTGACGCGTGAACACCGACTCCTGCAGCACGAACTCGCGCTCGGTGCCCTCGAACATCTTGCCGCCCACCGAGCTGTATTCGCCCTCGGTGTTCTCGCGCACCACGAGGAAGTTGATGTCGCCGGGCTTGCGGTTGGCGAGCGGGCACGGCACGCCGGGCAAGAGGCGCACCGGGCGCAGGTTCACGTACTGGTCGAATTCGCGGCGGAACTTGAGCAGCGAGCCCCACAGCGAAATGTGATCGGGCACCTTGTCGGGCCAGCCCACGGCGCCGAAGTAAATAGCGTCGAAGCCCTCGAGCGTGGCGAACCAGTCGTCCGGCATCATCTTGCCGTGTGCGAGGTAGTAGTCGCAGCTCGCCCAGTCGAAATACGTGAATTCCACCTTCAGGCCGAATCTGGCGGCCGCCGCCTCCACCACGCGCACGCCCTCGGGCATCACTTCCTGGCCGATGCCGTCGCCGGGAATCGCCGCGATCTTGAAGGTTTTGCTCATGTCTCGTTCTCCGTTGCCTTGCGCGCCCCGGGATGGACGCGCGCTCGATAATTGCAGGAATGCCTCAAAGGACGCGGGAATTATGCCCCCGCAGGCGTGAAAGCGTTGAGCACACATCGCGAAAAAGCGTGGCGCCGGCCGCGCCCACGGACGCTGAGACGCAGGGCAATCGGTCGCTGGCGGTCACGCTGCATTCCGGGATAGATTGCCCGGTCGCCCGTGCGGGCATCGGGCCAGACAGCCTCACCCGATGAATTCGCCGCACTCGCGCAAGGACAGGGTGACGTTCGCAGCCCGCCGCATGACGTTCGTGCATGGCGGCGGGCGCGGCGTCGGTGAAATGACTATCGATGAGGGAATCCCGGTGAAAGCCGATATCGTCGTTGTGGGTGCGGGCCCGGCGGGTCTGTGCTTCGCCCGTTCGCTCGCTGGAACAGGCCTGAAAATCGTCGTCATCGAGCAGCAAGGCGCCGATGAGCTTCGCAATCCTGAATTTGATGGGCGCGAGATCGCGCTCACGCATAAATCCGTTGGCGCCTTGAAGAGGCTTGGATTATGGGAGCGCATCGAAAGCGAGGCGAAGTCCCGTCTGCTCGATGCCAGGATCTATAACGGACCGTCGCCGTATGCACTAGAGATCGGGCGCGAACTGAGCCCGCATGACGAACTCGGCTGGCTGGTCTCCAATCACCAGATTCGCAAGGCTGCCTTCGAAGCGGTGCAAGGCGCGCGCGAAGACGGCGCCGGAATCGAACTGCTGGCCGGCGAGCGCGTGGTCGGCGTCAAGTCCGACGACAACAGCGCCACCGTGCAGCTCGAAAGCGGGCTGTCCATCGCCACGCGCCTGATCGTGGCGGCGGACAGCCGCTTCTCCGCCACCCGGCGGATGATGGGGATCTCCGCGCAGATGCGTGACTTCGGCAAGACCATGCTGGTTTGCGGCATGACGCACGAAAAGCCGCATCATCACGCCGCGTGGGAATGGTTCGGGTATGGCCAGACGCTCGCATTGCTGCCGATGAACCCGCACCCCGAGTCCGGCGCCTGCCGGTCTTCCGTGGTGCTCACGCTCGCGGGCCGCGAAATCGAGCGGCTCAAGCACGCCGACGCGCACGCCTTCGCCAGCGAAATCGAGCGCCGCTTCGACCACCGGCTCGGCAACATGGAACTGGTCACGACGCGCCACGCGTATCCGCTGGTCGCGGTCTATCCGCAGCGCTTCGTGGCGCAGCGCTTCGCCGCGGTGGGCGACGCGGCAGTGGGCATGCATCCGGTCACCGCGCACGGCTTCAACTTCGGGCTCTCCAGCGTCGACCTTCTCGCCGGCGCCATTCGCGAAGCCAGCCTCGCGGGGCGCGACTACGCGTCCGACGCGCTCCTGCGGCGCTACGAGCACAAGCATCGCCTGGCAACGCGCCCGCTCTACCTGATAACCGGCATGATCGCCTCGATCTATACGCGGGATCATCTGCCGGCGCGGCTGGCCAGAGACGTGTTGCTGCGCGCGGGCGAGCATCTGCGCCCCTTCAAGCGCGGCGTGGCCGCCTGGCTGGCGGGAGGGCTCTGAGCGATGATCGCCGGCAAGACGGTTTCTCAACAACAAGCAACGCGCGCGGAAGACAAGCGCGTCGTGAACGGCCGCGGGGACATCAACCAGCTCGCGCCATTTCGCTATCCGTGGGCGTGGGAATGTTTTCTGAACGCGAACCGCAATCACTGGACGCCGCTCGAGATTTCCATGAGCGACGACGTGCACGATTACCAGCAGCGCCTCACCGAAACGGAGCGGCACGTTTTCGAAAACGTGCTTGCGTATCTCACCACGTCCGACATTCTGGCCATGCGCAATATCGGGCTTGCGGTCATGGAGAAGATGACCGCGCCCGAATTGCAGATTTATCAGGCGCGCCAGGTCTATGAAGAGGCGTTGCATACCTGGACTTACCAGCACTGCATCGAAACGCTCGGCCTGGACCAGCAGGAGATCTATAACCGCTATCGCGTCGTGCCGGAAATCCATGCCAAGATCGCGCTGGCGAACGCGCGGCTCGAACGCATCCTGGCGCCCGGCCTCGACCTCACAGACCGCGACACGCTGCATGAATTCGCGCTCGCCTATCTGTTCTTTGCGGCGGTGTTCGAGGGCTGCTGGTTCTATAACGGCTTTACGCCGGTGTTCGCGCTCCAGCGGCGCGGCCTGATGAAAGCGACCGCGCAGCAGTTCCAGTACATCATGCGCGACGAGGTGCTGCATTGCGGTTTTGGCATCCGCGTCATCCGGCAACTTTTGGAGGAGGAGAACCTGCAGCTCGATCCGCGCGCCGTGCAGCGGATCTGGGAGGAAGCCGACGCCGCCGAGGCGGCCTACGCCGGTTATATCCTGCGCGAGCCGATGCTGGGCTATTCAGCCGATCTGCACTGCGCCCAGTTCCGCTACATCGCCAACCGGCGCGCGGGCCAACTGGGCATGCCCGCGCCGTTTCCCGGCGCGCCGAACGTGCTGCCATGGCTCGACGAGCAGGCCAATCTGCGCAAGGAAAAGAACTTCTTCGAGACGCGCGTGACCGAGTATCAGACGGGCGGCGCGCTGGACTGGAATTAGACGGGCACCCGCTCTCGAATAACGAGGCGGGAATTTGTCTTGCGACGTTCAGCGATACTGCCCGGCGTACTTCTCTACGAGCGCGACATTCTCGCGCGTCACGAAGTTGGGCCCGGTATCCACGCCATCGGGCGAGAAACGCGGCTTGAGACCGTAGGTCCGCACGCGCTGCTGGAATTGCGGATTGGCTTGCAGCGCGGCAACCGCACGGCGGATGTCGCGGGTCTTGTCGCGTTTCATGAGCGCGAGCAGCGCGACCGGAATATAGCCCTGCAAGTACGGCTGCTGATCGATTGCGAACGCCACCGTGCCAGCCTCGATGCCCTTGTCGACTTCCGGCGTGAGATCGAACGTCGCGAAGTAGATCTTCTTCGTCAAACCGCGCTTGCTGATGGCCCGCATGGCCGGCACGGCCGAAGTCGGGCCGAGCGCGAGAACCGCCTGGGTATCCGGGCGCTTGTGCAAGGCGGCGAAAACCCGGTTTTCCACTTCGGTCGGATCATTGCCGCTGTCGAGCGTCGAGCGCTTGAAGTCGGCGCCAATCGCCTCCGCGAATCCGCGGCAACGCTCGAACGACGCCGGATTGGTCGCGTTGTTGTTCACGCAAAGAAAGCTCTTCACGCCCGCCGCCCTGGCCCGCTCTCCCGCCGCCTTGCCCGCCTCGTATTCGGGCTGGCCGACGTGCAGCAGACCGCCCAGCTCCGCGTTCTGCCGCGCGGTGCCGGAGTTGAACGTCACGACCGGAATGCCTTTCGCCACGATCGTCTTGAGGGGGTCGCGCACGACGTCGAAGTCCGCGATCGTGGTTGCCACGCCATCGTAGTTGCGCGCCGACGCCTGTTCGAGCGCGCGCACCATATCGGCAAGGTCGCCGTTCGGGGGATTGCGATAGTCGACCGTCACGCCGAAGTCGCGCTGCGCATCGGCGATGCCGTTCTTGACGACGTTCCAGAACGGATCCGCGTCGGGCGCGTGCGAGACGACCACGAATCGCGCCCCCGCGGCAACCGCGCTCACGCTGAATGCCACCATGGCCAATGCGCCGATCAGGCGCGCCGCACCTTTCATGCTCGTCTCCTTGCCTGTTTCCCGAAGGTTCTTCCCGATGCGTGGTTGCGCCGGCGAAGCGTTCCTGCATCGTATGGCGAGGCGGTTCGAGCACGGCCAGGGAAAATGAACCGTTTTGGTTATTTCTCCCGGCATCATGGACTTACGTAGCCGCGCCCGAAGCGCGCGGACTCGACAGGCGTTTTCGCAACGGCCTCATGCATAACGGGTTGACGCATGCAAGGCGCGCCCATTACCCTTGCGCCCTGATGGTTCCCGGCGACGGGATCAAAAGGGAACGCAGCGGGCGCCTCTTCGCCCCCGAATCTGCGGCTGCCCCCGCAACTGTGAGCGGCAAGTCCATGCCGAAAGGGCCACTGGGAAACCGGGAAGGCCGGCAATGGGCGGCGACCCGCGAGCCAGGAGACCTGCCATCGACCGAGGTCCAAGCAGCCGCAAGGGGCGGGGTGTCCCGAAGCGCCAGCACCGCCCGTGCGCGGTCGCACGCTGCAAGGACAGTCCGACCTCAGGATTTGTCGCATGTCCATCGTTATCCAAACGGCTTCCGCTCAGGAAGCCCGTCGCCGCCACGTTGCCGGCATTCGTCCGGTTTCCGGCCGCCCCAAAGCAGACCGCGAGGCGAAGCTCCGCCAGCTCGCGGCCGCCTGCGCCCTGACCGCATGCGCATGGCAAAGCGCGCACGCGGCCGGCGCGCCGGCCGTGCAGCAACCCGCGTCCGACGCATCCACTGCCTCCGGCGACGATGCCGGCGCCACGCTGCCGAACATTCTCGTGGTGGGCGACACCCAGCATCTGCCGCAATCGTTCGACCAGCGCTACGCGAGCACACAGGTGCTCACGCGCGAGGACCTCGACCGCCTCTCGCCCGAGGACCCGAGCATCACACAGGCGCTCGCCACGCTCCCGGGCGTGACCGTTTCGCAAAGCGGCGGACCGGGCGCACTGACCTCGGTGAGCATTCGCGGCTCGTCGCCGGCGCAGGTTGCGGTTTTCATCGACGGGATCCGCATTGGCTCCTCGACCACGGGCACGCCCGAATGGGCGGACCTGCCGACTGACGCATTCGACCGCGTCGAGGTGATCTCGGGGCCGGCCGCCGCCTCGTTCGGCGCGGACGCCGTGGGCGGCGTCGTGCAGCTCTTCACGCGCCGCGCGTCGAATCTGCCGAACCGGACCACGGTGTCGTTCGGCGGCGGCTCCAACAAGACCTTCGACACGCAGTTGCGCACCTCCGGCACCGTGCCTTCGAGCGGACCGCTCGCGGCGCTCGGCGGCCTCACGTACGCGCTCGGCGTGCACGACTACAACACGGCGGGCATCGACGCCACGCGGCCCTGGGCCTACGGCCACGAGGACGGCCGCAACCCGTATCACGCCCAGGACGTGAATGGCCGGCTCGGCTACGCGCGCGGCAACTGGTCGATTTCCACGTTCGCGCTGTATCACCGGTCCGATCTGTCCTATGACAACGCGGGCGGCAACGACCGCCAGCGCGACCACCAGTTGACCACCGGCGCGGCGTTTCACCTCGACATCACGCCGTTTACGCAATTCGACCAGTCCGTGGGCTACGCAACCGACCGGCAGTTCATCTACTCGAACGATCCCACGATCCCGGCCGACGAATTCGACTCGACCCGCCTTTCCACCTCGACTTCGATCACGCATCAGGAAAGCGGGCACACGCTGTTCGGGCTGCCGCTTTCGGGCGAGACCAAGCTCGCTTACGACTTCTCGCGCGAGCTGGCCTTTCTGCCGGTCGAAATCCCGAGCGGCTTGCCGGCACGCAACGACTCGGCCGTCTCGCTGCATCAGTCGGCCACGCTCGGCGACGTGACGCTGTTCCTCGCCGGGCGTCATGAGATCGTCCAGGGGCAGACGGTCAACACGGGGAACGCCGCGCTCTCGTGGGCAATCACGCCGGTCTACACGGCGCGCGTCTCCTACGGCAATGCGTTCCGGCTGCCGACCTTCAACGACCTGTACTACCCGGGCTACGCGAACCCCAACCTCCAGCCCGAGCGCAGCGACACGGTCGAGGCGGCGCTCGACGCCAACACCTCGTTCGGCACCTTTACGGCGGCGCTGTACGACACACGCGTGCACGACCTCATCACCTACGACGCGCAGACCTTTCTGCCGGTGAACGTCGGGCGCGCGCACATTCAGGGGATCGACCTCTCGTACAAGGGCACGCTCGGAAAGTCCACGCCCGTGAGTCTCGCCATCGGCATTCTGAATCCGCAGGACGTGACCGACCAGACCTGGCTCAACCGGCGCCCGCGCCAAACCGTGAACCTGAGCATCGATCACACGTGGGATGAATTCCACCTCCACGCGCTCAGCACGGGTGTTTCGCTGCTCTATGGCGGCTCGACCTACGACGATCAGTTCAATACGCTTTATTTGCCGTCGCACACGACGGTGAGCCTGCGCGCTTCATATAAGGTGAATGCGCATCTCATGTTGTCCGCTTCGATTTCGAATCTGTTCAACCGGCAGTACATGACCACGTATGGCTACAACAGCCTGGGCCGGACCGCGTTCGGGAAGCTCACTTATACGTTCTGATTCAGCGCGATTCGCCGGGCACGAGTCACTGCCCGGCCGATTAATTACGCGTGCCTTTCAGGCGGCATTTCGCGATGAATCTTGTCCGGCGCATCACGCCCGGTATTTCAGCCGCAATGCGATATGACGAATCGGGTATTTATGGCGAACAACGTGATTGGATTCGACGCCATCGTGGCGCTCGGCGGCAGCCCGGTCGCCCTGAAAGGACAATTCGAGGAAATCGCGGCAAAGCGCATGGGCCGGCCGGAATAATTGAACCCGCCCGTGCGAAAACGTTTAAACGACGGCGACGGAAAAAGATGGCCGGCAGCGAATTCACGGCGACCCGCGTAGACGGCGGCGCACCGCTCCTCCCGGAAGCGGTGGCACCACCGGCTGCGGCAAAGTGGAGAATCGAACGGCCTTGATGGGCCGCTCGATCAGGCAGTGTATCAGGCTGCTGCTGCGGACGCCGCGGCGGCCGGTGCTGCGGTGGCGGGTGCTTTTCTTGCAGCCGTCTTGCGCGGTGCCGCGGCCTTCTTCGCGGGTACGGCCTTCTTGCGCCCACGCGTGCCAACCGTGGAGGTGGCGGCACGGCCAGCCGTCTTTTTCACGGCGGCGGTTTTTGCGCCGGCCTTTTTCGCCACCGCGCGTTTCACTGCGGTTTTCTTCGCGCCAGCGGCTTTGGTGGCCGCGGCCTTGGGTGCCGCGCCGGCCGCGATCAGGAATTTCGAGCGGTCCTTGACGTCGCGAATCCAGGCCGGCGCGCGGCCGCGCCCAGTCCAGGTTGCGCCGGTTTTCGGATCGGCGTATTTCGGCGCGACCGGATGCGCATTGGGATGCAGCGATTTCGCCGCGCCGTTCGCAGCCTTGACGCCCGGCTTGCGACCGCGCCGTTTGCCGACGAAGCGCTCGATATCGGCAAGGTCCAAACCATGCTTGTGCATCAGATCGCGAATTTTCGCGAGCCCGATGGAAGATTGCTTTTCGGCAATCACTGCCGCCTGTTTCTCAAGCTTGGCGATCTTCTGCTTGATCGCGTCCAACGTAACCATACTCACTCTCCCTATCAGGAATTCACCCCCAAGCAACGGTTTAAACTTCGTTTGCATGTCGAAGTTTGGCTTGGCCCATTCAGGCAATGCCGTCATGGCATTCCCAATTATGACTGCAAAGCGGCAATGCATGCAAATTGGCTGCCATTAGCGAGACCATTTGCAGATCCAATCGTAGATCCAGTCGCAACCATTTTGACATCGAATTCTTCCGAATCCTTTCATTCAGTGCCATAAACCGGCGCGGCTACCGGAAAACCGGCCCACACGCTGCTCATTTCAGATCGAGGGTACGGGTTTTGAAAAATTCGGGTTTGCGGCGAGACGACGCGAACCCGCCGAATGACATGTGATGCCTTTAGCCAATTGCAAGGGCAAGCAATCGCCTTCGCGCATACGGATGTTTACATCTTGTTTCAGGAACGGCGGACGCTCGGGTCAATTTTGAACGACGGCGTCGTTTCAATCGAATCATTGCAGCTGTGTAAATTGTGTATTTGGATCGTAAAGCGTATTGGCGGATCGGCCTTTGTGCTCCGCGCGGCGCGAATACTTCGGATCATCTAGAATGCGGAGCCTTTCCGAAGCTGGCGCGCCGTGCGTCCCGCCAGAGGGCTGCTTTCAAGACATACTTGCACGCAAGCCATAACGTAACGACCGGCGCCACGGCCAGCCTATTCCTGTCACCTGTTACCGATAACATCCAGTCTGCCGCCTTATATGCGGCCCAGTTTTTTAACGACATTCATGAGTGCATCTGTCGAGTCCCCCCTTCGCCCCGAGACCATCGGGCAGGACACCATTACGCGCGACGCCGCCGTTACGGCGCCCCTCGTCGAGCCGCCGCACGGACTCGCCCTCGCCGAGCTTTCCCTCGCGCTCGGCGGTTTCGCCATCGGCACGGCGGAATTCGCGGCCATGGGCATCCTGCCTGAAATGGCCGGCGACCTGCACGTGTCGATTCCGCAAGCGGGCCACATGATCAGCGCCTATGCCGCCGGCGTTGTCGTCGGCGCGCCGCTCATCACGGTGGCGCTGGCGAAAATGCCCAGACGCGCGTTGCTGATCGTGCTGATGCTGCTATACGCCATCGGCAATGGCGCGACGGCAATCTTCCACAGCTATACGCTCGCGCTCGCGAGCCGCTTCGTCGCGGGGCTGCCGCATGGTGCTTATTTCGGGCTCGCGGCGCTGGCCGCGGCGGCGCTCGTGCCGCCGCACAAGCGCGGGGCCGCGATCGGCAAGGTCATGCTGGGCTTGAGCGTGGCGAATGTGGTCGGCGTGCCCGCCGCCACGTGGCTCGGCCAGGCTCTGGGCTGGCAAGCCTGCTTCGCGGCCGTGGCCGTCATTGCGCTGGCCACGGCAGGCATGATCGCCTGGTCCGTGCCGCGCCTGCCGGTCGCGGGCAAGGCGAGCCCGCTCACCGAGCTGGGCGCGCTCGGCCGCCCGCAAGTGCTGTTGACGCTGCTCGCATCGGCGGTCGGCTTTGGCGGCATCTTTTCGGTCTATAGCTATGTCGCGTCCACGCTCACGCAGGTCACGCACGTCGCCAGCCATCACGTGCCCTGGGCGCTGGCGCTGATCGGGCTCGGCATGATCGTCGGCAACGTTGCCTGCGGATGGCTCGCGGACCGCCGGCTCAAGCGCACGATGCTCGGCATGTACGCGTTCACGGCGGTCGTGTTGCTCGTGTTCGTGGTGGCCGCGCCTCACCTCTGGGCGATGCTGGCGATTCTGTTTTGTGTGGGCGCGGGGTCGGCCTGCACGCCGGCCTTCCAGTCGCGCTTGATGGACGTGGCGGGCGATGCGCAGTCGTTGGCGGCGGCGCTGAATCACAGCGCGTTCAATGTCGCCAATGCAATGGGCGCGTGGCTGGGCGGGCTCGTGATCGCCGCTGGATTCGGCTGGGTCGCCACGGGCTGGGTTGGCGCGATTCTGGCCGCGCTGGGGATGGGCGTGCTGCTGATTTCGTTCGGCCTCGAACGCAGGGCTGCGTAGGCCTGTGCAACAGTCGTTCACCGCGCGGAGATCACCCGCCGCGCGGTGAACGCCGCAAGCGATGCCGACCAGGACGGCCGGCGCCACTTGCGGCGATGCAAGACTGGTACAGCGCGTTACTGCATGTGCTGACCGCCGTTGATGGGGATGTTCGCGCCGGTGACGAAACTCGCGTCGTCCGAGCAGAGGAACAGCACGAGCGCGGCCACTTCATTCGGACTGCCGAGACGGCCCATCGGGATCTGCGGGATGATCTTCGTATCGAGAATCTCCTGCGGAATGGCGGTCACCATCTTCGTTGCCAGATAGCCCGGCGAAATGGTATTCACCGTCACGCCCTTGCGGGCGACTTCCAGCGCGAGCGATTTCGTGAAGCCGTGCATGCCGGCCTTCGCCGCCGCATAGTTCGTCTGGCCCACCGCGCCCTTGGAACCGTTCACCGACGAGATATTGATGATACGGCCCCAGCCGTGCTCGACCATGCTGTCGCACAGCGGCTTGGAGATATTGAAAATCGAGTCCAGGTTCGTGCGCAGGACCATGTCCCAATTGACCTTGTCCATCTTCTTGAAGGTCATGTCGCGCGTGATGCCCGCATTGTTGATCAGAATGTCGACTGGGCCGACTTCGTTCTTGATCTTCTGCGCGCCGCGCTGGCACGAATCGTAGTCGGCAACGTCGATGGAACAGGCGTGGAAATCGCGGCCCGTCTCCTTCATTCTGGCCAGCCAGTCCTTGACGCCGGCGTTGTCCGGCGAGTGCGTGACGACGACCCGATAGCCTGCGTCGTACAACCGGACGCTGATTGCCTCACCAAGACCGCCCATCCCACCCGTTACCAATGCAATACGCTTAGTCATCCTTTCTATCCGCGAGAGAAAATTACAATGATTCATGTGGCACGCCTTTGCAGGAGCGCCACTTCTTGCATGGCCCGGCATCCTCGCACGCGAGGCGAGGACCGCTCGGGCAAGATCGCGCGGCTTATAGTGTCCGTCTAATGTTGCGCGAAACTTGTCCGGTTTGCCCGTCAGCGCACGTCTCGTGCCGCGCGGGCAAACCGCTTGACTTCAATGCGGCCCGATCCATCGATCAGCCGCACCCGCTACCCAGTTTTGCTCAAGCGCGCTCGAGCGCGAGCGCCACGCCCATGCCGCCGCCGATGCACAGCGAGGCCAGACCCCGCTTCGCGTCGCGGCGCTGCATCTCGTGCAGCAGCGTCACCAGAATCCGGCA
>JAITTX010000007.1 GCA_031286755.1 Paraburkholderia sp.
TGCGTGGAGATGCTCAACGCGGCCAATCTCTCGTTCGCGCTGTGTCCGCTCCTGAGCGACGGCGCGATCGAGGCGCTCCTCACGGCGGGCAGCGAGGAGCAGAAGCAGCGCTACGTGCCGAAGCTCATCTCGGGCGAGTGGACCGGCACGATGAACCTCACCGAGCCGCAGGCCGGTTCCGATCTCGCGGCCGTGCGCACGCGCGCCGAGCCGCAGGCCGACGGCACCTACAAGCTGTTCGGCACCAAGATATTCATCACGTGGGGCGAGCACGACATGGCGGAGAACATCGTCCATCTCGTGCTTGCGCGCACGCCGAGCGCGCCCGAAGGCGTGAAGGGCATCTCGCTCTTCATCGTGCCGAAGTTTCTCGTCAACGACGATGGCTCGCCTGGCGCGCGCAACGACGTGCATTGCGTCTCCATCGAACACAAGCTCGGCATCAAGGCGAGCCCGACGGCCGTGCTGCAATACGGCGATCACGGCGGCGCGGTGGGGCAGTTGATCGGCGAGGAAAATCGCGGCCTCGAGTACATGTTCATCATGATGAACGCGGCGCGTTTCGCCGTGGGCATGCAAGGCGTGGCGATCTCGGAGCGCGCGTATCAGAAGGCGGCCGCATATGCGAAGGAGCGCGTGCAGAGCCGCCCGGTGGACGGTTCCGCCAAAGCGGCCGTCACGATCATTCACCACCCCGACGTGCGCCGCATGCTCTCGACCATGCGCGCGCTCACCGAGGCCGCGCGTGCGCTCGCGTATGTCGCGGCGGGGGAGAGCGACCGCGCGCATCGGCATCCGGACGAGGCGGTGCGTGCCGGGCATCAGGCGCGCTACGAATACCTCGTGCCGATCGTGAAGGGCTGGAGCACGGAGCTTGCCATCGACGTGGCGAGCCTCGGCGTGCAGGTGCATGGCGGCATGGGCTTCATCGAGGAAACGGGCGCGGCGCAGTTCTATCGCGACGCGCGCATCCTCGCGATCTACGAGGGCACCACCGCCATCCAGGCCAACGACCTCATCGGCCGCAAGACGCTGCGCGACGGCGGCGCGGTGGCGCAGGCGCTCATCGGCGAGATCGGGCTGACCGTCGCACAACTCGGCGCGCATGAAGGTGCCGCATTCAAGTCGATGGCGAAGCATCTGGCGCTCGGCCAGCAAGCGCTGGCTTCGGCGGTGGGCTTCGTGCTCGCCAACGCGAAGCGCGACCCGAACGCGGTCTTCGCGGGCAGCGTGCCGTATCTGAAGCTCGCGGGCATCGTGCTGGGCGGCTGGCAGATGGCGCGCGCGATGCTCGCGTCGCAGCGATTGATGCAGGACGATCCGAAGTTCCACGGCGCGAAGCTCGCGACGGCGCAGTGCTTTGCGGAGCATGTGCTGCCGCAGGCCGTGGCGCTCGAAGCCGCGATCGTCAGCGCGAACAGCGCCGAGGGCATGCTGGCGCTAGCCGAGGATCAGTTCTGATGAGGCGAATGCCGGGAGTGGGTGCCCGGACATCAGCGCGGCCGAAACGAAATACGGCGCCACGAAGGCGCCGTATTCACACGTGCAGCAGGGGAGGACGCGTTACGCGTAAGCCGGGCGATGCGCGCCTTGCGTCTCGCCGAGATAGCGATAAACCGAGAGATCGTCGGCCTTGATCGCGGGCTGCTTGCCCGAGATGAGGTCGGCGAGCAACTGGCCCGAGCCGCACGACATGGTCCAGCCGAGCGTGCCGTGCCCCGTGTTCAGGAACAGGTTCGAGAACGGCGTGCGGCCCACCACCGGCGTGCCGTCCGGTGTCATCGGGCGCAGGCCGGTCCAGAAGGTGGCCTGCGAGGTGTCGCCACCGCCCGGGAACAGGTCGTTCACGCACATTTCGAGTGTTTCGCGGCGGGCCTGCTTGAGCGTCTTGTCGTAGCCCACGATCTCGGCCATGCCACCCACGCGGATGCGGTCGTCGAAACGCGTGATCGCGATCTTGTAGGTCTCGTCGAGCACGGTGGAAACCGGCGCGGCGCCCGCGTTGACGATGGGCGCCGTGATCGAGTAGCCCTTGAGCGGGTAGACCGGAATCTTCACGAGGCCGGCCAGCATCTTCGTGGAGAACGAGCCGAGCGCGACCACGTACGAATCCGCGCGCACGAGCTCGCCGCCGCACTGCACGCCCGCGATGCGCTCGCCTTGCACGGCGAGGCCGTCGATCGGCGTGTTGTAGCGGAACTTGACGCCCAGTTCCTCGGCCATTTTGGCGAGGCGCGTGGTGAAGAGCTGGCAGTCGCCAGTTTCGTCGCCGGGCAGGCGCAGGCCACCCGTGAGCTTGTGCGAGACCGCGGCGAGCGCCGGTTCCGCGCGGCCGAGTTCGGCGGCGGTGAGCAGCTCGTACGGAACGTTCGCTTCCTTGAGCACGGCGATGTCTTTCGCCGCGCCGTCGAATTGCTGCTGGGTGCGGAACACTTGCAGCGTGCCGCCCGTGCGGCCTTCGTACTGGATGCCGGTGTCGGCGCGCAGCGCCTGCAGGCAATCGCGGCTGTATTCGGCGAGGCGCACCATGCGGCCCTTGTTGAGCGCGTAGCGCTCGGTCGTGCAGTTCTGCAGCATCTGCCACATCCACTGCAACTGGAACTTCGTGCCGTCGAGGCGGATGGCGAGCGGCGCGTGCTTTTCGAACATCCACTTGATGGCTTTGAGCGGCACGCCGGGCGCGGCCCACGGCGCGGCGTAACCCGGCGAGATCTGGCCGGCGTTCGCAAAACTGGTTTCGAGCGCGGGACCGGACTCGCGGTCGATCACCGTCACCTCGTGGCCCGCGCGGGCAAGATACCAGGCGCTGGCGACCCCGACCACACCACTGCCCAACACGACGACTCGCATAGCCTGCTCCATATAGATTTGTTGAGGCTACGCCGCGCTGCCGTGGTCTGATGAACCCGTCTCGGGGGTGTTCAGTGCCAAAGACATGAAAAATCGGATATAGCCAGTAATATCGACTATGCTATTGTTCTATGACTAGATTTTGTTATCGTATTTCTCAGATTTTCAGGAAAAAAGCATGAGAACGCAGCGTCAGCCGGTCCGCGCGCTGGACCGGCTCGATCACCGGATCCTGAAGCTGCTCCAGGAGGACGGCCGCATGGCCATGAAGGACCTCGCGGAGCAGGTCGGGCTCTCCGTCACGCCTTGCATCGAGCGGGTCAAGCGCATGGAGCGCGATGGGGTTATCACCGGCTACTACGCACGCGTGAATCCCAATGTGCTGGGCGCGGCGCTGCTGGTGTTCGTGGAGATCACGCTCGACCACAAGAGCGGCAACATGTTCGACCAGTTCCGCCGCGAGGTGAAGAAGATTCCCGAAGTGCTCGAATGCCATCTGGTCTCGGGCGATTTCGACTACCTGATCAAGGCGCGCATCGGCGAAATGGCCGACTACCGCAAGCTGCTGGGCGACATCCTGTTGCAACTGCCGGGCGCGGTGCAGTCGAAGAGCTATGTGGTGATGGAGGAAATCAAGGAGACCCTGACGATCGCGGTGGGCGAGTAGCGACGCGGCGGCATCCGGTGCGCGCCCGAAGGCGCCCTGTTTTTCCCGCTCGACAAAGCGTCTCGATACTGTATATTTATACAGTATCGAGACGCTTTGTTGCTTTGCGCCGTGAAAGAACTGGACCCCGACCACACTTCCGAGACCTGGTACCCCGTTGCTCCGCCCACGCCGCGCAAGGGGCGTGGTGCTGTCACGAACCTGCAGGGGCGCTACGAGGTCGATCAGCGCGAGGCCTTTGACGATGGCTGGCAGCATGCGCAGCCGGGCGAGGGTGCGGTCGGGCGCGCTGGTGATGGCGGCGGCGATCTTGCCGGAGAAGAAACGCCCGCCTTGCGCACCCAGGTCTTCGAGGAACGCGCAAAGAGCATTCTCACGCGCAACCAGTCGCCCGATATCCCGTTCAACGTTTCGCTCAATCCGTATCGCGGCTGCGAGCATGGCTGCATCTACTGCTTCGCGCGGCCCACGCACAGCTATCTCGGGCTCTCGCCGGGGCTCGATTTCGAGAGCCGCATTTACGCGAAGATCAACGCGCCCGAGCTGCTCGCGCGCGAAATCACGAAGCCCGCTTACGAGCCGGAGCCCATCGCGCTAGGCGTGAGCACGGATGCCTGGCAGCCCGTCGAGCGCGACTTGCGCATCACGCGCCGCGTGATCGAAGTGCTGAGCGAGCGCCAGCATCCGTTCGCGGCCATCACGAAGTCCTCGCTGATCGAGCGCGATCTCGATCTGCTCGCGCCCATGGCGCAACGCCAGCAATTCATGGCCGCGATCACGATCACCACGCTCGACGCCGATCTCGCACGCACGCTTGAGCCGCGCGCCGCCACACCCGCACGGCGGCTGCGCACGATCCGCACGCTTGCGCAGGCGGGCATTACTGTAGGGGTGAGCATCGCGCCCGTGATTCCATTCGTCACCGAGCCGGACATGGAGCGTGTGCTCGAAGCCTGCGCCGAGGCGGGCGCGACGAACGCGAGCTATATCGTGTTGCGTCTGCCGTGGGAGGTGGCGCCGCTCTTTCAGGGCTGGCTCGAGGCGCATTTCCCGCAACGCGCGGCGCGGGTGATGAGCCGCGTGCGCGACATGCGCGGCGGCAAGGATTACGACTCGGCGTTCTCGCAGCGCATGAAGGGCACCGGGCTCTGGGCCGACCTGCTCAAACAGCGCTTTCACAACGCCGTGAAGCGGCTTGGGTTGAACGAGCGACGTCACGGCATTCTGGACATGTCGGCGTTCGCGCGTGCGAAGACGGTGCGCGAGAAGCCTCAGCTCGATTTGTTCTAGCGTGCCGCGGCGGCCACTGCTACTGCTACTGGGAAATCGCCCTGGCCGCCTCGACCTGCGATTCGAAGTACGTCTGGAACGACAGGGCAAGGCCCGTCATCAGCAAAAACGCGCCAATCAGCAGCGAGAAGATCACCACGAAGATCACGGTCCAGCCCGAGCGGCTCGCGCGGCGGCCCGCGAAGGCCGCATTGAATTGCGCGTCCCATTTTGCGTCCGGGCGCAGCCCATAGACGATGGCGGCGAGAAACGCCGAAAGCACGGACACAGCGCCGATCACGGCGAGCGCCCAGCCGGGTATCGACGCGCGCTGGGTGGCCACGAGCAGGAGCACGCCGGGAATGCCGAGCAGCGTGCCGGCGATATGGGCCCAGCCCCATACGTCGCGGAATCCATATAGATAGAAGCGGTGCGCGCCGAGACTGCCGAACAGGAAGGCGAGCGCGGCAGTGAGCGTCTTGGAGCGAAAGCGTGCGGGATTCTTTTGATTGGACATGGGCAGACGGATTGGATGGCTGCGCGTTGACTGTGCAATAACCGGCGCGATGACTGCGCCGCGCGGGCGCGCGCGGATGCGGGCCGCCGGCCATTGTACGTGGCGCGCGCGCACACAAGCAGATGTTGCCGCTTATGCCGGGAAATGCCCGAAAGCGGAGCGCGCGAGCGCGGCGGCCGCGCGTGCCGCAATCAGGGTTTCGCGTAGGTCACGCGATAGATCGCGCCTGCGTAGTCGTCGCTGATGAGAAGCGACCCGTCGGGCAGCGGCAGGACATCGGCGGGGCGGCCCCACTCGGTTTCATCAGCATTGAGCCAGCCCTGAGCGAAGACTTCCTGATGGGCGTTCGCGCCGTCGGCGCCGGCGCTCACGCGCACCACACGATAGCCCACCTTCTTGCTGCGGTTCCAGGAGCCGTGCTCGGCGATGAAGATGCTGTTGCGATACCCGGCCGGGAACATCGTCCCTGTATAGAAGCGCATGCCCAGCGCCGCCACGTGCGCGCCGAGCTTCGCGACGGGCGGCGTGAAGCTACTGCACGGATGGCCCGCGCCGAATTCCGGATCGGCCACGTTGCCGCCGTGGCAGTAGGGAAAGCCGAAGTCGAGGCCCACGCGCGCCAGTCGGTTGAGCTTGTCGTCGGGGATGTCGTCGCCCATCAGGTCGCGGCCGTTGTCGGTGAACCACAGTTCGTGCGTTTGCGGATGCCACGCGAAGCCCACCGTATTGCGCACGCCGCGTGCGATGGTTTCGTAGTGCGTGCCGTCCGGATTCATTCTGCCGATCATCGCGTAATGGTCGCGTTGCGGGTCGTTTGGGGGCAGGCAGACATTGCAGGGCGCGCCCTGCGGAACATAGAGCTTGCCGTCCGGGCCGAAGGCGATGAACTTCCAGCCGTGGTGGCGCTCGCTGGGCAGCGCATCGGTCACGATGACGGGTTTGGGCGGATCGTCGAGATGCGTGTCGATGGCGTCGAGCCTCACGATCTTCGAGACCGCCGAAACATAGAGCGCGCCGTCGTGCCAGGCCACGCCCACCGGCATCGTGAGCCCGGAGGCGACCACGTGGCGCTTGATAGCCTTGCCGTCGCGCAACTCGAGCGCGTAGACGCGGCCTTCCATGCTGCCCACGTAAAGCGTGCCGGCGGGCGAAAGCGTCATTTCGCGCGCGCCGGGCACGTCGTCGGCAAGCACTTCGATGTGAAAGCCGGCCGGCAGCCGGATGCGCTCGATGGGCGGCGCGGCTTGCGCGAGCGGTGCGCCCAGAACGGCGAGAAGCAGGGCGGAGCGCGCGAGCCGCGCGCAATATCGTCGTAAAATGCGCGGCACCGGGCGTGTGCGCAGCGCGGGCGAATCGCCATGGCCAGGGCTGCGTCGATGAGGGGCCGGATCCGCGGTGTGCGCGGGCGGGTGCGCGTTGTCGTGCCGCCACAAGCGCATGAGGCGCCCGATGCGCGTGATTGCCGGGCGGGAGTAGCGCGCGCAAATCCACGCCCGCAGCCGCTTCGGCGCTTGTGCGAAGCCCTGTCCGTCATGCCCGTCAGACGCCGATCGTTTGCCGTTCATCGCCGCTTCTCCACGATGGTCACCGCAGTTTCCGCGCGCTTTCCACCCAGTTTCCGGTTAAGTGTTTGTTATGCCATTGGTTTCGGGCTATAATCGCATGTTTCAGTAGTCCCGAACCCCCGGTTTTCAAGGATTCTAGTATGGTCATCATCCGTCTGGCACGCGGCGGCTCGAAGAAGCGCCCGTTCTACAACATCGTCGCAACCGATTCGCGCAACCGTCGCGACGGCCGTTTCATCGAGCGCGTGGGCTTCTACAACCCGGTCGCCACCAAGGGTGAAACCCTCCGTATCGCGCAAGATCGCGTGACGTACTGGCAAGAAAACGGCGCGCAAATGTCGCCGGCCGTCGAGCGTCTCGTGAAGGAAGCGCAAAAGGCTGCTGCCGCTCAACCGGCTGCTTAAGTCTTATATGTTTTACCCGCGTGCGCGCAGCGTGAGCCGCGTGTACGAGTTCAAGCTGGCTGCGAGGTTTGCCCATGCCCGTGCATGACGAAGCAAAAGCGGACAAGGGTGCTGCTGCCGCAGCGGGCGATGTGCAGCGCAAGGCGCCTTCGTTCGGCGCGTTCGTGCGCAAGCCTGCGGTGCGCGCGCAAGCGCGCGATGACGCGCCTGAAGCGGTTGGCGCGGCCGAAGGCCTGCGCCCCGAAACGCCGGCGAGCTGGCCAGCCGACGCAGTCGAAGTCGGCGCCGTGCTCGATGCCTATGGCCTGAAGGGCGGGCTGAAAATCGCCCCGCACGCGCAAGGCGGCAAGGCACTCATCGCGGCAAAGCGCTGGTGGCTCCTGAAGGGCCGCGAGCACCCGGAGCGTCATTCCGCGGTGCGCGTGAGCGCCAAGGTCCACGGCGACAGCGTGGTCGGGCAACTGGGCGGTGTCGCCGATCGCGACGCTGCGCTGCGGTTGCGCGGCGCGCGCATCTACGTGAGCCGCGCGGACTTCCCCGCGACCGAAGCCGACGAGTATTACTGGGTCGACCTCATGGGTCTCGATGTCGCCAACGAGGCGGGCGTCGAGCTCGGCAAGGTCGCCGACCTGATCGACAACGGCGCGCAGTCGGTGTTGCGCGTCGAGTACCCGTCGACAAGCAAGGACGGCAAGCCCGCCACCGGCGAGCGGCTGATCCCGTTCGTCGGCGTGTTTATCAAGACGGTGGACCTGGCGGCGAAGCGCATCGTCGTCGACTGGGAAGCCGATTACTGAACCTGCTGTGCTGATTCGCTGAACGGAGAGAGCGATGCAGTTCGATGTCGTTACGCTCTTTCCCGAGATGTTCCGCGCGCTGACCGACTGGGGCATCACCAGCCGGGCGGCGAAACAGCAGCGTTACGCGTTGCGCACGTGGAATCCGCGCGATTTCACGACCGACAACTACCGCACCATCGACGATCGCCCCTATGGCGGCGGCCCCGGCATGGTCATGCTGGCCAAGCCGCTCGAAGCGGCGATCGGCGCGGCGAAGGCCGCGCAGGCGGAGCAGGGCGTGGCCAGTCCGCGCGTGCTGCTGATGTCGCCGCAAGGCAAGCCGCTCACGCACGAGCGCGTCGTGCAGTTTGCGCAGGAGCCCGGTTTCGTGCTGCTGTGCGGCCGCTACGAGGCGATCGACCAGCGTCTGGTCGACCGTTGCGTGGACGAGGAAGTGAGCGTCGGCGACTTCGTGCTCTCGGGCGGCGAATTGCCCGCGATGGCGCTGATGGATGCCGTGGTGCGGCTTCTGCCCGGTGTGCTGAACGACGCGCAGTCGGCGGTGCAGGACAGTTTCGTGGACGGTCTGCTCGACTGCCCGCATTACACGCGGCCCGAGGAATACGACGGCGTGCGCGTGCCCGATGTGCTGCTCGGCGGCCATCATGCGGAAATCGAGCAATGGCGGCGCCGCGAGGCGCTGCGCAAC
Organism: Paraburkholderia sp.; assembly: GCA_031286755.1. Taxonomy (GTDB): domain Bacteria; phylum Pseudomonadota; class Gammaproteobacteria; order Burkholderiales; family Burkholderiaceae; genus Paraburkholderia. The sequence continues at coordinate 8,761 of JAITTX010000007.1, forward strand.
ACGTGGCACAAACGGCCCGATCTGATCGCCCGGGCCAGGAAGAACAAGATGCTGAGCCGTGCCGACGAGGCATGGCTCGCTAGTCTCGCGAAGGGCACGAACGAAGCGTAAGGCTACGGGCGGGTGCAACACGGGGCGTCAAAGGCGGTGCCGCTTCATGCGTGAACGGTGCCAGTTGTGAATCCATCCTCTATCGGGGCCGTAGTTGCTGGAAACGTTTTCGAACGCCAGCGCAGGTACGAACGCCGACAAGATGGCTTACGGAGTCAGTGATGAATCTGATTGAAAAACTCGAGCAGGAAGAAATCCAGCGCGTGCTGGGCGAGAAGACCATCCCCGAATTCGCTCCCGGCGATACGGTGATCGTCAACGTGAACGTGGTTGAAGGTACCCGCAAGCGCGTTCAGGCATACGAAGGTGTCGTGATCGCAAAGCGTAACCGCGGTCTGAACTCGTCGTTCATCGTTCGCAAGATCTCGTCGGGCGAAGGCGTCGAGCGTACGTTCCAGACGTACTCGCCGCTGCTGGCAAGCATCGTGGTGAAGCGCCGCGGCGACGTGCGTCGCGCGAAGCTCTACTACCTGCGCAACCTGTCGGGCAAGAAGGCTCGCATCAAGGAAAAGCTGGTGTTCAAGGAACGCGCAGCGGCTCCGGCCGAGCAGGCGTAAAAGCTGTAAGAAAGAAGCACCCCTCGGGGTGCTTTTTTCTTTTTGGCCGCAAAATAGACACCTGTATCTGAATTCCGGGTGAGCCGTTGATCCGTCCAGTATTTGAACCCGAAAGCCTGCCGATCGAGTCGACAGGCATCGACCTGCCTTCTGTCGCCGCTGGCCTGCTTACGCCCGACGGCCTGCGTGCGCGTTTCGAGCAGCGCTTGCCCTGGGACCCCGAGCCACAGGAGGCGCGCGTGACCCAGATTCGGGATCCGCGCGAGGCCGCCGTGCTCATGCCGCTCGCGATGCGGCCGGGCGGTCTTACCGTGCTGCTCACGCAGCGCGCCGACAACCTCAGCAACCACGCCGGCCAGGTGAGCTTCCCGGGCGGCAGCCGCGAGCCCGCCGACCCCACGCCCATAGCCGCCGCGCTGCGCGAGGCGCACGAGGAAGTGAATCTCGACCCGGAGCGCGTTGAAGTGCTGGGCGCGCTGCCCGACTACCTCACGGGCACGGGCTTCAGGGTGACGCCGGTGGTGGGCCTCGTGCACGAGCCGTTCACGGTGCTTGCCGACTCGCTCGAAGTGGCGAGCATCTTCGAAGTGCCGCTGAACTTTCTGATGAACCCCGCGCATCATCAGGTGCGGGTGCTGCGCTGGGAGGGCGGCGAGCGCCGCTTCTTCGCCATGCCGTATCCGCAGAAAGGGGCGGGCGAGGGGAGTGGAGTAAGCGGCGCACACTTCATCTGGGGGGCCACCGCGGGTATGCTGCGCAATTTTTATCGTTTTCTGCTCGCCTGACGTGGCGCGTTTTCCGCCGCGCGAAGGGCGGCGCGTACCGCCACGGCGCGGCGCGAACCCATGCGCGACGCGTGCCGCCGCGGTGTCCCGGTGGCGCCACTGTTGTGTCTTTGCCGCCACTTGCTCAGGCACATCTGGCCCTGTGATATCGTTGCAACAATTTCTGAAAACCCCTTTTGCAATCCTTTTTGCAACCCGACTTGCACGGCGCGTGGCATGACTTTCTTCTCCGTATTGCTGGCTCTAGTCATCGAACAGGTGCGGGCGCTTTCGCCCAATAATCCGGTGATGGCGCTTTTGCGCCTCAATGCGGACTGGGCCGCGCATGGCTTCGACGCGGGCAAGCAGAAGCACGGCCTGATCGCCTGGCTCGTGGTCGTGGTGCCGTGGACGGCGGCCACGGCGCTCATCTACTACGTGCTCTATCACATCAGCTTCGTGCTGGCGTTTCTCTGGAACGTGGTGGTGGTGTACTTCACACTGGGCTTCCGGCAGTTCAGCCACTATTTCACCGACATCCACCTCGCGCTGAATAACGACGATGTGCCGCGCGCCCGCGAGATCCTCACCGAGTGGACCGGCATCGACGCCGTGGACATGCCCGTGAGCGAGATCGTGCGCCATACGCTCATTCATGCGGTGGTGGCCTCGCACCGGCACGTGTTCGGTGTGTTCTTCTGGTTTCTCGTGCCGATCGGGCCGGCCGGCGCGGTGCTGTACCGCATCGCCGAATATCTGGCGCGCGCATGGTCGCGTCCCGCCGACGATCGCACCGAAGCCTTCTCGAACTTTGCGCAGCACGTGTTTTTCGTGATCGACTGGGTGCCGGCGCGGCTCACCTCGCTGGGTTTTTCGATCGTCGGCAATTTCGAGGACGCGATCTACTCGTGGCGCAATCACACGAACCAGTGGCCCGACACCAACGAAGGCGTGCTGCTCGCGACCGGCAGCGGCGCGCTGGGTGCGCGCCTGTCGGGGCCGCTCGCGGAGCAGTCGAGCGTCGACGCGCTCGCCCAGCCCGGTGACGGCGACCCATACACGGTCGGCGACGACTGCACGCCGCGCACGCTGCAATCGGCCGTGGGTCTCGTGTGGCGCGCGGTGATCCTGTGGATGATCCTGCTGCTCATGCTCACGATCGCCGTCTGGGTTTGAGCGACTTCGGCGCTTTGCATGAAGGCATACGGCAACGGCCCGCGTTCAGCGGGCCGTCTGCATTTCTGGAGGCGCCAGGCGCTGGCGAGGAGCCCTCACTCGTCGCGCGGGTCGCGCTCGCGGCCGCACTGCCAGCACACCGTGAACTGCGCCTCCAGCATCTCGCCGCACTGCGGGCAGCGCCACGGCGGCGCGCCGGGCGTCGGCCCGTTCGTGGCGTCGGCAATCAGCTTGCGCGCGAGGGCTTCGTCGCGCTCGTCGACGAGCCAGATTTCCGGCGCGCATTGATCGGCGGGAATCTCGCCCATCGCCCCGCTCAGATAGCGGTTGTGCAATTCGCACGGCACGCCGGCCGCCGCGAGGATGTTCATCCAGTGCTGGGCGATGACCACGTTTGGCGCGCGTGAGAGCTTGAGCATGGCGGCGAGGGGTGGCGTGCGCGTCAGCGCACGATCTGGCTGATCTCGTGTACGAGCTGCGCATAGAGCGCGTGGCGTTCTGGCGCGACCCGGCCATCCTCGACGGCTTCGAGCACCGCGCAGCCCGGCTCGTGCAGATGATGGCAGTTGTAGAAGCGGCAATGCGCGAGCAGCGGCCGGAACTCCGGGAAAGCGCGTTCGAGCGTGCCCTCGGTGAGGTGGTAGAGCCCGAACTCCTGAAAGCCCGGCGAGTCGATCAGCGCGCCGCCCGGGTGTTCACCATCGGGGAGTTTGTAGAGGCGCGTGAATGTCGTCGTGTGGCGGCCGCTGTTGAGCGCCGTGGAAATCTCGCGCGTGGCCGCCTCGGCGTCGGGGATCAGCAGGTTCACGAGCGTGGACTTGCCCATGCCCGATTGGCCGAGCAGGATCGTCTGATGGCCGTGCAGATGTTTGGAGAGAATTGCGTGCGCCTCTTCGGGATGCTTCTTCTCCGACACTTCCAGCACCGTGTAGCCTAGCGCCCGATAGCGCTCGAGCCGCTGGCGCGCGAGCGGCAGCGCGGCTTCCAGGTCGATCTTGTTGAGCAGGATGAGCGGTTTCAGCTCGTTGGCCTCGGCGGCCACGAGCGCGCGGCCGAGCAGGTCCTCGCTGAAGTGCGGCTCGGTGGCGAGCACGATCAGGAGCTGGTCGAGATTGGCCGCGAAGAGCTTCGACTTGAACTGGTCCGAGCGGTAGAGCAGGTTGCGTCGCTCGCCGATGGCGACGATCACGCCCTGGTCCGCCGAAGTCGCTTGATACTCGACGCGGTCGCCCACCGCGACTTCGCTCTTCTTGCCGCGCGGGAAGCACTGCAGCGGCGCGCCGCCGTCGTCCGGCGCGACCAGGTAGTGGCGCCCGTGCGCCGCGATCACGACGCCGTGCAGCGCCGCCCCCGTGCCCGCTTGTGCTGCGCCGGCGGCTTTCGTTGCGCGCCGGTTCATGCGTGCGAGAGCAGTCGGTCGATCCGCTGCGAGGCAGGCGGATGCGAGTAGTAGAACGCGGTGTAGAGCGGGTCGGGCGTGAGCGTCGACGCGTTGTCCTCGTACAGCTTCACGAGCGCGTTCACGAGGTTTTGCGCGTCGGTTTGCGTGGCGGCGAAGGCGTCGGCCTCGAACTCGTGCTTGCGCGAGCTCAGGCTGCCGAGCGGCGTGACGAAGAACAGGAACACCGGCACGGCGAGGAAGAACAGCACGAGCGCGAGCCCTTCGTTGCCGCCGATGAGCGACGGCCGCACGCCGAGGCCTTCGTAGAACCACACGCGCTGCGTGAGCCAGCCGAGCACGAACAGCAGCACGAGGCTGATGGCGAACGTGACCACCATGCGCTTGATTACGTGGCGGCGCTTGAAGTGGCCGAGCTCGTGCGCGAGCACAGCCTCGATCTCGCTGCCCGAGAGGCGCGCGAGCAGGGTGTCGAAGAAGACGATGCGCTTGGCCGCGCCGAAGCCCGTGAAATAGGCGTTGCCGTGCGCGGAGCGGCGGCTGCCGTCCATCACGAAGAGGCCCTTGGCGGCGAAGCCGCAGCGCTGCATGAGCGCCTCGATGCGCGAGCGCAGCGCTTCGTCGCGCAGCGGCTCGAACTTGTTGAAGAGCGGCGCGATGAAGGTGGGGTAGAGCACCAGCACGAGCATCTGGAACGCGACCCAGACCACCCAGGTCCAGAGCCACCAGAGGCTGCCCGCCTGCCTCATGAGCCACAGCACCACGAAGAGCAGCGGAATGCCGAACAGCGCGCCGATCAGCAGGCCCTTGATGCGGTCGGCGAAGAAAATGCGCCGCGTCATGCGGTTAAAGCCGAAGCGCTCCTCGACCACGAACTGGCGGTAGTAGTCGAGCGGCAATTCGACGATGCCGCTCACCGCGAGCACAGCCGCGACCAGCGCGATCTGGCCGACGTAATCGCGCCCGATGAGGTCCGAAATGCCGAGGTCGATCGCCTGCACGCCGCCCAGCAGCGTGAGCGCGATCAGGACCACGGCGGAGAGCACGATCTCGATCATGCCGAGGCGCGTGCGCGCGACCGTGTAGTCGGCGGCGCGCTGGTGCGCGGCGAGCGGGATGGTGGCCGCGAACTGCGGAGGCACGGCGCCGCGATGCGCGGCCACGAAGCGGACCTGGCGCGAGGCGAGCCAAAGCTTGGTCGCGACCATGGCCAGCACGGCGATCACGAAAACGACGCTGAAAGTCAGCGCGGGGGACAACGCAGTTGAGGAGGTCGGCATCCGGGGAGTCCGTGGTATCTATGCGACAATTATATGTTCTCGGCGGCCCGGCCATGGCATCCCCGCCCGGGGTTCGCATCTGGCGCGCGAGCCGCGCCGGCATCGCGGGTCCGCGCCGCGTCCGCGGGGGCTCCAGCGCTGCCCGGGTCCTCGCATCTCAACCGTTTCAGGCTGTCTCTCATGACTGATATCACTTCCGCCGATCCGGCGGGCCAGGCGACTCCGGCGATGGAGCGCACCGACATGAACTTGATCTGGCTCGACATGGAGATGACGGGGCTCGATCCCGACAACGACCGGATCATCGAGATCGCCGTGGTGGTGACCAACTCCACGCTCGAGAAGATCGTCGAGGGCCCCGTGCTGGCGATCCATCAGCCCGAAGCCGTGCTCGACCGCATGGACGAATGGAACCGCAACACGCACGGCCGCTCGGGCCTGACCGAGCGCGTGCGCGCCTCCACCGTGACCGAGGAGAGCGCGACCGAAGAGATTCTCGCGTTTCTCTCGCAATACGTGCCGCCGGGCAAGTCGCCGATGTGCGGCAACTCGATCTGCCAGGATCGCCGCTTCATGGCGCGCTGGATGCCCACGCTCGAGCGCTTCTTCCACTATCGCAATCTGGACGTGAGCACGCTCAAGGAACTGTGCCGCCGCTGGCAGCCAGCCATTTACAAGGGCTTCCAGAAGCGCGCGATGCATACGGCGCTCGCCGACATCCACGAGTCCATCGACGAGCTCAAGTACTACCGCGAGCACTTTCTCATTGCGGCCGCGGGCACGGCGCAAGCCGGCGCGCAAACGGGCGGCGCGGCGAAGTAGGCAAGCGGGGAGTCGCAATCGGGTTCGGCGAACGGTGCGCGCTTTTTGCGCCGCACCATTCGCAATCGGGGCCGATGGGGTTGCGATAGGGTGTTACACGCGTGGCGCTCGCTGCGCGTTCTTGGGCCGGAACGCCGCGACGATGTCCGGATCGGTTTCGATATACGGCCCGCCGATCAGGTCGATGCAATACGGCACCGCCGCGAAGATGCCGGGCACCTTCACCGCGCCTTGCGCGTCGCGCAGACCTTCCAGCGTTTCCTTGATCGACTTCGGCTGCCCCGGCAGGTTGACGATGAGCGCCGCGTGATCGTCAGTCTCGCGGATCACAGCCACCTGGCGCGAAAGAATCGCCGTCGGCACGAAATTCAGGCTGATCTGGCGCATCTGCTCGCCGAAGCCCGGCATTTCCTTCGTGGCGACGGCGAGCGTCGCCTCGGGCGTCACGTCGCGGCGCGCGGGGCCGGTGCCGCCCGTGGTCAGCACGAGGTCGCAGCCGAGGCCGTCCACCAGCGCCGTGAGCGTGGCCGAGATGGTGGCCGCGTCGTCGTGGATCAGGCGCGTTTCGGCGCGCCACGGCGACTTCAGCGCATGGCCGAGCCATTCCATCAGTGACGGAATGCCCTTGTCCTCATAGACGCCGCTCGTGGCGCGGTCGCTGACCGACACGAGGCCAATCACCAGTTCGTCCGGATGGCTGCGCTCAGGCTTCGTCATCTTCGCGGTCCTCGTCGGTATCTCTGTGCGGGCGCTGGTTCGCCGCTTCCAGCGGATCGTCGGCGCCCTGGCTGCTCACGTCCTTGATCCACTGGAACAGCTCGCGGAAGTACTTCGGCGGGCGGGCCTGCTGCTGCTCGCGGCGCGCGTTGCGGATCAGCGTGCGGCCTTCCTGCGGATCGGCGGCCGGATGCTGGCGGATGAATTCGGTGAGGGCTTCGTCGCCGGCGAGCAGCTTCTCGCGCGTGCGTTCGATCCAGTGCAGGCGCGCCGTGGCGGCCTTGTTCACGCCGCGATGCTCGTCGAGCGCGGTGCGCAGCGCGGTGACTTCGTCCTCGCGCAGGCCGCGCATCATGCGGCCGACGTACTGGAGCTGGCGGCGCTTGCCTTCGTGGTCGGTGATGCGGCGGGCCTCGTGGACGGCGTCGGCGAGGTCTTCCGTCATGGGCATGCGCTTGAGCGCATCCTTGGGCAGCTCGACGAGCGCCGTGCCCAGCTCCTGGAGCGCGCTCATTTCGCGCTTGAGCTGCGATTTGCTCGGGCGGTCGTAGCCGTTGTCGTCGTCGTTGCCCTGTTTGGCGGCAACGTCGTTCATGGGTTGAATGCGGGTTTTGCGTTTCATGACGCGTATTGTAGCCTGCGCGCGCCCCCGGATCGGGCCGCGCAGGGGTACCGCGGGTCATTCCCGGGCCGCCGCGTGACGGACGCCGGGTGGGACGCCGGGCGAGCGCGCGCGAGCTGCGGGGCGGCGCCGGCGGGGCGTGTCAGGTGAGTGCGGGCCTTGCGCCTGCGGTACGCGTTCGCATACCTTGCTATGATCCCGAAACGCGCCTTTTTACCGGGCGCATGATCCGACCCACCCGATTCACGACAAGCGGGCCGTTCCGGCCCGAAACCGGACCGTAACGACAATGGCTGCAGACATCGAAGCCCGGCAACGATTTTTCCCGCACACCCAGGACGAGCTGAAGGAGATCGCGTCGGACATCCTCCGCCACGCGAAGGCGCTCGGCGCGAGCGACGCCGCGACGGAGATCTCCGAAGGCGATGGCCTGTCGGTTTCCGTGCGGCGCGGCGAAGTCGAAACCATCGAGCACAACCGCGACAAGTCGGTGGGCGTGACCGTCTACATCGGCAACAAGCGCGGCAACGCGAGCACCTCGGACTTTTCCGCGCCGGCGCTCAAGGACACCGTGGCGGCCGCCTACAACATCGCGCGCTTCACCGCCGACGACGACTGCGCGGGCCTCGCCGAGCCCGACCTGCTGGAAACCGCGCCGCGCGACCTCGACCTCTATCACCCGTGGAGCCTCACGGCCGACGAGGCCGTGGAGATCGCGCGCCGCGCCGAGGACGCCGCGTTCGCCACCGACCGCCGCGTGACCAACTCGGAAGGCGCGAGCGTTTCGGCGCAGCATTCGCAATTCGTGCTCGCCACCTCGGGCGGCTTCATGCACGGCTACCCCTATTCGCGCCACTACATCGCGTGCGCGCCCATCGCGGGCACGGGCCGCAGCATGCAGCGCGACGACTGGTACACCTCGCGGCGCAGCGCGAGTGAGCTTGCCTCGCCGGAGGCGGTCGGCCGCTATGCCGCCGAGCGCGCGCTCTCGCGCCTGAACGCGCGCGGCCTCGACACGCGCAAGGTGCCGGTGCTGTTCGAGGCGCCCATCGCGGCGGGCTTGCTCGGCGCGTTCGTGCAGGCCACGAGCGGCGGCGCGCTCTATCGCAAGACTTCGTTTCTCGTCGACAGCCTCGGCAAGCCGGTGTTCGCGCCGCATATCCAGGTGGTCGAGGACCCGCACGTGGCGCGCGCCGCGGGCAGCGCGCCGTTCGACGAGGAAGGCGTGCGCACGCAGCGTCGCGAAGTCGTGAAGGACGGCGTGGTGCAGGGCTATTTCCTCTCGTCGTATTCGGCGCGCAAGCTCGGCATGCAGACGACCGGCAACGCGGGCGGCTCGCACAACTTGCGGCTGCAAAGCTCGCTCACGAATCCCGCGGACGACTTCGAGGCCATGCTCAAAAAGCTCGGCACGGGCCTTCTGCTCACGGAATTGATGGGGCAGGGCGTGAACTTCGTGACGGGCGACTATTCGCGCGGCGCCTCGGGTTTCTGGGTCGAGAACGGCAAGATCCAGTATCCGGTGGAGGAGATCACCGTGGCGTCCACGCTGCAGGAGATGTTCCGCCACATCGTCGCGGTGGGCGCCGACACGCTCGCGCGCGGCACGCGCCAGACCGGCTCGGTGCTGATCGAGCGCATGACGGTGGCGGGGCAGTAAGCGCGCAGCGCTTTTCTCCGCGCCTCTCCCTGTTCTCCCGCTTCAATGCAAAACGGCACGCTCTGGCGTGCCGTTCGCGTTTTGCGTGCCCGATCAATTACCGATGCGCGCACCCGATGTTCAGTCTCGACGCTCAGTCGCGCCGCTCATAAGTGACGAACGCAAAGTCGAAGTCGTTGGGCGGATTCGCGTGCAGCGTTTCGCGCGCGATTTCGCGCCAGTGCGCCGGGTCGGGCGCGGGGAAGGTGGCATCGCCCTCGAAGTCGGCGGCGATCTCCGTGACGACCAGCTTGTGCGCGAGCGCGATGCCCTCGGCATAAAGCTGTGCGCCGCCAATCAGAAACGCCTCGGGCGCCTGGTCCTGCGCCGCGAGCGCGAGCGCGGCTTCGAGGCTCGTGACCGTGTCGCAGCCGGGAAAGCGCTTCGCGGCATCGCGCGTGACGACGATGTTGCGGCGGCCGGGCAGCGCGCGGCCGATCGATTCATGCGTCTTGCGGCCCATCACGATGGGCGCGCCCATGGTGGTGCGCTTGAAGAAGGCAAGGTCCTCGGGCAGCCGCCAGGGCAGCTCGTTGTCGCGGCCGATCACGCCGTTGCGGGCGCGAGCGACGATCAGGGTGAGCGTCGTCATCGAGAAAGTCGAAGTGCGTTGGAAGGGAAAAGCCAGTCGCACCGATTCTACCCGACGGCCCCGCCACCGACGCTCATGCCGCAGTCAGTGGCCGCAGCCCGTTGCCGCTGTGCGCCCACGCCGCCGCGTCACGCGTGCGGCCCGGACGGCAGATCCGGCTGGTTTTCCGCTTCCCCGCCGAAGATGGTTTTCTCGTCGCGCAGCCCGTGCGTGCCCATGAGCCGGTAGAGGGTCACGCGCGAGATGCCGAGGTCGGCGGCCGCCTCGGTCAGGCGATGGCGATGGCGCAGGAGCGCGGCTTCGATCGCGCGTTTTTCCGCCGCCTCGCGCGCCTGGGCGAGCGTCACGGTCTGCTGCTCGGTGAACTGGTCGAGATCGAGATCGTCGGCCGAGATCAGCTTGCTTTCGGCCATGACGATCGCGCGCCGCACGCGATTGATGAGCTCGCGCACGTTGCCGGGCCAGTTGTAGTTGTATATCGCCTCGATCGCGTCAGGCGTGAAGCCGCGAATCCGGCGCGCGCTGTCCTGCTTGAACTTGTGCAGCACGTGGTGCGCGAGAATTTCGATGTCCTTGCCGCGCGCGCGCAGCGGCGGCTCGTCCACGCGCAGCACGCACAGGCGGTGAAAGAGATCGGCCCTGAAGCGTCCGTCGCGCATGGCCGCTTCGAGATCGACGTGGGTGGCCGAAATGATGCGCACGTCCACGGGAATCTGCTCGTGGCCGCCGAGGCGCTCGATCTTGCCTTCCTGGAGAAAGCGCAGCAGGCTCGCCTGGCTTTCCATCGGCAGGTCGCCGATTTCGTCCAGAAAGAGCGTGCCGCCGTTGGCCGATTCCACGCGCCCGATCTTGCGCTGGTGCGCGCCCGTGAACGCGCCGCGCTCGTAGCCAAATAATTCGGATTGCAGAAGATGGTGTGGAATCGCGCCGCAGTTGATCGGCACGAACGGAGCTTTGCGGCGCGACGAGCGTTCGTGGATCGCGAGCGCCGTGAGTTCCTTTCCGGTGCCCGATTCGCCCGAGATGAACACCGTCGCGTCCGTGTTCGCCACCTTGCGGATCGTGCGAAAGAGCTGCTGCATCGCCTCGCAGGTGCCCACCATTTCGTCTTCGTCCGGGTTCCCGGCCGAAGTAGGCGCATCGTCGAGATCGCACAGCGTGACCATGCCGAACGCGTGGCCCACGAGATAGTCGAGCGTCGCCGGCGCGACCGGCAGATGCACGTAGTCGAAGCAGTAGTGGCGGATGAGGCGCCGCACTTCGGGATCGGCGAGACGCCTGGCGTCGGTGAGCGCGATCCAGCCCACCTGCTGCAGCCGCAGCACGGCTTCGAGCCCGGCCAGGTCGCGCGCCGCGAAGCCGGTCAAGTCGACGATGCCCGCGCAGGTGGGCTCGGCCTTGGCGAGGCGCGTCGCTTCGTGCGCGCTCCTGGCCGTGGCGACTTCCCAGCCGCGGCTTTTCAGATACGCACCGAGCTGCACGTCCGGTGCACGGGCGACGTAGAGCAGCATGCGGTCGAGGTCGGCACTCAGCCTGCCGTCAGGCGTGCAATCGGGGCTGCCGCCGGGCGAGCGGGCCACGGCGTCGAGCCCGCGTGGCCCGTTTGCCGCCGCGCCGTCCGCCGTCGCGGCGGAGCGCGGCGGCGCTCCCGCCATGGCGAGCCGTTGGCTCGCCCCGGCCAGCGGCGTCACGGTAGCGCCCAGAGGTGAGGAGTCGCGCACGATCGGCCTCGTCTTCATCAGAAGGTATAGGGGAACCGCACGCCGACGACGAAGTTCGGCGCGTCGGGCGTGAGGCCCACCGACACCGCGCCGTTGATCGTCAGGTGCTTGTTGATCACGTGATTCAGACCGAAGTTGAGCACCGAGGCGGTGGTCTCGCTGCCCGGCACGCCGGTCCAGCTGCCGCCGGGCGCCTTGGTCTTCGACTGGGGCTCGATGGCCATGGTGTAGGAGATGCTGGCCGAGTCCTTGTCGGAGAAGGCGAGCGCGACGCCGCCGCCGAACTGGATGATGTCGCCGAGCTTCACCTGGGCCGGCTGCGTCTGCCCGACGACCGACGAGATGTCGGCGAACGAGCGCGAGATGTTGTAGGTGTACGAGAGGCTGCCGAACAGCACCACCGGGTCGTAGGTCTTCAGCACCGAGAGCCCAGCCGTGACGTTCCAGAAGCCCGTGCCCGTGGGCAGCTTGCTGGGCGCGACGAGATTGGTGTTGTCGGGCGTGAGCTGCTGCACCTTGATGCCGAACGGCGAGGTGCCGGTGGGCGTCTTCACGCGCAGGCTGCCAACCACGTCGGGCAGGTTGTTGGTCTCCTTCAGGAACTGGTAGTAGATCCCGAAGTTCACGTCGCCGATCGCGTTCGAGTTCACGGACGCATCGGAGAGCGAGTTCGCTGCGCCCCCCGCGCCGCCCACGATGAAACTGCTGTGGCGGTAGATGTAGGGCACGTCGACGTCGATGCTCATGCGGTCGGTGAGGCCGTACCGCGTGTCGAGGTCGGCCATGATCTGGTGCGACTTCGTCTCGCCCAGATTGATGTTGCCGAGGAAGATCGCGTCGAGCGCGAGGAAGCCCGAGAGCTGTAGCTGGCGGCGGTCGTAATAGGTGTCGCTGATGCCCCAGTCCAGCGTGAGCTTGTGGTCGAAGAGCGGCGCGTGTTCGCGCTGCACGACGGCTTCCTCGGCCTCGGTGCGGGTGGGCGCGGCGCTCTTTTGCGTCTCGCCCACAGTCGGGCTTTCGCCCGTGTTGGCTCCCGCGTTGACGCCAACGGGCGCGCCTTGCTGCGGCCCGCTCGCGGCCGCGGAGCCGGTGGCGCCCGTGGTCGGGCCGCTGTCGGGCGAGGGCGGGTTCACGGGCACGCCCGTGGCGGTGCCGGTGAGCGAGCCTGGCGCGGTGGCGCCGGGCAGCGCCTGGGCGAGCGGCGGCAGCGGCACGGGCAGGCCGTCCGCGCCGGGCTGCTCGGCGACGCTCGTGGCGGAGGCGGCGTCGGGCGTAGCGACGCCCGGCGCGCCGGCGCCCGGCATGCCGCGACCGCGCTGCGCCATTTCGAGGTTCGTGACCTGGCGCTCGAGAGACTGAATCTGCCGTTGCTGCTGGTCCACCACACGCATGAGCGTGTTGAGCCGGTCATCGACAGACTGGTTTTGCAGCGCCTGCGCATGAGCGGTTTGCGCGAGCGTGAAAAGCAGGACTGCTGCTGGAATGGCGGCCAGCGTCAAACGCGGCGCCGCCGTCTTGTACATCGTGTTCATTCTTTTCCCCCCGGATCGAAAGCCGATGCACGACAGAACCCCCTGGTTCCGCGCCGGCACCGTCGATACGTTTGCTCGATGCTCCACGCGGTCTGGTGGTCCGCGTGCTGGTCTCCTTCAGATGTCTCCTTGTGATGCCGTCATTGGCGGGGGACGGCGTGTTGTTGACGAAATCGGCGGCGTTGTTTGTTAGCGGGTGTTGCGTAGCGCCTGTAATACGCCGGCCTGCCGGATCATTTGCGCGCTGAGCTGCTGCGTCTGCAGACTGAGCTGCAACTGATTGGCGACTTGCTGGTTGTTGCCCGCGACCTGGAGCAGTTGGGCAATCGCGCCCGCTTGCTGCGCGCTGCCCGGCACGATGTTCTGCGTCGCCATGCCGGCGGGCGTCTGTAATGTGACGTTGATGCCGTTGCCGCCGAACGCGATGCCGGCCTTGATGGTGCCGTTCGCGTTCGAGGCCGATGCGCTCGTCTGGTTGGCGCCCGCCATGCCGGCTAGCTGCATGGCGGCGTTGCTGTAGTCGATGGTCGCGGCGTTGGAGCCGACGTTGCCGTTGCCGGCCACCTGGGTGATCTGCGAGACGCCGTTGACCATCACGTTCTGGCCGCCCGAGGCCGACGTGTTCGGGGTGGCGCCGCTATTGGCCGGGTTCGTGCCGCCCGGCACCGGGTCGGTGACGCGCGCGCTGGTTTGCACCGATGCGCTCAGCTTGTTGGCCGCGTTCTGCGCGACGGTGAGCGCGCCTTGCGCCACGGCGCTGGCGCCGTTGGGCAACTGCCATTGCGACAGCACGTTGAGCACGAAGCCGGAAATCATGTCGCTGCCGGCATACTTGCCGGTCTGATGCGCGAGCACGTCGTCGCCAACGGGCTCGCAGCGCACGGGCTGCGCCGCGGGGCCGCCCGCCGCGAGAAACGCGGGCACGGCCGCCTGCGTGGCGGCAAGGCTTTCCGCTGCGTACGCATTGCCTGAACAAGCGCAGGCGAGCGCGCAGACGCCTGCCGCGATGCCACACTGTGAGAGGTTGCGTTTCATGATTATTCAGGACTTCAGAACATCAAGGCCTTGTCGAGGCCGTATTCGAAGAAGGGAGTCGGCGCCGAGCCGTTGAGCAGGGCGTTCTCGCGCAGCTTCAGGGCGAGCGACTCGTTGTGCTGCAACAGCGGAGAATCCTCCAGGAACGGTTTGCCGAGCACGGCGAAGACGAGCCCATTCCATGTCTTCGCAAAATCGTCCTCGGCGACGATACGGTTGCCGAGCGCGGGGTCCGCGATGAAGATGCGGCCGTTCTCGGCGTGCTTGACGATCACGAAGTGCTCGTAGCCATCGATGTTCATGAGGACGAGCACGGGAATCTGCAGGTGATAGAGCGCGTCGGTATTGACGCGAAAGCCCCGGCCGCGCAGGCCGATCGTTTCGACGAACTTCTTCATGTCGAGCATGGAGAAGCCGTTTTTCACGACCACCTCGGGCGTGGAGAACACCATCATGCGGCGGATCAGTTCCGGTTCGGGAATGTCGATGCCGTAGCCGTACTTGAGCAGCGTCGCAAGCGCGGCGGCGCCGCAGCTATAGTCGTACTGCTGTGTGACGACGCTCCGGTAGCGCAGGTCGCGCATCGAATGGAGCGGCAGCTTGATCGGCACGCCGATCAGGTGAGTCGCGTCGATGCTCGACTGCGCACGGCAAGGCACCCACGCCGCGGCGGCGGCGAGCGCCAGCGCGACGACACACATCCTTGACGCCGGGGACGATACGGACCCGGACATGGTGGTCTCCTGCTTCTGGTTTGCGCGCCGGCCGCTGTGTGGCGGCGGCCGGCGCGTCGAGGTACAGCCTGGAATTGCAGCGACTTCGGAATTGCTCAGTGATGCTTAATGACCGTTGCTCATTGCCGCGATGGCCATGCCGTTGTGCTGCAGGTTGCCGATGCCGCCGGCAATGTTCACGCCGATGTTGCCGCTGGCGCCGACGAGGGTGCCGCCGCCGAGGCTAGCCGTGCCCTGGAACTGGCCGGTGGCCGTCATGCCCGCGTTCTGCACGTTGTTGTCGGTCGCGACCATTGCTGTCGTCTGCGCGGAGCCGGCGTTGCTGGCCGTCGTGACGGAGCCGGCGAGGCTGTTGTTCTGCGCGTTGCCGATACCCGAAGCGACGTTCACACCGACATTGCCCGAAACGCTGGCGAGCGAGCCGTCACCCACCGATGCGTTCAGATTGAAGTTTTTCACATTCGCTTTGCCAGCGGACGACTGATTGTTGAAGATCTGAGCGTTACCGAACACATTGCCGATATCGACCGAAGCGAGCGCGACGTCGTTGCTTTGCGCGTTGTTGATGCCTTCGGCGATGTTCACGCCCAGGTTGCCCGTCACGCCGGTTGCCGCGCCGTTGCCCGTGTTGGCGTCGAGCGTGCCGGCCTGCTGCGTGTTGACGTGATTCGTGAGCGAGCCGGTCGTCGTTTCGTTGACCGTGGTCATCGTGTCGTTCACGCTGTAACCTGACGTATGGCTTTCGTCCGTGGCTCGTGCGTAGGACTGCGAGTGCGAGTGCGAGCTGCTGCGCGATTCGCCGTACTGGTGGTTGTACGTCTTGCTCGAGTCGCTCGACTTGCTGCTCGTGCCGTTCGCGTAGGCGGAGACCGCGGCGCTGCCCGTGCCGTCGGCATAGGCGGTGTTCGCGTTGGTCGAGCTGTTGCTCGTGTTGCGGTCGTTGTTCTTCGACCAGTTGCTCGCCGTCGAGGTCGCGTCGCTGTTGTTATGCGAGTTGGACTTGGTGTGCGAGATGCCTGCGGACCCGTTTGCGGCGAAGCTTTCCGAGCCGTTCCAGTCGTCGCCGTTATGCGCCCACGAAGCGCTGCCCTGGACGCCACCGTTGACACCCTTCGAATGCGTCGAGGTGTTGCTGCCGACGCTGTTGTACGCATGGTTGTGCGATGCGCTGCCCGTGTCGTTGTAGGTGCTGGCGGTCGTCGAGTCGCTCGTGTTGCCGTTGTCGGTGGCCACATGGTAGTTGGCCGCGACGCCGGCGTTGAAGGTCTTGTCGAAGCTCGAGTTGCGCGACGAGGTCCTCGAGGTCGATGCGCTCACGTCATGCGTCTTCGACGACGCGCTCGCCGACTGCGAAGCGGAGCCTTCGGCGAAGTACGAGGTCCGGTAGCTCGAGTTCGTACCCGTGCCAACCCTGCTCGATACGTTGTTGTCGTAGGCGGTCGTGACGTTGCCGAACTGGTAGCTCTGCGCCTGCGGGAGCAGCGTGCCGCCGCTCGTCGTCTGCGTGTTGTTGATGACCGCGCCGGCCGTGCTCGAGACGCCGACGCATCCGAACAGCCCGACAAAGCCTTCGATGCCTACTGCTTCGGCCACGCCGGTGGCGTTAAAGAGGTAAGCCGTCTTGGGGCCCGCGAAAGCGGAACTTGCCGCCGTCGCGAGAACTGCCGCTGCGATGAGGGTGCGCTTCATGTTTCGCTCCGATACTTGAGTGGTCAGTTAAAAAAGAGTGCCCGCCGGGGGACGGAGCACAAAACTGTTTGCCGTAGCGTTACCGGCTCCGGCTGTCTGGTTCACCTGCACGAGGCCCGTTGCATTCCTGAAGGCCGCACCGTCGATGCGCACCTCACGAATGCCGCGTGCCTCGCCCGTCTGGTTGCCCATACCGCCGTTCGTCGCGCTGGCCGCGGACAGTTCCCCGTCCGACACCAACGCGACTCCGAGCGCCCCAGTGCCGATCTGCGCACTGTTGCGCTGGATGTTGCCCACGCCCGCCGTCTGATTCACCATCATGGCGCCGGAGGTGTTCGAGAAAGCGCCCGAGCCGATGACCGCGCTGGCATTGCCGAGCCGAGCGCGCGCCGTGGCGCCTTGTTCGTCGAGATTCACGTTGGCGACCGAGCCGCCGTTCGTGATCGTCAGTTGGTTGGCCTGGGCGTTGTCGAGCCCGGCCGCTTCGTTCACGGTGAGCGCGCCGGTCGTCGAGGTCGCGGCGTTCGGCGCGATCACGGCGGTCGCGCCTACCGTGACCTGGGCCTGCGCGGTGGTTGCGAGCGCAACCAGTGAGGCAGCGAGCGCGGCTGCCGCCAGAGCGCGCGGCATGTGCGGATAGCGGCTCATTTCATGCCTCCGATGGCGCCCAGCGCGCTCGTGATCGGCGCGAGCGCGCCGGTGACGGTGGAGGAGATCGTGCCGCCCAGACCACCCACGGCCTGGGCGCTGCCGCCCGCGCCGAGCGCCGCACCCGAGCCCGCCGGGTTGCCCACGAGAACGCGGTTGATGGCCTGCACGCCCGCGGCCTGGCCGGCGAGCGCGCCGTTCGTGTTCACGCCGGAATTGCCGTGCGCGTTGGTGAGGTCCGTGTCGCTGACGAGCGTCGCCATGGTCGGGTCGAACGTGTTCTTCGGGAACGTGGTGGCGCGCACGAGCACGGGGTCCTGGCTTTTCGGCACGCTGGCGAAAGCGCTGCGCGGGGTGATGTCGCGCTCGACGATGATGTCGCCGGGATTGGCCACCTGCTGCGCACCGACGCCTGCCGCCAGCGCCGCCGCGAACGCGGCGCTCAGGACGGCGGCGAACCGGGCGGAGCGCCGGTGCGCCACGGGCGTCTTCAAGCGAACGATCATGTCTGTCTCCGTTTCCATTTCGGCGCGGTGCGCGCCGCGCACCGCCTCCGAACCGCGCCCGGCATGGGGCCTGTCTGACGAGAGCCGCGCTGCCTGGCGCTATTTGGGGGTTACTTACGGGTGTAGCTGGCGATGTTGCCTTGGGCCGCCTGGCCGGCGTCCACGGGAATCGGCAACGGTGCGGGCGGGGCGATTTCGTCCCACAGCGTCACGCTGTTGCCGCGCATGAGCTGCGGCGTGGCGGCGACCATCACCATGCCAACGGCGCCGCCGCGCTGGCGCGCGAGCGTCTGGTCGTCGAGCGCGCCGACTCCCGCGAGCACCGGATCGTCCCCTGCGGGGCCCGGATCGGCGGCGGGCGTGCCGGTGTTCGTGCCAACACTCAAGTTCTTGCTGCTGGCGCCGTTATCAGAATCAGGTGCCATGCTCATGTCGAGCGTCGCGCTCACCATGGCCGCGCTTGTTGCAGGAACGACACCGGGGCTCGCCGCGACGACACGCGCACTCGTCGCATCCGCTGCGGTCTGTGCGCGTACCGACGGCGCGAAGGCGAAGAGCGCGGCGGGAATCAGCACGGCGGCAAGCCTGCCGCCCGTGCCGGACACACTGCGCTTGAGGTTCGAGGGAATGAGTCGCATGGCGTATCTCCTGGTGCGAGACATTTAGCGAAACGTGTGCCATGCCACGCAATCCGTTGATACGCCGCGGGTTTGAATATTTTCTACGGATTTTGAATCGCGAATTTTCGAAAAAACGTTTCAGCGCTGAAACGTCGGGTTGTTTTAAACGCCTGAAATTCGCTTGATAGTTTCAGCGGAGAACGTTTGCGCGATTTTCGTCCTACGTAATCACGGGGTGTTGAGAAAACGGTGCGGGAGCAACTGAATGGAAACATCTGTAATGGATTTTCCTCTTACAATTCAGTGGCTCCGTAATGGAAACCTTTCCATCGCGCCCTTATCTATTCACATCGCATATTTTCTATCCAATACCCCGGTGCATATAGTAAGCTTCAGAAAAACGAGTAATAGCCATAACAAATGCCCAGCCATGGGCAAGTTGACACACACGCCGCAACTCGGGGATTCATTGTCAGCAAAAGCCCCCCTGTTCGCCGCGCGCAATTGCGCCCGGCGAATGGCTTCTTTTGCTGCGTGTCTGTACATCAGGTGCGTGCCGTCATTTCGCAACGATGTGTTGGCAAGAGGATCTGAATAATGGAATCCGCAATGCGGCAACTGGTTTACGTGACGCGCAATCCGAATGCAGCGCTGAACGAGCGGTTCCAGGAGCGGGGCTGGCAGGTGGAGATCGTCGGCAACGCGCGGGAAGCGCGGCGTGCGCTGCGCGCGGGCTTGCCCGCGGGCGGGCTGCTCGATTTGTCGAGCGAATTTCACTCGCATGAGATCGGCGCGTTCGAGCCGTGCCTGACGTTGCCTAACGTGGGCTGGGTTGCCGCCACCACCACCGGCCAGTTGCAGGACGCCAATCTGCGCCGTCTCGTGCGCGATTACTGTTTCGATTACGTAACGGTGCCATGGAGCGGTGAGCGCATCGTCGATTCCGTGGGCCATGCCTATGGCATGGTCTCGCTGGTCGAGGCCGCCTCGAACGACACTTCGGGCGGCGCGGAAGGAGAGATGGTGGGCTCGTGCGAGGCGATGCTCGCGCTGTTCCGCTCGATCCGCAAGGTCGCGATGACCGACGCGCCGGTGTTCATTTCGGGCGAGTCGGGCACCGGCAAGGAACTTACCGCAGTGGCCATTCACGAACGCTCCTCGCGGCGCAACGCGACGTTCGTGCCCATCAATTGCGGGGCCATTCCGCCACATTTGCTGCAGTCGGAGTTGTTCGGCTACGAGCGCGGGGCGTTCACGGGCGCGAGCCAGCGCAAGATCGGCCGAGTGGAATCGGCCAACGGCGGCACGCTTTTTCTGGACGAAATCGGCGATCTGCCGCTGGAAAGCCAGGCGAGCCTGCTGCGCTTTCTCCAGGAAGGCAAGATCGAGCGTCTTGGCGGCCATCAGTCGATTCCGGTGGACGTGCGCATCATTTCCGCGACTCACGTGGACATGCGCGCGGCCATGGTCGAAGGCCGCTTCCGCCAGGATTTGTATCACCGCCTGTGCGTGCTGCAGATCGACGAGCCGCCGCTGCGCGCGCGCGGCAAAGACATCGAATTGCTCGCGCGGCACATGCTCGAGCGCTTCAAGAAAGACGGCGGACGGCGCCTGCGCGGTTTCTCTCCCGACGCCATCGCGGCCCTGCACAACTACAGCTGGCCCGGCAACGTGCGCGAGCTCATCAACCGCGTGCGGCGCGCGATCGTCATGTCGGAAGGGCGCGCGATCACGGCGCGCGATCTGGAGCTCGGCGATTACGTGGAGGTGGTGCCGGTCTCGCTCGCGCAGGCGCGCGAAGCCGCCGAGCGCCAGGCCATCGAACTCGCGTTGCTGCGCCATCGCGGGCGTCTTGGCGATGCCGCGCAGGAGTTGGGCATTTCGCGCGTGACGTTGTACCGGTTGCTGTGCGCGCATGGCATGCGGCACATGGAGAGCGATCCGCTCGCGCCGCATCCGGGCGGACTGGTTTCGGGGGGCGGGGCCTGACCTGAGGGTGATCCGAGGGTGGGTGGCCTCGCGGAAGGGGACCACATGACGGCCGCACGACACGGCCGGGCTGGCACTGAAGAAGCAGGTGACGAAGAGCCGGAACAGGCCGTGAGGGTGCCTGCCTGAGTGCCTGGGGGCTTCGAGTCCCGGGGTGCCATGGGTGCAACAGGCAGCAGGGGTGCAAGCGGGCCTGTGCGGGGGCGCAGGTTCGTGCGGCGGGCGGCTCGCGTATGCGGGCCGCCCGGTCCGCTTGATTCGTTTGATCTGTTTGGTTCGCCTGGTTTTCTTGGTCCGCCTGGTTCGTTTGCGCGTGCCCGCTCACGCGGCGTGTTCTCGCGGCCGGGACTTTCCTGTGGCGATATTGCAGAGCGATTTGCGGATCGTTTGCCACATGGCTGTCACGTTATTCCGTGTATTGATTTCCACGCTGTTTGCCTTCGCCGTGCGTCGCCATGCGGCGCATTATTCGCGGCATTATTTCATTTTCCGTTGCGCCGAAATAATGCGTATTGCGCGAGCATGTTATATCGATACGCTGCCTTGCCGTTGCGTGTGGCTCCAGAGTGCCGCCACGGGCCCGCGCTTGTCTTGCTATAGAATCTCGCTTTTGAATCCGCACCGGGCGCGCTCGCGCGCCCGCTCAGGGAAGCGCGCATGAAACAGTATCTCGAGCTCGTCCGCTCGATTCTCGACACCGGCACCTGGCAGGAAAACCGTACCGGCATCCGCACGATCAGCATGCCGGGCGCCATGTTGCGCTTCGACCTGCAGCAGGGCTTCCCCGCTGTCACAACGAAAAAGCTGGCGTTCAAGTCGGCGGTGGGCGAGCTGATCGGCTTCTTGCGCGCCTCGCGCAGCGCGGCGGATTTCCGCGCGCTCGGCTGCAAGGTCTGGGACGCCAACGCGAACGAGAACGCGCAGTGGCTCGCCAATCCGTATCGGCGCGGCACCGACGACCTCGGCGATGTCTACGGGGTGCAGTGGCGCCAGTGGCCCGCCTACAAGGTGCTCGACGCCGACGCGAGCGCGCAGCTTGCCGACGCGCAATCGCGCGGCTACGCCCGCGTGAGCGAATTCAGCGAGGACGGCCGCCCGAAGGTGCTGCTCTACAAGGCGGTCGACCAGTTGCGCCAGTGTCTCGACACGATCATGAACAATCCCGCCGACCGCCGGATTCTGTTTCATGGCTGGAACCCGGCCGTGCTCGACGAGATCGCACTGCCCGCGTGCCACCTGCTTTATCAGTTTCTGCCGAACGTCGCGAAGCGCGAGATCTCGCTGTGCCTGTATATCCGCAGCAACGACGTGGGGCTCGGCACGCCGTTCAACCTGACCGAAGGCGCGGTGCTGCTGCATCTCGTCGGCCGTCTGACGGGCTATACGCCGCGCTGGTTCACCTACTTCATCGGCGACGCGCACATCTACGAGAACCAGCTCGGCATGCTCAACGAGCAACTGCGCCGCGAGCCCTACGAGAGCCCGCGTCTCGAGATCGCGGCGCGCGTGCCGGAGTACGCGAAGACCGGCGTCTACGAGCCCGAGTGGCTCGAGAAGGTCGAGCCCGCGGACTTCTCGCTGGCCGGCTACCGGCACCACGACCCGCTCACGGCGCCGATGGCGGTCTAGCGGGCCGTAGCGCCGTGATTGGCGCATGAACGGGGCGCGAACTGGCGGTGCGAATCGGCGCACGATAAACAAAGCCCGCGAACGGCAACGTTCGCGGGCTTTTGCATTGATGGCGCGCGCTTTGCAGCGCGCGCCAGGGGCGGGGCTCAGCCGCGATGGTGCTCGTCGTGGCCGCCGCCCGCCTGAGGATGCGGTTGCGGCTGCGGCTGCGGGCGGGGCTCCGGACGCGGCTGCGGTTGCGGTTGCGGGTGGAACTCGGCGCGCGGCTGGGGTTGCGGCTGCGGGTGGAATTCCGGACGCGGTTGCGGCTGCGGATGAAATTCCGCGCGCGGCTGAGGTTGCGGGCGAGGCTCCTGGCGCGGCTGCGGCTGGGGTTGCGGATGGAACTCCGCGCGCGGTTGCGGCTGTGGGCGCGGCGCTTCGTGCGGCTGGGGCTGCGGCTGGAAGTCGGCGCGCTGCTGCGGCTGGGGTTGAGGCTGCGCGTGGACGTCGGCACGCGGCTGCGGCTGCGGATGAGCCTCGGCGCCCGGTTGCGGCTGCATCGGCTGCGGGCCGTGCGGCGCTTCGCCCATGGCGGGTTGCGGCGCGCGCGCAGGCGCGCCTTCATGCGGCTGCTGCATCGCGAGGGCTGGCTGCCGGCCCGGCTGGCCCGGCGCCGCGGCGCCTGGCTGGCCGCGCTGGGCCATCGGCGCATGCGGCTGCATCCAGGAGGGCTGACGCGCCTCGCCAGGCGCGCCCGCCACCGCGTGGCCGTTCGGGTTGCCCGCGGCGGCGCCCGGCGCACGCGGCTCGCCGCCAGGCAGACCGCCTTGCGGTTGCGTACCCGCCGGCCGGCCGGCGAACTGCGGTGGCCGCGGCACGCCACCATGCGCTTCGTTCGGTTGCGGGGCGGCCGGGCCGCGACCATTCGCCATTGCGGGAGGCGTGCCGGGCTGGCCGGGCTGTTGCCCGCGCGGCGCCATGGGCTGGTTCGGACCAGCGCCATGCGGGCCGCCCTGGGCGAACGCGCCCGGACGCGGTGCCTGGCCAGGCGCTTGACCCGGCACCGGATGCGCAGCGCCACCGGGCCGGCCCGTCGCGCCGATCACCGGCGAATGCGGCGGTACCACGCGCACGTTCTGCTGCGGCCATCCGCCGTGCGAGGCGGGCGAGAAAGGCGAGGTGGGCGAAGCAGCATGCGCCGGCGCGGAGACGCGCACGACCGGCGCGCCCGCGCCCGGCACGGCACCGCCGCTATGCGCGAAGCGCTGCGCGAGGTTGTCGCGGAACGCGGGCGGCGCAACCGGCGCGCGCGTGGCCACCACCTGCCGCTGATTGAGCGAGGCGGGCGGCCGATAGTCGGCGCGGCGCAGGTTCGGACCGAAGCTGCCCTTGACCGGCGCGAGCCCCGGCGTGCCCGACTGGATGTGCGCGTTCTGCCACTGGCGCGGGTCGACGCGCTGCGCGAAGCGCGAGGTCGGCTGGCCGTGCACGAAGGCGGTGGCCGGCACGGCGGTCACGGCGCCCGGCACGCGGTAGTTCACGAACGTGTTGTGCACATTGATGTTGTTGTGCACGTTGATGTTCGTGATGTTCACGTCGCGGCGGTAGTTGTTGACGATCACGGTCCGATTCACGCGGTCGTAGTAGTGCGGGCTCCAGTCGCCCCAGCGCGGATGCCACGGCTCGCCCGGCCCGAGCGCGAACCACGCGACGCCGGCCGCCGCCGCGCCGCCGATGGCGAGATTCACGCCCCAGTCGGGGCCACCGCCGCCGCCGCCCACGAAGGCGACGAGCGCGGGCGCGTAGACGGGCGGCGCGGTCTCGACGATCGGACCCGGCACCCACGCCCACGAATCGTCGACATAAGCCCAGCGGCCGTAGTGGTACGGCGCGAAGCCCCACGGCGCGTCGTCCACCCACGTCCAGCCCCACGGCGCCTGCCAGACCCAGTGGCCGTCGTGATACGGCGCCCAGCCCGAGGGCACGTCGTTGGGCTGCCACACCTCGCCGTACTGCGGGCTTTCGCGCCACGTGCCGTTGGCGTCCAGGTCCTGATAGCCGGGGATGTCGCGCGAAACATAGCGCGCCGAGACCGAGCGGTCCTCGGCGGCGTCGCGCGCGAGCGCCCACCGGTCGAAGGCATCGGGGGATGGCGCGGCGTTGCTGGCCACCTGTTGCAGGTCGGTGCCGGCGAAGCGGATCTGCTGGCCCGCCGACATCGGCGTCTGGCCGTTCTCGCCATACACCGTCACATTGCCGCTGCGCACCGTGACGGTCGTGGCGCTGCCGTCGGGCGCGACGTCCACGCGATAGTCGCCGGGGCTGGTCACGCCGAGCGCGAGGTTGGGCGTGTCGATTTCGTACGAGGCGCCGGGCGGCAGTTCGCGCACGCGCGTGGAGAGCGTGCCTTGCGCGACTTTGAGCTGGGCGTTCGCGTCGTCGAGGTTGAGCACGTCGACGCTCGTTTGCGCGCCCATGCGCACGGCCGTCGAGCCGATGTGCATCTCCGAGCGCGCGTTGGCGTCGTTCCAGAGCTGGTCGCCGGTCGTGAGCGGGCGGTTCAACTGGGCGTAGGACCAGTCGCTGGCGCCGGCCGGCTCGGTGGTGACGTCGCCCGCCATGTAGTCGAGGCGCGCGACGCGTCCGGGCGGGTCGCCAGCGGCGGGGGCGGCTTGCGGTGCCGCCTGCGGCGCGGCTTGCGCCCAGGCGTTGGCGCCGGTCAGGCTGAGCGCGAAAGCGGCGAGCACGGCGCCGGCGATGAGCGTGCGGCCGCGCGGACGGCGCGCCGTGATGGGCGTGTCATGGTGCGTGTGTTGCGTGTTGCCGCAGCGGCGGAATGTAGTGAGCGATGAGGTGCGCGTTGTCATGTTGGTTCTCCTGTCGATGGGACTTGGCGCTTTGGCGCCTTCGTGTCATCCCATGCAGAGCACAGCAGCCCGAACGAATTTCGGGGCGCCATGTGGGGAACTCTATCCGCCGCGCCTGTTTCCATGAGCGCTCAATTGTTAGGGCTTATGCACCAGATGTAACAGAACGTGTGTCTCCCGCCAGAAAGCGCGATTTTCGCGGAGTGTTAAAGGATTTTGTCGGGTATTTGTCAGCTTGTTGGGGCGATTATGTCGTCGTGAACGTGTCGAATTCGTGCTGTCCGAGCGGCGTGATGCGCAGCACGCGTGGGCGGCTGGTGCGTTCGACCCAGCCGTTCGAGGTAAAGCGTTCGAGCAGCGCCGCGCCCAGCGCGCCACCCAGATGCGGGCGCCGTTCGCTCCAGTCGAGGCAGGTGCAGGCGAAGCGCCGCCGGCGCGCGTGCAGCGCCCCCAGATCGACGCCCCAATTGGAAAGCCGCGCGACGCCTTGCTCCGTCACTTCGAGATCGTCGTCCTGGCGCACCAGCCATCCGCCTTCGACAAGCCGGTCGAACACGCGCACCGCGACCTCGCCGGCCATGTGGTCATAGCAGGTGCGCGCGTGGCGCATCTCCACGGGCACGGTGCGCGCGGGGCGCGTCACGGGCTGCGCGGGCGCGGCGGCGTGCGCGACGTTCATCAGCGCTTCGATGGCCGCGGCGACTTCGGCGGTGGCGATGCGGTAGTAGCGATGCCGCCCGCGCACTTCGGGCTTGAGCAAGCCGCCTTCGGCGAGCCGGGCGAGATGCGCGCTGGCGGCGGACGGCGAGAGACCCGCGATCATGGTGAGTTCGCCGGCCGGGCGCGCGCTGCCGTCCATGAGCGCCCACAGCATGGCGGCGCGGCCGGGATCAGCGAGCAGGGCCGCGACGCGCGCGAGACCGGGGAAGTGGCTGGTTTCGTCGGTGGGGGGAAGAGGCATGATGGCTCCCGTGCGGAACTGACGGTTCGGACGGCCGGCTCGCGCCGCCTGTTCGGGCGGGGCGTGGCGGCCCATGTGTCTACTCTAGCGAAACCCGGCATTCGACGTTTCAGTTTGTCGTGAAATATGGCGTGCGGATAACGAGGGCAGAGACGGCCGGCACGGGACGACCCGCGCGCGGGACCAGGCAGTGCCGCGCTAGAATAGGTTCCTTTCTGGAAGCAAGCTGGCAGTCATGAAACGGATTCTGGCCCTTGCAGCGATTGCGCTGCTTTGCACGGCCTGCGCGGGCGGCACCACGCCTTCGAGCAGCGCGAGCGGCATCACGATGTACGGCACGATCGACCAGGGCATCACGGTTCACAACTAAGCGGACGCGCCAGGCGGTTTGGCGTCATCCCGTGGCATCGAGCGTCGCTGCATGGCAGAAATTGACGCAAGATCGATGTGCCCGCCAACGGCGCGCGTGCGATGATGGCGGCATCGAGCCATCATCGTTCCTTGTTTCGCCATGTCTGCGTCCCCCTGTGTGCGTCATGTGGTTTTTGCAGTCGCGCCCGATCTCGTGCTGCTCGACGCCTGCGGGCCCGTCGAGGCGTTCTGGCGGGCCGAATTGTCGATGCGCGCGGAGCGGGCCGCCACGGCGCCGATTTCCGCCCAGTCCGCCAAGCTCTCCGCTTGCGCCGATTCCGCCGTCCACTGCGCCTACCGCGTCACGCTCGCTTCGGCGGCGGGCGGCGTGCTGCCCACGTTCGCGGGCCTGCCGGTCGTCACCGAGCGGCTCGACGCGCTCGACACCGCCGCTATCGACACGCTGATCGTCCCGGGCGTCCCCATCGACGACGCGACGGTGCTGCAGCCCGAGCTCGTCGCGTGGATCGCCGCAGCCGCGCCGCGCGCGCGGCGGGTCGCCTCGGTCTGCACCGGCGCGTTCTACCTTGCCGCAGCGGGCCTGCTCGACGGTCGCCGCGCCACCACGCACTGGCGCAACGCGGCGCAACTCGCGCGCCGCTTTCCGCAGGTGAGCGTCGACCCCGAGCCGATTTTCGTGCGCGACGAGCGCGACGGCCGCGTAGTGTGGACTTCGGCGGGCGTGACGGTCGGCATCGATCTCGCGCTCGCGCTGATCGAGGAGGACTGCGGCCACGCGGTGGCCATGCATGCCGCGCGCCGGCTCGTGGTGTTCATGAAGCGCCCGGGCGGCCAGTTGCAGTTCAGCGAGGCGCTGGAGGCGCAAAGCGCGGCGGGCGGCGCCTTCGACGCGCTGCATGGCTGGATGGCCGGGAACCTGCACGCGGAGCTGAGCGTCGAGCGTCTCGCCGAAGCGGCGCGCATGAGCCCGCGCACCTTCGCGCGGCGCTATGTGGGGGCGGTGGGGCGCACGCCCGCGCGCACGGTCGCGGCCATGCGCGTGGAAGCCGCGGCGCACGCGCTCGCGCAGTCGCGCCTGAGCGTCAAGCGCATTGCCGCGGACTGCGGCTTCGGCACCGAGCAGAATTTGCGGCGCGCGTTCGAGCGGCGCTATGGCGTGCTGCCGCTCGACTACCGGGCGCGGTTTGCCGCAGCCTGAGCGCGCCGCGGCGTGCCAGGCGGCGCGGGGACGCGCTCAGGTTGCACTCAGGTTGCCCTCAGGCGGCGCCGGTCCGCGTGCATGGCGGGCAAACGCATGCGCTTGACTGCGTATGACATACGGCACTCGTATAATCGGCTGCACCCTATAACAACGCCTTTTTAGCCAGGCGCATCCCCCACGAGCGGAGCCACCATGAGTACGCCTTCCCAGCCGCTGGACCGTTCGGAAACGACGTTCCGCTTTCTCGCCGAGCCGACTTCAGTGAACTTCGGCGGCAAAGTCCACGGCGGCGCCTTGATGAAATGGATCGACGAAACCGCCTACGCCTGCGCCGCCGTCTGGTCGGGCCGCTACTGCGTGACGGTGAGCGTGGGCAACATCCGCTTTCGCCGGCCGATTCTCGTCGGCAACATGGTCGAGCTGCGCGCGCGCGTGGTGGCCACGGGCCGCACCTCGATGCACATCCACATCACCGTGCACGCGGGCGACCCGAAGAGCGGCCAGTTGCGTCTCACCACCGATTGCCTGATCGTGTTCGTGGCCGTCGACGAAAACGGCAACCCGATACCCGTGCCGACCTTCGTGCCGGAAACCGACGAGCAAAAGCGCCTCGCGAAATATGCGCTCGACGTGAAGGAAGCGCTCGATGCGATCGTCGACCTGAAGCCCGAGGAAGTGGCGAAAGGCCGGGTCTGATCTTATTTCTTCAGCGCTTATTTCTTCAACGTGCCCACCATGTCGGCGGGCTTGACCCATTCGTCGAACTGCTGTTCGCTCACATGGCCGAGCGCGAGCGCGGCCGCCTTGAGCGTCGTGCCTTCCTTGTGCGCCTTCTTGGCGATCTGCGCGGCCTTGTCGTAGCCGATGTGCGGATTGAGCGCCGTGACCAGCATGAGCGACTCGTTGAGCAGCGTGTCGATGCGCGCGCGGTTGGGCTCGATGCCCACCGCGCAGTGATCGTTGAAGGAGAGCGCGCCGTCCGCTAGCAGGCGGATCGATTGCAGCACGTTGTGCGCGATCATCGGGCGAAACACGTTCAGTTCGAAATTGCCGCTCGCGCCGCCCACGTTCACGGCCACGTCGTTGCCGAACACCTGGCAGCAGAGCATCGTTAATGCTTCGGATTGCGTAGGATTCACCTTGCCCGGCATGATCGAGCTGCCCGGCTCGTTTTCCGGGATCGAGAGCTCGCCGAGACCGCAGCGCGGACCGCTCGCGAGCCAGCGGATGTCGTTGGCGATCTTCATGAGGCTCGCCGCCACGGTCTTGAGCGCGCCGTGCGCGAACACGAGCGCGTCGGCGGCGGCCATCACCTCGAACTTGTTGGGCGCGGTGACGAAGGGCACGCCCGTGAGTTTCGCGATGGTCTCGGCCACCTTCTGCGCGAACTGTGGGTGCGCGTTCAAGCCCGTGCCCACGGCAGTGCCGCCTTGCGCGAGTTCATAGAGATGGGGCAGCGTGGACTCCACGTGCCGGATGCCCTGGTCGAGCTGCGCGACGTAGCCCGAGAATTCCTGGCCGAGCGTGAGCGGCGTGGCGTCCTGCAGATGGGTGCGGCCGATCTTCACGATGTCGGCGAACTGCTTCGACTTCGCTGCGAGCGTGTCGCGCAGCGTCTTCAGCGCGGGCAGCAGATGCTTGACGATGCCGTAGGCGGCGGCCACGTGCATCGCGGTGGGGAACACGTCGTTGGACGACTGGCCGCGATTGACGTCGTCGTTCGGATGCACCTTGCGCGCCTCGCCGCGCTCGCCGCCCAGGATCTCGCTCGCGCGGTTCGCAATCACCTCGTTGAGGTTCATGTTGGTTTGCGTGCCGGAGCCCGTTTGCCAGACCGCGAGCGGGAACTCGCCGGGGTGCTTGCCTTCGATGATCTCGTCGGCGGCCGCGATGATCGCGTGTGCCTTGGTCTCGTCGAGCACGCCGAGCGAGAGATTCACTTCGGCGGCGGCGCGCTTGATCGTGGCGAGCGCGGTGATGAGCTCGGGCGACTGCTTCTCGCTCGAGATGCGAAAGTTCTGCAGGGAGCGCTGCGTCTGCGCGCCCCAGAGCTGCGCGGCGGGCACGGCGATCTCGCCGAACGTGTCGCGCTCCATTCTGACGTTCTCGTGGCTGGCGGTCATGGTGACACTCCGATGGTGGATGCGGCGCGCGCGCCGAAGCGCGGCGCGTCATGCATGCGTGACATAGGTGACGGGTTCAGGGGCCGACGCCGCGGCGCTGCATGGGGCTGCGGGCCGGGACACGCGGCGCGCCATCCCTGCGCGCGCCGGAGCGGGCCTCACAACTGGCTGTCGACCGGCAACAGCAAGAATAGCCCGGTTAGCACATTCCTGTAGAAACCCGCGCCGGGATCGAGGTTGTAGGTGCGCATCATGCCGTCCTCCTCGTCGGTCCACACGAGCGGCGACGAAATCGGGGTGCCGCGCAGCGACGCGAGCTGCGCGGGCGTCGCGAGCGTGACGCGATAGCTCACCTTCGGTGAAGTCGCGAACTTGAAGATGCCGGCCACTTCGCGCGCGATCGGCGGGCTTTCTATCGCGAGCGCGAGTTCCGTGTTGAGGTTGGCCGAGCGCGGATCGAGATTGAGCGAGCCGATTACGAGCGTGCTTTCGTCGATCACGTAGGCCTTCGCGTGCAGGCTCGCGCGCGAGTGCGAGCCCATCATGGGCAGGCGCCGCAAGCCCGTGCGCTCGGGCTGGGTGGACTTGAACTCGTAGAGTTCGGCGCCGGCTTTGAGCATCGGCACGCGGTAGGGGCTGTAGCCGGCCTGCACGGCGACGGCGTCGGTGGCCGCGAGCGAGTTGGTGAGGATCGCCACGCGCACGCCGCGCGCCGTGAGCGCGCGAATGGCCTGCACGCCCGCGTCGTGCGGCACGAAATACGGCGAGACGATCAGCACGCTGCTTTGCGCGTGATTCAGGCGATCGAGCAGGGAGCGCATTGCGTCGCCCATCTGGCCGCGCTCGGTGCCCGAGATTTTTTCCGGCGCGTCGGCCACGAATTGCCACTTCGCCCAGGTCAGGCCGAGCTCGTCGCGCGCGATCTGCTGGGCGAGCGGCGTGGCGTTGAGCGGCTTCGCGTTGTACGGGTCGGCGTTCTTGCGCCAGTGCGCGCGCAGGTCGTCGCGCGCCGCGTCGAGATCGCGCGGATCGAACTTCTGATGATTGAGCACGCTCAGCGGGTACGACACGCTGCTGTTCCAGTAGTCGTCGAAGCTCGCCGAGACGCTCGCGGCGATCGGCCCCGCCGTGAGCACGTCGAGGTCGCGGAACTGCAGCGTCTCGCTCGCGCTGAAGTATTCGTCGCCGAGATTGCGCCCGCCCACGATCGCGAGTTCGTTATCGACGATCGTCGCCTTGTTGTGCATGCGGCGCGTGAACTGGTCGACGTTCGTGAAGAAGTTGCGCGTGCGCGCGAACATGCTCTCGTTCGGGCTGCCATACGGATTGAACACGCGGATCTGGATGTTCGGATGGCTGTTGAGCGCCGCCATCAGACGGTCGATGTCGTGGAAGTTCAGGTCGTCGACGAGCATGCGCACGTGCACGCCGCGATCGGCCGCATACAGCGCCGAGCCGAGCAACAGCTTGCCGGTGGTGTCCTCGTTGGCGATGTAGTACTGCATGTCGAGGGTTTTCGTCGCCGCGCGCGCGAGCGCGATGCGCATCTGCAGCGAGTCGGTGCCGGTGGCGAGCAGGCGAAAGCCCGATTCATCCGGGTGCGCGGCCTCGGGCCCGGCTAGCGCGACGCCAAGCGGCGTGGCGCCAGCCTCGGAGGCCGGCAGGGCGCTGGAGTTCGCGCGCGGGAACGACGTGGCCGGCGGGCGCGTTGCGCAGGCCGCGAGCAGCGTGACGCTCAGGAGCGCAAGCAGCGGAAACAACGGACGCCGGGCGCGCGTGGCGGCGCGGCTCTGAACGGTATGCGCGGACAATCGGATTCTCCTCTCCTGTCGACCAGAGTTAGTGCTTCAGCCCCATGCAAGGCTCCTGGTCTGATCCCATGCTTCGCGGTCGACCAGAGTGAGCGCGAAGCGCGTGACTCCAGTTCCTTGCGAAGCTGTCGGCGCTGCGGCGTCCCCAATGGTTCGCTTACGTCGTGCGCCTTGTGCCGCCGATTCTATCGGGAAGCGGCGCCGAGCGGCACGCCCGTTTCGCGCGTGGCCGGCCGCGTATGCGCCCAGGCAACGACCATCAAGACATGCGGCAGGCCTCATTTCATGCCGGCTGGAAACGTCGGCCTGCGCGCTCGCCGCACACTGCATCCATCACGAACCGTGGAGAGAGCGATGGATCGGATCATGCAAGCGAGCGTTGCCGGAGCGCAGACGCGGCGCGAGGAACTGCGGATCGCACGCGGCAACTGCCGCCTCGTGCGCCGGGCGTCGGGCGGCGTCCTGGGCGCGGTCGAAGGGCGCGTGTTGATGACTGTGGAAGGCGACGCGCAGGACTATTGGCTCGAGCCGGGCGAAGCACTGCCGTTCGCGCCCGGCGAACGGGTGTGGATCGGCGGATGGGACGAGGCGGTGTGCTGCGAGGTGTGCACGCCGTGCGCGTCGTGGGGCGAACGGCGCGCGCTCGTCCTGCCCGGCTGGCTCGCGCGTTGGGTGGTGCCTTGGGTGGCGCCTTGGGTGGAGCGTTTGGCTGCGGGTTTAGCGGCGCGCACGCTCAAGCACCCCGGGCGTGTGCGCCTGAGGGCGCTGCGTGGGTGAGGCCGGACGTGGCAAATACGCTCGCCATGACCGGCCCGGGGGCGTTGGTCACCCGGGCCGCGCGTCTGGCAACACGGCCGGGTGCTTATCCGCGCCGGGTAGCCGATGTTCCGGCGTTCGCGGCAGCCGCGCTGCGCGCTTCGTCCGCATCGCGCTCGCTGCCGCGCGCCGGCTTGCCGGCCCAGTAGCCCGCGAGCAGCGACCCCGAGAGGTTGTGCCACACCGAGAACAGCGCGCCGGGCAGCGCGGCGAGCGGCGAGAAGTAGAGCTTGCCGAGCGTCGCCGCGAGGCCCGAGTTCTGCATGCCCACTTCGATGGCGAGCGTGCGGCACACGGATTCGTCGAAGCCGAGCAGGCGCCCGCCCCAGTAGCCGCCCAGCAGGCCGATGCCGTTGTGCAGCACCACGCCGAGCGCCACGAGCGGGCCCACCGTGGCAATGCTCGCGTGCGTGCCACCCACCACGGCCGCGATGATCGCGAGGATCGAGACCATCGAGACGAGCGGCAGGATCGGCTCCACGCGCCGCACGAGGGCGCCCGCGAGACGGTTCACGACGAGGCCGGCGGCGATCGGCAGCGCGACGATCTGCAGGATGCTCATGAGCATGCCGTGCACGTCGACGACGATCGAGGCGTCCACGTACAAGCGCGTGAGGAGCGGCGTGGCGAACACGCCCACGAGCGTCGAGAGCGCGCTGATCGTCACGGAAAGCGCCACGTCGCCGCGCGCGAGATAGATCATCACGTTCGAGGCCGTGCCGCTCGCCACGCTGCCCACCAGCACCATGCCGGCGGTGAGGTCGGGCGGCATGTGCAGCGCGTGGGCGATGACCCACGCGGCCAGCGGCATCACCAGATAGTGCAGGACGATGCCGGCGAGCACGGGCGCGGGCCGCGTGAAGACACGCTGGAAGTCGGCGAACGAGAGCGTCACGCCCATCGCCAGCATGATGATCATCAGGAGCGTCGTGACGTGCGGCGTGACGGGCGCGACAACGCCCGGATTGAAATAGGCGAACAGCGAGACGAGGACGGCCCAGAGCGGGAACAGTCGGGTGATCGGGGCAAGCATGAGTGGGTGGTCCGTGAGCGGGGCGTTATTGGGGTGTTTCCGGGGTGTTCTCGATGAGACGGCCGGGGCGCCGGGTGCCGCTGCCATATCCACGATGCCGCGCCGCCGCCGTGCCGACGCGCGCGTGCCGACGCGCGCGGGGTGCGGGGTGCTTCATGGCGGTGTCGTGGCTGTGGCGGATGGGCCGGCTGGCCCGTGGTGCGTCGTGCGCGGCCGGGGTGGCCGGCATGGCTGCGCGCACACCTGTCGGCGTGCGCCTGGCTGCCGTTGCCGGCGAACGGATGCATCGGCATCGAATCCGGCCCCGGGCAACGGGGTGAGCGCTTTTCTGCCTTCGTGGGGCGGACGGCGGGCGGTGCCAGCCCGCTATTTTAACCGTGCGCTTAACGCACCGCTCGGGGTGCCTTGACGGCGTTCTGGTTGGTGCGCTTGTTGGTGCACTTGTGAGCGCCGTGCGGCGATGCTCTTGCATCCCGCTATGACGCCCGCGCGCAGCCTCAGCCCGCGTGCGCCGCCTCGATTTGCACGCGCCGGCTCATGCGGTGAAAACGCCACGTCATGAACGCGGCCACGCTCGCGAGCCCGGCCGCGAGCCCCCACCAGAGCCCGAGCGCGCCCATGCCGAAATGGAACGCGAGCGCATAGCCGACCGGAAAGCCGATGCCCCAATAGCCGAGCGTCGCGGCAACCATCGGAATGCGCGTGTCCTTCAGGCCGCGCAGGCAGCCGGAGCCCACTGTCTGCATGCCGTCGACGATCTGGAACAGGGCCGCCACACCGAGCAGCGACGCCGCGAGCGCGACGGTTTGCGCGTTGGCCGGGTCGTCGAGGTGCAGGTAGAGCCCGACGATCCAGTGCGGCGCGAGCACCATCACGAGCGCCGACATCGACATGAAGCCCACGCCCAGCGCCAGCGCGACGAAGCCCGCATGGCG
>JAITTX010000061.1 GCA_031286755.1 Paraburkholderia sp.
ACGTCGGTCTGCTCGCCCCACGTTTGCGGCGAGGCGGGCGGCAGGTCGCAATACCAGTCGTAGAACGAGAGGCACGTGCCGCCGATCAGCGAGAGATAGCGCGAGCCCGCCGCGTACGAGACCATCGACATGGCGGGAATCGGAGAAAAGCCGATCACACGGTCCGGGCCGTACTCGCCCACCGTGTAGGCATTGGCCGCCGCAATCATTTCGGTGGCCGTATCCCAGTCGGCGCGCACAAAGCCGCCCTGGCCGCGCGCACGCTTGTAGCGAGCCGCCTTCTCGGGATTTTCGACGATCGAGGCCCATGCCCTGACCGGATCGAGCGTGCGGCGCGCATCGCGCCACATGTCCATCAGGCGGCCGCGAATCATCGGATACTTCACGCGCTGCGCCGAGTAGACGTACCAGCTATACGAGGCGCCACGCGGACAGCCGCGCGGCTCGTGATTGGGCAAGTCGGCGCGCGTGCGCGGGTAGTCGGTCTGCTGCGTTTCCCACGTGATCAAGCCATTCTTCACGTAGACCTTCCACGAGCACGAGCCCGTGCAATTCACGCCGTGGGTCGAGCGCACGATCTTGTCATGCTGCCAGCGGCTGCGATAGCCGTCTTCCCACTTGCGGTCTTCGTTCACCACCGCGCCGTGACCCTTGGAAAAGGTCGACTTCACGCGCGACATGAACTTCAACCGGTCCAGAAAGTAACTCATACGATGCTCCGGGACTGCTGATGTTTTGTCGCCGACTGCGCCCGCCGTCTCGCGCTTCTTGTACCTCTCGCGCGTTTCATTCGCAGGCTGTCGGTATTCGAAATTCGCTTTTGAGTATGACGGGCAGGCACTTGCCTGCCCATTCATCGAGGGGAGAGTGCGCGGGGCGCATTGGGAGTAGGCCCTTCGCGCCCCCACTACTCCTGAAGGACTAGTTCGACCAGTGGCCTCAGCACGGCATCGAGGCGTTGCGGCGTGCGTAGAAGAACCACGTCACGAGTGCGCACACCACGTAGAAGCCGATGAAGCACACGAGCGCCGAAACGGGCGAGCCGGTGATGTCGAGCGAGGTGCCGAAGCTCTTCGGGATGAAGAAGCCGCCGTACGCGCCCATCGCACCCGCGAAGCCGAGCACCGCCGCCGACTCCTTGCCGGCTTCGGCAAGCGCGCTGTGCTTTGCCGGTGCGCCCTTGCCTTCGGCCGCGCGCTGGTGCTGTGTGAGGAAGATCACGGGAATCATGCGGAAGGTCGAGCCGTTGCCGATGCCGGTCAGCGCGAACAGCACCACGAACATCGCGAGGAAGCCGATGAAGCTGCCTTGCGCGCCACCCAGTGCACCGCCCGGCAGGAAGGCAATCACGCCCATCACTGCGACGATCATCGCGACGAAGGTCCAGAGCGTGACGCGCGCGCCACCGAGCTTGTCCGAGATCCAGCCGCCGACAGGACGCGTGAGCGCGCCGGCGAGGGGCCCGAGGAACGCCCATGCGGTCGGGTTGATGGCGGGGAATTCGGCCTTGGTCAGCAGGGCGAGCCCCGCCGAGAAGCCGATGAACGAGCCGAACGTGCCGACATAAAGAAAGCACATGATCCAGTTGTGCGCACGGCGGAAAATCACGGCCTGTTCGCTGAACGAGGCCTTCGCGTCGGCGATGTCGTTCATGCCGAACCACGCGGCGAACGACGACACGATGATGAGCGGCACCCAGATGAAGCCCGCGTTCTGCAGCCAGATGCTGTGTTCGATACCGTCCTTCACATAGGTCTGGCCACCACCGAGCAGGCCCGAGAACACGGCCGTCGTGATCACGATAGGCGTGACGAACTGCACGACCGAAACCCCCAGATTGCCGATGCCCGCATTCAGGCCCGTGGCGAACCCCTTGCGCGCCTTCGGGAAGAAGAAGCTGATGTTCGCCATCGACGAGCTGAAGTTCGCGCCACCGAGGCCGCACAGGAGCGCGAGCACGAGCAGCGTCGAATACGAAGTGGACGGATCGCGCAGCGCGAAGCCCATGCCGATGGCCGGAATCAGCAGGCTCGCCGTGGAGATCGCGGTGAAGCGGCGGCCGCCGAAGATCGGCACGAGGAACGAGTAGAAGATGCGCAGCGTGGCGCCGGAGAGCGCGGGCAGCGCCGTCAGCCAGAACAGCTCGTTCTTCGTGAAGTGGAAGCCGCCCTTGTCGAGATTGACGACCGCGACGCTCCACAGCGACCACACGACGAACGCCAGCATCAGCGCGGGAATCGAGATCCACAGGTTACGGGTGGCGATCTGCTCGCCGGAAGCCGCCCAGAACTTGGTGTTCTCGGGCTCCCACTTGGTCAGAAGATATTTGGACATGATAGTGCTCGTACAGTAGGCGCCGCCCACGCGGCGCGTGAAATCATCCGGTTTGGCCTGTTGCGGCTTGGCCCGTTATTCGATGTGCGAAGTTTCTTTCAGCGAGGCAATCTCGCTTTCCTCCTTGCGCTCCAGCACCGCGCGGCCATGCGCGACCGCCTCGGGGCGGAAGGAGAAGTGCATGAAGAGCAGGCTGACCACGGTGGCGCCGAACATCAGCATGAAACAGGTGGTGCGCACGCCCGTGAGGTCCACCAGCAGGCCGAAGAGAATCGGCAGGATGAAGCCCGCGAGACCGCCGGCGAGACCCACCACGCCGGAGACCGCGCCGATGTTGTCGGTGTATTCGTCGCCGATGAACTTGAAGACCGAGGCCTTGCCCACCGCCATCGCGATACCCACGATGAACATGAGCACCGTGTAGAACACCGGACCCGTGCTGATATGCAGGTTGAGCGGACCGTGCGCGCTGTGAATCACGAAGTCGGTCGGCGGATAGCTCAGCAGGAAGAAGCAGCCGAGCGAGACCCACATCACGGCCCACGTGGTGCGATATGCGCCGTAGCGGTCGGAGAGCCAGCCGCCGATCGCGCGCAGCACGCCGCCAGGCAGAGAAAAGCACGCCGCGAGGAAAGCCGCCTGCTCGATGCCGAAGCCGTACTGGTTCACGTAGTACTGCGGCATCCACAGCGAAAGACCCACGTAGCCGCCGAACACCACCGAGTAGTACTGCGAGTAGCGCAGCACGCGCGGGTCGGCGAGCACGCGCATCTGGCTCGCCACACTGGTCGAAGTCGTGACGCGATGCGCGGGGTTGCTGGCCGAGAACACCCAGAACAGCAGTGCCGTCACAAGCATCGCAACCGAGTAGACCTTCGGCACGATGGTCCATGAACCGGCCGCGATGATCAGCACCGGCGCCACGAACTTGTTGAGCGCAGCACCCGAGTTGCCGGCGCCGAAGATGCCCATGGCGAAGCCCTGGCGCGACTTCGGGAACCAGCGTGCGACGTAAGGCGTACCGACGGAGAACGAAGCGCCCGCGAAACCCACGAAAAGGCCGAGCACCAGGAATTGCCACAGTTGCGTCGCGTACGACACGAGCCAGATCGGGACGATCGTCGCGATCATGGTGAGGAAAAAGACGATGCGGCCGCCAAAGCGGTCCGTCCAGATGCCGAGCGGCACGCGGGCGAGCGATCCGGTGAGCACCGGCATCGCGGCGATCAGGCCGAATTCCGTATCGGTGAGATGAAGTTGCTGCTTGAGCGGAATGCCGAGGATTGCGAACATCATCCAGACGGCGAAGCAGATCGTGAATGCGAACGTGCTCGAGCCGAGCACACGCCAGGCACGGCTGTCTGGTACGGCGTCCGCCTGTGGGGATGGGGCGGCTTTCATGGTGTTTCCTCTGCTTGTTAGATTGACGTAACAAGAGTAGGAAGCACGCGGGCCGCGGACTATTATCCGCAGGTATGACGCGACGATCCGCCGCTAAGTCTTAAGGAGTAGTACGAGGGAGTCGGACGATGCTGAGGAGGGGGCCGGACAGATACGGCTGCACCGTTGCAGCAATAAGAGTAGTTCGAAAATGCGTAGCGTGCACATGGCACGCTACGGCAAGTTGTCGCAGCAGCGAGAGTTTTGAGATTACAACGGGTTACCGGAATACCACCGTCTTGTGGCCATTGAGCACGATGCGATGCTCGACGTGCCACTTCACTGCGCGCGCGAGCGTCACGCACTCCACGTCGCGGCCGATCGCCGTGAGCTGGTCCGGCGTCATGTTGTGATCCACGCGCTCGACTTCCTGCTCGATGATCGGGCCTTCGTCGAGATCGGACGTCACATAGTGCGCCGTCGCGCCAATCAGCTTCACGCCGCGGTCGAACGCCTGATAGTAAGGCTTCGCACCCTTGAAGCTCGGCAGGAACGAATGGTGGATGTTGATCGCGCGTCCTTCGAGCGCATTGCACAACTGCGGCGAGAGAATCTGCATGTAGCGCGCGAGCACCACGAGATCGGCGCCCTCGCCGTTCACCACATCCAGCACGCGCGCTTCCTGCGCGGCCTTGTCGGCATCGCTGCCGCCGAGCAGCGGGAAGTGATGGAACGGAATGTTGTAGCTCGCCGCGAGTTGATAGAACTCCTTGTGATTCGAGATGATCGCGGGAATCTCGATGGCGAGCTGGCCGGTGCGATAGCGGAACAGCAGGTCGTTCAGGCAGTGGCCGATCTTCGAGACCATGATGACCACGCGCGGCTTCACGTTCGCGTCGTGCAACTCCCAGCGCATGCCGAACTCATCGGCGAGCGGCGCAAACGCCGCGCGCAGGCCTTCTAGTCCATCCTTGCCCGGATCGCCACCCACTTGCAAGAAATGCACGCGCATGAAGAATTCGCCCGTATGGCTGTCGCCGAATTGGGCCGAATCGAGAATGTTGCTGCCGCGCTCGAACAGGAAACCGGACACGGCATGCACGATGCCCGGCCGGTCGGCGCACGACAGTTTGAGAATGAAGCTGTGATCGGTCGACATGACCCTGGTAACTCCCGTCAATTCCTTGATGATTCAAAAGGGCTTTGGCTTTACACGTAAAAACCGGCGCCCTTTCACAGCGTCGGCGGCTCGAAGATCGCGGCAATGCCCTCGCACGCGTCTTCGTCTATCCATTGGCGGCGCAGCAGCAGGTCGAGCGTGGCAAGGCTTGCGTCCACCGTCATCTTGCCCTCTTCGATCCAGCGCGCGGCTTCGTCGATGCGCGCGAGACGGTGCTCGCCGACTTCGCCGTCCTGATTGTGCGGCACGAAGTCAGCGGGCAGCGCGAGATCGTAGACGAAGATCTGCTCGGCCTGGGTGCCCTCGGGCAACGACTGCAGCACATGCACGGTGCGCCCCGGCAGCGCCCGCGCAGCCAGTTCGGCGGCAATGCCCGCCTCCTCCCAGCACTCCTTCGCGAGCGTGGCCTCGACACCAAAGCCCCAGCCGATGCCGCCCGCCACGACGTTATCCAGCATGCCGGGGTCGGTGGCCTTGGTGTCGCTGCGGCGCGCGATCCATAGCTGCGGCGCGGCGGGAGCCGCGTATTCTACGACGCCGTTCAAATGCACCGCGTACGTCATCGTGCCGAAGAAACGCGAGGCGGCGCGCTCGATAAAAGCGAGCGGCGGCGCATTGAAGGTGTTGCGGATTGCGTAGGTCTCGTCGCGCCAGCCGGGAATGCGGCCCTCGGCGGCAAGCGCGCCGATCACGGCGCCCAGCGCCGCGCTCCTGGCCGTCACGTTGTCGAACTTCGCGGCGAGCGCGACGCGCGCGCTTTTACCCGCGCTTTCACCCGCATCGGCGATCTCGAAGACATCGGGCCAGCGCGCGAGCAGCGCGACATCGCCGCGCCGGATCCAGCCCACGCGCTCGTCGCCGAAGTAAAACGGCAAATGCGCGCTCGCGTCGAAGCGGCGCGCGTCGGTGATGCAAGGCAGGGTCATCGTCGAAAGACTCCGTGGTCGCGCGCCATGACGCTTTCGGTATCGCGCGCGGACATGTGCTCAGTCGCGCAGCGCAACGCGAATGCCGATGGCGATGAAGGTGAGCCCGGCGAGGCGGTCGAGCCACAGGCCCGCGCGCGGCCGGCGCTTGAGCCAGCCGCCGATGGTGCCCGCGCACAGGCCGAACACCGAGAACACCACGACGGTCTGCGCCATGAACACGACACCGAGTTCGAGCATCTGCAGCGTGACGCTCTGCGCGCCGTGCGTATCGACGAACTGCGGCAGGAACACGACGAAGAAGAGCGTGACCTTCGGATTCATCATGTTGCCGAGCACGCTCTGGCGAAAGATCGCGGAAAGCGGCTGGCGCGGCTTGTCGCCCGCGGCGGCGAGCCCCTGGCTGCGGAGCGCCTTCACGCCGATCCAGACAAGATATGCGGCGCCCGCGAGCTTGAGGATCTGGAACGCGAGCGGCGACGAGCGCAGCACGGCGGCAATGCCGAGCGCGGCGAGCGTGGTGTGGAACGTCACGCCCGCGGCAAAGCCGAGCGCGGCCACGAGGCCCGCGGCGCGGCCCTGCGAGATGCCGCGCGCGAGCACTTGCAGGTTGTCGGGGCCGGGCGCGAAGGTGATGGCGAGAGACGTGGCGAGAAAGAGCGCGAAGTTGGGCATGGGTTCAGTCCATCAATGGCCGCTCAATGACCGCCGAAGGCGGTCACGGTGAAAAGCGGCAGGCCGGCTTCGGTGAGCAGCTTCGAGCCGCCCAGTTCCGGCAGGTCGATGATCGCCGCGCCCTCCACCACCGTCGCGCCCAGGCGCTCGAGCAGCAGCTTGCCCGCAAGCATGGTGCCGCCCGTCGCGATCAGGTCGTCGACGATCACGACGCGATCGCCCTTCGCGCAAGCGTCTTCATGGATCTCGACGGTGGACTCGCCATATTCCAGCTTGTAGGTCTCGGAAACCGTCTTGTACGGGAGCTTGCCGATCTTGCGGATCGGAATGAAGCCCACGTTCAGTTCATACGCGACGATCGGCCCGATGATGAAGCCGCGCGCGTCGAGCCCCGCCACGTAATCGAGCTTCGCATCGACATAACGCTCCACGAACAGATCGATCAGCACGCGCAAGCCCTTCGGGTCGCCAATGAGCGGCGTGATATCGCGGAATTGCACTCCCGGCTGAGGCCAGTCGGGCACCGTGCGGATCAGGCTGTTGACGAACCGCGAGGCTTCGGCGCTCGCGTTCGCAGGTGCGTTGGACATGATTGGATCGCTCCGGGTAATGGCAAGAATAACGAACAGGGTCCGGGTAATCGGGGCGGGACCCCGAAAGCGCCGCGCCCCCGCTGGGCCCCATATGACGGGCACGGCGGCGCTGGACCGCGACGGCGTGCGCTCAGGCCGCCGCGCCCGCGCCGGCGGCGCCGGACTTGCGGTGGCGCGAGAGGCGCTCCTCGGCCTGCGCCAGTTGCTCGGGCAGGCCGCGCAGCACGACGATGTCCGCTTCGCGCAGTTTCGTCGACGGGTCGGGCTCCACGCCGCGAATGCCGTGCCGGCGAATCGCCGTCACCTCCACGCCGAGGTCGAAAAGCCCCAGATCGGCGAGCGTGCGGCCCACGGCTTCGGCGCGCGCGTCGACCGGTACGGATTGTAGCCGCACCTGCTCGTGACCGTCCTCGCCCACATCGTCGGTGCCGTGAAAGTAGCCGCGCAGCAGGCTGTAGCGCTC
The DNA here is from genome assembly GCA_031286755.1 of Paraburkholderia sp. Classification (GTDB taxonomy): domain Bacteria; phylum Pseudomonadota; class Gammaproteobacteria; order Burkholderiales; family Burkholderiaceae; genus Paraburkholderia. The sequence continues at coordinate 7,552 of JAITTX010000061.1, forward strand.
GTCGCGCATCTCTTCGACGCGCCGCACCACGCGGCGCATCGGCACGCCCATCACCACGAGCATGTGCGAGGCGAGCATCAGGCTGCCCTCCACGATCTCGGGAATCACCTCGGTCGCGCCGGCCGCGAGCAGACGCTCGAGATCGGCGTCGTCCACGGTGCGCACGATCACGGGCAAAGTGGGCTCCAGCTCGTGGATGTGGTGCAGCACGCGCAGCGCCGACTGCGTGTTCGCGTAGGTAATGGCCACCGCCGCGGCGCGGTGGATGCCCGCCGCCACCAGCGATTCGCGCCGCGCCGCGTCGCCAAACACCACCGACTCGCCCGCCGCGGCCGCCGCGGACACGCGGTCGGGGTCGAGGTCGAGCGCCACATACGAGAGCCCTTCGTGTTCGAGCATGCGCGCCAGGTTCTGCCCCGCGCGGCCGTAGCCGCACACGATCACATGGCCGCTCTGCTTGATGCTCTGCGTGGCGATGCGCGTCATCATCAGCGACTGTTGCATCCATTCCGTGGACGACAGGCGCAGCACGATGCGGTCGGCGTTCTGGATCAGGAACGGCGCCGCGAGCATCGAGAGCAGCATCGCGGCCAGAATCGCCTGGAGCAGCGTGGGATCGACGAGATGCTTGTCCAGAATGAGGTTCAGCAGCACGAAGCCGAATTCGCCGGCCTGCGCGAGGCCGAGGCCCGTGCGCATCGCCACGCCCGGCGAGGCGCCGAAGAGGCGCGTGAGCGCTGTGATGAGCACGGCCTTGAGCACGACCGGCCCGATCACGAACGCGGCCACCATGAACGGGTGCTGCCAGATCACGTGCGGATTGAGCAGCATGCCCGTGGTCACGAAGAACAGGCCCAGCAGCACGTCGCGAAACGGCTTGATATCCTCTTCCACCTGATGCTTGTACGGCGTCTCGGCGATCAGCATGCCCGCGATGAACGCGCCTAGCGCGAGCGAGAGGCCGAATTTATCGGTGATGAACGCCGCGCCCAGCGTGACGAGCAGCACGTTCAGCACGAACAGTTCCTGCGAGCGGCGCCGCGCGACCACGTTGAACCAGCGCGTCATGAACTTCTGCCCGACGATGAGCAGGATGCCCAGCGCGAGCACGATCTTGATGGCGGCCATGCCGAGCGATTCGATGAGCGACTTCGAATCGCCGCCGAACGCCGCGATCACGATGAGGAGCGGCACCACGGCGAGATCCTGGAACAGCAGCACGCCAAGGATGTTGCGGCCATGCTCGGACTCGATCTCGAGGCGCTCCGCCAGCATCTTGCTCACGATGGCCGTGGACGACATGGCGAGCGCGCCACCGAGCGCGACACAGGCCTGCCACGTGATGTGCACCCACGGCTCGAGCGCGAACCCGAGCGCGAGCGCAACCACGATCGTGCCCACGACCTGCGAGAGCCCGAGGCCGAACACGGCTCGCCGCATGGCGCGCAGCTTCGAGAGCGAAAACTCGAGACCGATCGAGAACATCAGGAACACGACGCCGAACTCGGCCAGATTCTGCGCGCCCGCCGTGTTCGGCACGATGCCGAGCGCCTGCGGGCCGACCAGGATGCCGACCGTGAGATAGCCAAGCATCGGCGGCAGGTTCAGGGAGCGGAACAGCACGACGCCAACCACCGAGGCAAGCAGCAGGAACAACGTCATTTCCAGCGGGGAGATCATCGTGTGAAGCGTCCTCGTTCAAACGTTGCCAACGCGTCGGGAAGGCGTGCGTTGCCGGCGATACGAATATTGCCCGCGCCGGTCGGGTCCATGATCGGCGCAAATCGCAATCTAAGGGAAGTACGGCGGAAGAGAGGCGCAAAAGCGGGAAAAGCCGGGACTTTTGCGCTGGGAGCGCCGGCGCGGCGCGCATACGCCTTTGCTATACTCCGCGAATGATAGCGAAAATCAATGGCGACCGGGCGCTGAAGCTCGCTCGCGACGTGCTCGACATCGAAGCAGACGCCGTGCGCGGGCTTCGCGACCGGCTCGACGACAACTTCGTCGGCGCGGTCGATCTCATCCTCAGTTGCCGCGGACGCGTGGTCGTCTCCGGCATCGGCAAATCGGGCCACATTGCCCGCAAACTCGCGGCCACCCTCGCCTCCACCGGCACGCCGGCGTTCTTCGTGCATCCCGCCGAAGCGAGCCATGGCGACCTCGGCATGGTGACTGCCGACGACGTCTTCATCGGCCTGTCCAATTCCGGCGAATCGGAAGAGCTCGTCGCCATTCTGCCGCTCGTCAAGCGCATCGGCGCGAAGCTCATCGGCATGACCGGCAACCGCCCGCAGTCCACGCTCGGCAAGCTGAGCGACGTGCATCTGGACGCCGGCGTCGCGAAAGAGGCCTGCCCGCTGAATCTCGCGCCCACGGCCAGCACGACGGCCGCGCTCGCGCTCTCCGACGCGCTCGCGGTCGCCGTGCTCGACGCGCGCGGCTTCGGCGCCGACGACTTCGCGCGCTCGCACCCGGGCGGCGCGCTCGGGCGGCGCCTGCTCACCTATGTGCGCGACGTGATGCGCACGGGCGACGCCATCCCGAAGGTGCGCGTGAACGCCACGGTGCGCGACGCGCTGATCCAGCTGACGGCCAAGCGCATGGGCATGACCGCCATCGTCGACGAACAAGACCATGTGGCCGGCATCTTCACCGACGGCGACCTGCGCCGCGTGCTCGAGCGCGAGGGCGATTTCCGCGACCAGCCGATCGCCCATGTGATGACGAAAGGCCCGCGCACGATCGGCCCCGACCAGCTCGCGGTGGAAGCCGTGGAACTGATGGAGCGCCATCGCATCAATCAGATGCTGGTGGTGGACGCCGAAGGCGCGCTCATCGGCGCACTCAATATGCACGACCTGTTCTCCAAGAAGGTGATCTGATGAATGCGGCCCCCGGGCTTGACGCGAACGCGCGTGCCGCGCGCGTGCGCTTGATGATTTTCGACGTTGACGGCGTGCTCACCGACGGCGGCCTGCTGTTCACGGGCGCGGGCGACACCATGAAAGGCTTCAACTCGCTCGACGGCCACGGCGCGAAGCTCCTGCGCGAAGCCGGTATCGACACGGCCATCATCACCGGGCGCCGCTCGGAGATCGTCGCCGTGCGCGCGAAGGAGCTGCGCATCACGCATCTGTATCAGGGTGTCGAAGACAAGCGCGTCGCATTCGAGGCGCTGCTCGCCGAGACCGGCGTCACGCGCGAGCAGTGCGGCTACATGGGCGACGACTGGCCCGATCTCGCCGTGATGCTCCAGTGCGGCTTTGGCGCCGCGCCCGCGAACGCCCATCCGGACGTGCTCGCGCGCGCCCACTGGGTCACGGAGAAAACGGGCGGCCACGGCGCCGTGCGCGAAGTCACCGACCTGATCCTGCGCGCCCAAGGCCATTACGACGCCATGCTCGCGGCGGCTTGCGCCCCGCAGTCCCCGCGCGCCGCGGAGTCCCGCGCGGAGTCCCGATGAGACCGCAGAAGTTCAGCCTCACCTCGCTCATCCCGGTCGTCTGCGTGGCCCTGCTCGCCGGCTTCACGTGGTGGCTGATGCAGGCTGTCAAACCGCGCGAGAACGAAGCGGCGCCGCGCCCGCTCACGCACACGCCCGACTATTTCGCCGACAACTTCTCGGTCTCCGAGCTCGACCAGTCGGGCTCCACGCAATACCGGCTCACCGCCGCCCACATGGTGCACTACGA
>JAITTX010000180.1 GCA_031286755.1 Paraburkholderia sp.
GCTTTGCCCGCGCTGCTCACCGGCTTCGCGCTCGCGTTCGCGCGCGCGCTGGGCGAGTACGGCTCGGTCATCTTCATCGCGGGCAATGTGCCGATGAAGTCGGAGATCACCTCGCTGCTCATCATCACCAAGCTCGAGCAGTACGATTATGCGGGCGCGACGGCGCTCGCCGTGGTGATGCTGTGCGTGTCGTTCGTCATGCTGCTGCTGATCAATACGCTGCAATGGTATTTGCAACGGCGCACGAGCCGCGGCGCGTCGGCCCCGCGTGCGCCGAGCCCGGCGCAGGCCGTTGCCGCGGGAGGTGTGCAATGAGCACGACCCATACGCAGGTCCGCAAGGCGGGCCGCCCTGGCGCGGCCCGCCCTGACGCGGGCCGCCCGAATCCCGTCACCGAAGCGCCGTGGGTGCGCTGGCTCCTCACCGGCATCGCGCTCGGGTTTCTCGCGCTGTTTCTGGTGGTGCCGCTCGTCGCCGTGTTCTGGCAGGCCTTGAGCAAGGGCATCGGCTTTTATTTCGAATCGCTCGCCGACCCCGACGCGCTCGCCGCCATCAAGCTCACGCTGATCACCGCGGCGATTGCGGTGCCGCTCAATCTCGCGTTCGGCCTCGCCGCGTCCTGGGCGATCGCCAAGTTCGAGTTCCGCGGCAAGGCGCTGCTCACCACGCTGATCGACTTGCCGTTTTCGGTTTCGCCCGTGATTTCCGGGCTCATCTACGTGCTGCTGTTCGGCGCGCAGGGCTGGTTCGGACCCTGGCTCGCGGACCACGACGTGCAGATCATCTTCGCGGTGCCGGGCATCGTGCTCGCGACGATCTTCGTGACGTTCCCGTTCGTCGCGCGCGAGCTGATTCCGCTGATGCAAGCCCAGGGCACCGACGAGGAAGAGGCCGCGCACGTGCTGGGCGCTTCGGGCTGGCAGATGTTCCGGCGCGTGACGCTGCCCAACATCCGCTGGGGCCTGCTGTACGGCGTGATTCTCTGCAATGCGCGCGCGATGGGAGAGTTCGGCGCGGTCTCGGTGGTATCGGGACACATTCGCGGCCAGACCGACACCATGCCGCTGCACGTCGAGATCCTCTACACCGAATACAACTTCGCGGCGGCGTTCGCCGTGGCCTCGCTGCTCGCCTTGCTCGCGCTCGTGACGCTCGGTTTGAAGCTGCTGGCCGAGCGCCACCTGTCCGCCGAATTGCGCGACACGGGCGACCTGCCGGCATTCGCGGGACCGCCCGCCGCGCTGGCTGCGCACGGGCCTCAAGGCGCCGCTAATGGGCAACACGGGCACCACGGGCAACACGCACCACATGCGGGCGCCTTGCGCCAACCGCTTCAACAAGGAGAGCTGTAGAGATGGGCATCATCGTTCGCAATCTGCAAAAGCGCTTCGGCGACTTCACGGCACTCGACAATGTCTCGCTCGACTTTCCGGCGGGCGAACTGGTCGCTTTGCTCGGGCCTTCCGGTTGCGGCAAGACCACGCTGCTGCGCGTGATCGCGGGCCTCGAATATGCCGATGAAGGCCAGGTCGTGCTGCAAGGGCAGGACGTGGGCGCGGTGGGCGCGCGCGAGCGCCAGGTGGGCTTCGTGTTCCAGCATTACGCGCTGTTTCGCCATATGACCGTGTTCGAGAACGTGGCGTTCGGGCTGCGCGTGAAGCCGCGCAACGAGCGTCCCTCCGAAGCGCGGATCCGCGAGAAAGTGCATGAGCTGCTCAAGCTCGTGCAACTCGACTGGCTCGCGCAGCGCTATCCGTCCGAGCTTTCGGGCGGCCAGCGCCAGCGCATCGCGCTCGCCCGCGCGCTCGCCGTGGAGCCCAAGGTGCTGCTGCTCGACGAGCCGTTCGGCGCGCTCGACGCCAAGGTGCGCAAGGAGCTGCGCAGCTGGCTGCGGCGCCTGCACGACGATCTGCACATCTCGACGATCTTCGTCACGCACGACCAGGAGGAGGCGCTCGAAGTGGCCGATCGCATCGTCGTGATGAATCATGGGCATGTGGAGCAGGTGGGAAGCCCTCAAGACGTGTACGATCATCCGCAGTCGGCGTTCGTCTACGAGTTCCTGGGCGCGGCGAACCGGTTGCGCGGACGCGTCGATGCGCAAGGCTTCGTGGCCGATGGCGCGGCGCAGCCGATCGCCGTGCAGGCCGGCTTCGAAGGTCCGGCGCTCGCTTACGTGCGGCCCCACGATCTCGTGCTGCATCGCGAGGCCGATGCGCATCGCGACGGCATCGTCGTGGACGTGCGCCGCGTGGTGACACTCGGCGGCGCGGTGCGCGTGGAACTGGAGAGCCGCGCGGGCGGCGTGCTCGAAGCGCAGCTCGACCGCGAGACATGGCGCGCGCTGAGCCTTTCGCCCGGCGACGGCGTGACGGCGGTGCCGCGCGGGCTGCGCGTGTTTCCCGCGCGCTGATCGGATCAACGAATAAATCAACGAAAAAGCGGTCGGCAGTTCCGGAGAGAAGAAATGAATTTTCAGCAGTTGCGCTTCGTGCGCGAAGCCGTGCGGCAGAACATGAACCTGACCGAAGTGGCGAACGTGCTCTACACGTCGCAGTCGGGCGTCTCCAAGCAGATCAAGGATCTGGAGGACGAACTTGGCGTCGACATCTTCATTCGCCGCGGCAAGCGCCTCACGGGCCTCACGGAGCCGGGCAAGGCCGTGCATCAGCTCATCGAGCGCATGCTGCTCGACGCCGAGAACCTGCGCCGCGTGGCGCGCCAGTTCGCCGATCAGGACAGCGGCCATCTCGTCGTGGCCACGACGCACACGCAGGCGCGCTACGCGCTGCCCAAGGTCGTGCACCAGTTCCGCGAAGTGTTTCCGAAGGTGCATCTCGCGCTGCGCCAGGGCAATCCGCAGCAGATCGCGCAGATGATCATCAACGGCGAGGCCGATATCGGCATCTCGACCGAGGCGCTCGACCGCTTCCCCGATATCGTGACGTTCCCGTGCTATTCGTGGCATCACGTGGTGGTCGTGCCGAAGACGCATCCACTCGTGGGCCGCGAGAACCTCACGCTTGAGGAGATCGCCGAGTTTCCGATCATCACCTACGACCAGGATTTCACGGGCCGCTCGCATATCGACCAGGCGTTCGCGAAGGCGGGCACCGTGCCGGACGTGGTGCTGACCGCCATCGACGCGGACGTGATCAAGACCTATGTCGAGCTGGGCATGGGCGTCGGCGTGGTGGCCGCGATGGCCTACGACCCGAAGCGCGACAGCGAGCTCGTCGCGCTCGACACGCAGCATCTGTTCGAGGCCAGCACGACGCGCGTGGGCTTGCGCAAGGGCGCGTTCCTGCGCCAGTACGCCTACAAGCTGATTGAAATGTTCGCGCCCCAGCTCACCGAGCAGCAGATCGCGAGTCAGTTGCGCGAGGCGGCCTGAAGCGCAGGGGCGAGCGCTGCAAGCGTGGCGGTGCATCAGGCCGCCGCAGTTCGTCCCCATCTTCGTCCTGATCGTCTGGCCCGGTCGTTCTCCGGTTTTCTGTCTATTTCGGGGCGAGCGGCGATTCGCTTAGAATCGCCGCCATGAATACGCCCACTTCCCCCCAAACCGCGTCCGGCGCCCGGGCGCTGCCGCGCGTCGCCGTGCTCGCCACTGGCGGCACCATCGCGGGTTCCGCCCCCGACGCAGCCAATACCGCTGGCTATCAGGCCGGCGTGATCGGCGTGGCGCAACTGCTGGCGGCCGTGCCGGGCCTGGAGGCCATCGCGCAAATCCAGGCCGAGCAGGTCGCGAGCGTCGACAGCAAGGACATGTCGTTCGCGCTCTGGAGCACGCTCGCGCAGCGCGTGAACGCGTTGCTCGCCAGCGACGACATCGACGCCGTCGTCATCACGCACGGCACCGACACGCTCGAAGAAACCGCTTATCTGCTGCATCTCACGGTGAAGAGCCGCAAGCCCGTGATCCTGACGGCGGCCATGCGGCCCGCCTCGGCGTTGTCCGCGGACGGCCCGCTGAATCTGCTCAATGCGGTGACGCTCGCGGCGAGCCCGGAGGCGGCCGGGCAGGGCGTGCTGGTGGCGTTCAATAACCGCATTCATTGCGCGCGCGACGTCGCCAAGATCAGCACCTATGCGGTGGATGCGTTTCAGTCGCCCGAGATCGGCGCGCTGGGCTGGGTGCAGGACGGGCGGGTGGAATTCCAGCGGCGCGCGCTGCGTCCCCATACCGTGGATGCGCCGTTCACGGCGGATGTGCAATGGCCGTTGGCCGAGATCGTCACGAGCTATGCGGGCGTCTCGCGCATTGCCGTGGATGCGCTCATGAGCGCGGGTGTGCGCGGTATCGTCGTGGCGGGCACTGGCAATGGCTCGATTCACGTCACGCTGCAGCAGGCGCTAGCCGAAGCGGCGGCGGGCGGTGTGGCCGTGGTGCGCGCGTCGCGCGTGGGCTCGGGGCACGTGATGCACAACGGCGCGGCGAAGGACGACGTGCTCGGCTTCGTCTCGGCGGGCACGCTGAGCCCCTGCAAGGCGCGCGTGCTGCTGATGCTCGCGCTTGCGGTGGGCACGAATGGCAAGGACGCGCTGCAGCGCGTGTTCGATACATACTGAGACCGGGATCTCACGCGCTTTCATGCCAGGCGCCATGCAAACGGGCCTTGCGGATCGCTCCGCAAGGCCCGTTTCGTTTTCAGCCGCGCGTTGTTGCACGCGCGATTGAACTCGTTGTTGCGGTACGCCTTATTGCACTGGCGGAATCACGAGCACCTGGCCCGGATAGATCTTGTCCGGGCTCTTGAGCATTGGCGTGTTCGCCTGGAAGATGACGTCGTTCTTCGCACCGCTGCCGTAGTACTTCTCGGCGATCTTCCAGAGGTTGTCGCCCGCGACCACGGTGTGGTGCTGGGCTTCGGGCGCCGGATTCGTCACGCTCATCTGGTCGTCGACCTTGTCCACGTTCTGGACATTGCCGGCGGCCACCAGAATCTTTTCCTTGGTGGCCTGGTCCGCGGCATTGCCGGTGACCGTGACCGTGTGCGAGACGCCGTCATAGGTCACGCCGAGATTGTCGGCGTCGAGACCCTGCGAGCGGATGTAGGCGGCAATCGCATCGCCGGCCTTCTGGTTCAGATCGGCGAGATTCGCGGCCGGGTCGGCTGCGGGTTCGGCGGCCTGGGCCGGAGCGGCGGCGGCGCCGAACAGCTTTTCGCCGGCTTCCTTGATGAAGTTGATGATGCCCATCGATCACACTCCTCACGTGCTGGGATTGATTGGGTAGCCACGCATCGGGTAGCGGGTCCACCTTGCGCCGTCTGCGTGACAGACGAATGAAAGCACGATTCTAGAAACGCGGGCACGAAGGCGTCCAGCGCTGGAGCGTTAAAGAGTGTGAAAAGCGCGTAAAGAGTGTGTCAGGCGCGCGATATGCTATGCGCGGCTTTGCGCGGGAGCAAGGTAGGGAGCTGGCAACGTAGAGAAAGCGGGCGCGAAAGCGGGCGCTGCATGCGCGAAGGGCTGGAAGGGTGTTGCGATCCGACAGGCGGACACCCGGAGACGACGTCTGACCGACCAAGGCTTCCCCGTCGTCGCCGAGTGCCGCTTTCGGACCCCACTGGCCGCCCTCAGCCCAGAGCGGCCCCGATTTGCTCCGCGGCGGTTGCCGCCACCACGAAGCGCCCCACTTGTGGCCGTCGCGACTGCGCGCGCCAGCCTGAATCTGGATGTTGGTTACTGCGGAAAAACGACTGCTCAAGCACAAGCACAACTCAGCGAGGCATTGCGCGCGGGTGTTGCGTGCAATGCCTCATCTGCGGAACTGGTCGCCCGCGCCACTCGAATTCCTCGAGCGGCGCGGGCGATCTTGACTTACGACTTCTTGGCTTCGGTGATTTCGAAGTTGGCCATGATCTCGAGCGCGCGGATCATTGCCGAGTGGTCCCATGCCTTGCCGCCGTTCGCGGCGCACACGCTGAAGAGCTGCTGTGCGCTGGCGGTGTGCGGCAGGGCGAGGCCCAGCTTGCGCGCGCCGTCGATGGCGAGGTTCAGGTCCTTCTGGTGCAGCTCGATGCGGAAGCCCGGATCGAACGTGCGCTTGGTCATGCGCTCGCCGTGCACTTCGAGAATGCGCGATGCAGCGAAGCCGCCCATCAGGGCCTTGCGAACGCGCTCCGGATCGGCGCCCGAGCGTGCTGCGAACAGCAGGGCTTCGGCCACGGCTTCGATGTTCAGCGCGACGATGATCTGGTTCGCGACCTTGGTGGTTTGGCCTGCGCCGTTCTCGCCGATCAGCGAGATGTTCTTGCCCATCAGCGCGAACAGCGGCTTGGCGAGTTCGAACGACTTCTCCGGACCGCCCACCATGATCGTGAGCGTGGCTTCACGCGCGCCCACTTCGCCGCCCGAGACCGGCGCGTCGAGGTAGTCGCAGCCGAGCGCGTTGATCTGTTTGGCGAACTCTTGCGTTTCGATCGGCGAGATCGAGCTCATGTCGATCACGAGCTTGCCGGCCGAGAGGCCCTTGGCAACGCCGTCGTCGGCGAACAGGACCTTCTGCACGTCGGGGGTGTCCGGCACCATCAGGATGACGATGTCCGAAGCCTGCGCCACGGCCGTCGAGTCGGCGACCACGGTGGCCTGCTTGCTGAGGTCTTCGGGCACCGGGAACTTGCCGTTCACGACGAGCGAGTGGCCGCCCTTGATGAGGTTGCGGGCCATGTGCGAGCCCATGATGCCGAGGCCGATAAAACCAATCTTTGCCATCTGTATGTCTCCGTTGAGTCGAATGCGGTTCGATGTGTGGGTCGACACGACCCGGCGTGCACGCCCGGCGCATTGAACGACGCGGGCGCGTCACGCGAAATGCGGCACGATCAGGCGAGTTCCGCCGCGCGTTGCTGCGCGCTGCGCAGCCAGCCCAGGCCTTCGACGGTCGTCGTGCGCGGCTTGTACTCGCAGCCGATGTGGCCTTCGTAACCCAGCGTGTCGAGCAGATCGAACAGGAAGGGGTAGTTGATTTCGCCTGTGCCCGGCTCGTTGCGGCCCGGGTTGTCGGCGAGCTGGATGTGAGCGATCTTCGCGAAGTGCTTCTTGATCGTCGCGGCGAGTTCGCCTTCCATCCGTTGCATATGATAGATGTCGTACTGCAGGAACACGTTGTCCGAGCCGGTCTTTTCGATCACGTCGAGCGCTTCGGCCGAACGGTTCAGCGCGAAGCCCGGGATGTCGTACGAGTTGCACGGCTCGACGAGCAGGCGGATGCCTTCGCGCTTGAGCTCGCCCGCGGCGTAGCGCAGGTTTTCGACGATGGTGGCAAGCGCCGTGTCGCGGTCGACGCCAGCCGTGGGGATGCCCACGAGGCAGTTCAGCTGCGGCACGTTCAGCGCCTTGGCGTACTCGATCGCACGGCCGACGCCTTCCTTGAACTCGCCCTTGCGATCGGGCAGGCAGGCGATACCGCGCTCGCCGCCTTCCCAGTTGCCCGCGGGCAGGTTGTGCAGCACGAGCTTGAGGTTGTGCGCGGCAAGGCGCTCGGCCAGTTCCGCGGCCTTGTACGGATACGGGAACAGGAATTCGACGGCATCGAAGCCCGCCTCGGCTGCCGCGGCAAAGCGGTCGAGGAACGGCACTTCATTGAACAGCATGGTCAGATTCGCGGCGAATTTTGGCATGGTGCTGGATCTCGCTGGTCGGTCAGTAAAAAGAAAATCAGGCAGGCGGCGCACCGGTGCCGGGCGCGTCGCCTGCTGGGGTGATGCTCTATCGTTCGCGCTCGGGCTTAGTCGAGTGCGCTCAGCGGCGTGATAGCCGTCGGTGCGTGCTCCGGCTTCTCGGCGAGCTCTTCGAACTCGTTGACCGCGTCGATCTCGGCGCCCATCGAGATGTTGGTGACACGCTCGAGAATCACTTCGACCACCACCGGGACGCTGAATTCAGCGGCCATCTTTTGCGCCTGCTTCAGCGCCGGCTCGATCTCTTCGGGCTTGAACACGCGCAGCGCCTTGCAGCCGAGGCCTTCGACCACCGTCTTGTGATCGACGCCGTAGCCGTTCATTTCAGGCGCGTTGATGTTCTCGAAGCCGAGCTGGACGCAGTAGTCCATGTCGAACGCGCGCTGTGCCTGGCGGATCAGGCCGAGGTACGAGTTGTTCACGAGCACGTGAACGTACGGCAGCTTGAACTGCGCGCCGGCCGCCAGTTCTTCGATCATGAACTGGAAGTCGTAGTCGCCCGAGAGCGCCACGATGGGGCGCGACGGGTCAGCTGCGCGCACACCGAGCGCTGCCGGAATCGTCCAGCCGAGCGGGCCCGCCTGGCCGCAGTTGATCCAGTTGCGCGCCTTGTAGACGTGCAGGAACTGGGCGCCCGCGATCTGCGAGAGGCCGATCGTGCTCACGTAGCACGTGTCGCGGCCGAACACCTTGTTCATCTCTTCGTACACGCGCTGCGGCTTGATCGGCGTGTTTTCGAAGTGCGTCTTGCGGTGCATCGTGCGCTTGCGTTCCTGGCAGTC
>JAITTX010000188.1 GCA_031286755.1 Paraburkholderia sp.
CGCACAACATGGCCGACTCGGACATCATCAGCCCGGTGATGGGCGATGGCCGCTACATCGAGTCGTTGCCGCTGTTCGGCGGCCTCACGATCTGGGCCGCGAACCCGAAGATCGTCGAGGCGCTCGACGCCGCCGGCACCCTGCTGCGCAGCGAAAAATACCTGCACAGCTACATGCACTGCTGGCGCCACAAGACGCCCATCATCTACCGCGCCACCTCGCAGTGGTTCGCGGGCATGGACGTCACGCCGAAGGACGGCGGCAAGACGCTGCGCGAGACGGCGCTCGAAGGCATCGAGGCAACGGCGTTCTACCCGTCGTGGGGCAAGCAGCGCCTTTATTCGATGATCGCGAACCGCCCCGACTGGACACTCTCGCGCCAGCGCCAATGGGGCGTGCCGATGGCGTTCTTCGTGCACAAGGAAACCGGCGAGTTGCATCCGCGCACGCTGGAGCTGCTCGAGGAAGTCGCCAGGCGCGTGGAGAAGGAAGGCATCGAAGCGTGGCAGACGCTCGATGCGCGCGAGCTGATCGGCGACGACGCCAATCTGTACGAAAAGAACCGCGACACGCTCGACGTGTGGTTCGACTCGGGCACGACGCACTGGCACGTGCTGCGCGGCTCGCACAAGGACGAACTCCAGTTCCCGGCCGACTTGTACCTCGAAGGCTCGGACCAGCACCGCGGCTGGTTCCACTCGTCGCTGCTCACGGCATCGATGCTCGATGGCCGCCCGCCGTACAACGCCCTGCTCACGCACGGCTTCACCGTCGACGGCGAAGGCCGCAAGATGTCGAAGTCGCTCGGCAACGGCGTCGATCCACATGAAGTGGCGAACCGTCTGGGAGCGGAAATCATCCGCCTGTGGATCGCCTCGACCGACTACTCGGGCGAACTCGCGATCTCGGAAGAAATTCTCAAGCGCGTGACGGAAGGCTATCGCCGCATCCGCAACACGCTGCGCTTCCTGCTCTCGAACCTCTCGGACTTCGACTTCGAGAAGCACGCGCTGCCCGCCGACCAGTGGCTCGAAATCGACCGCTACGCCGTCACGCTCACGCACACGCTGCAAAATGACGTGCTCGCCCACTACGACCGCTACGAGTTCCACCCGGTCGTCGCCAAGCTGCAGACGTTCTGCTCGGAAGACATGGGCGGCTTCTATCTGGACGTGCTCAAGGACCGCCTGTACACGAGCGCGCCCGATTCGGCCGCGCGCCGCGCCGCGCAGACCGCGCTGCACCACATCACGCACAGCCTGCTGCGCATCCTCGCGCCGTTCCTCTCGTTCACGGCCGAAGAAGCCTGGAAGGTGTTCCAGCCGAACAGCACGACCATCTTCACCGAGACGTTCCACGCGTTCCCGGACATCGCTCAAGCGCCCGAGCTGATCGCCAGGTGGACGCTCCTGCGCGAGGTGCGCGGCAACGTGACAAAGGCGCTCGAAGAGGCGCGCGTGGCGAACCAGATCGGCTCGTCGCTGCAAGCCGAGGTGCGCATTCTGGCCAGCGGCGCGCGTTACGACGCTCTCGCCACGCTGGGCGACGACCTCAAGTTCATGCTCATCACCTCGGCGGCGGAAATCGTCAAGGTGGAGAACGAAGCCGACGAAGGCGTGGAAGTCGTCACCTCGAAGTACCTCAAGTGCGAGCGCTGCTGGCACTACCGCGAGGACGTGGGCGCGAACGCGGAGCACCCGGGCCTGTGCGGCCGCTGCGTGGCCAATCTGTTCGGCAACGGTGAAGCACGGAGCGCGGCATAATGGCCAGGACCATGACGAAGCAATCGAAGCCGAACGGCGCGCGCGGCACGCTCGTGCCGTGGCTGGGCATCGCGGTGATCGTGATCCTCGCCGACCAGCTCACGAAGATCGCCGTCTCCAGAATGTTCAGCTACGGCGAGGGCCGCGTGGTCACGCCGTTCTTCAACCTCGTGCTCGTCTACAACAAGGGCGCGGCGTTCAGCTTCCTCGCGGCGGCGGGCGGCTGGCAGCGCTGGGCGTTCACTGCCCTCGGCGTGGTCGCGGCGCTGGTGATCTGCTATCTGCTCAAGCGCCACGCGGGGCAGCGCCTGTTCTGCACCGCGCTGGCGCTGATACTCGGCGGCGCACTCGGCAACGTGCTCGACCGCCTGATGTACGGCCATGTGATCGACTTCCTCGACTTCCACCTGGGTTCGTCGCACTGGCCGGCGTTCAACGTTGCCGATAGCGCGATCACCGTGGGCGCCATCCTGCTGGTGTTCGACGAATTGCGGCGCGTGCGCAAGTCGCACTGAGCCCACGTGCTGGCGACTGGAGACCTGATTTGAACACCTCCGCTGCAAACGAAGGCGAGCTGGCCGGGCGTCATCTGGTGCTCGGCATGACGGGCGGCATCGCCTGCTACAAGATCGCCGAGCTCACGCGCCTCCTGACCAAGGCCGGCGCGACCGTGCAGATCGTAATGACCGAGGCGGCCACGCAGTTCATCACGCCGGTCACAATGCAGGCGCTCTCGGGCCGCCCCGTCTACACGAGCCAGTGGGACGCGCGCATGCCCAACAACATGGCGCACATCGACCTCTCGCGCGAAGCCGATGCCATCGTCGTCGCGCCTGCCTCCACCGACTTTCTTGCGAAGCTCTCGCACGGTTTCGCCGACGACCTGCTCTCCACCATGTGCGTCGCGCGCGACTGCCCATTGCTGGTCGTGCCGGCCATGAACCGGCAGATGTGGAACAGCCCGGCCACGCAGCGCAACGTCGCGCAACTGCGCGCGGACGGCGTCGCGACGCTCGGCCCCGATTCTGGCCCGCAGGCTTGCGGCGAGGTCGGTGACGGGCGCATGCTGGAGCCTGAAGCCATCTACGAGGCCATCGTCGCGTTCTTCGCGCCCAAGCTGCTTGCGGGCCGCAAGCTCTTGATCACCGCGGGCCCGACCTTCGAGCCGCTCGACCCGGTGCGCGGCATCACCAACCGCTCAAGCGGCAAGATGGGCTTCGCGCTCGCGCGCGCGGCGCAGCAGGCCGGCGCCGAGGTGCATCTGGTCGCGGGCCCCGTCGCACTGCCCACGCCGTGGGGCGTCTGGCGCGAAGACGTGCAGACCGCGCAGCAGATGTACGACGCGGTGATGCGCGCGGCGAGCGATGCCGACGTCTTCATCGGCGTGGCCGCGGTGGCCGACTGGCGCGTCGATCACGTCGCGGAGCACAAGATCAAGAAGACGGCCGGGCAGCGCATGCCAACGTTCAGCTTCGTCGAGAACCCCGACATTCTGGCGTCGGTCGCGGCCATGCCCAACCCGCCGTACTGCGTGGGTTTCGCGGCCGAGAGCGGCGACCTCGAGGTGCACGGCGAGGAAAAGCGCGCGCGCAAGAAGGTGCCGCTTTTGATCGGCAACCTCGGCCCGCTCACCTTCGGCCAGGACGACAACGAAGTCGTGCTGTTCGAAGCCGCCGGCCGCACGCCGCTGCCGCGTGCGGCCAAGCAGGCGCTCGCGCAGACGCTGATCGCCGAGATCGCGCGGCGTCTGCCGGACCCGAGCATCATTTCGTGACGCGCGCACCGGCGCCCTCGAGTGCCGGAGCGCGGCGCCGCGAACGAAGTGAAGGAGCAGTACTGCCATGACACTGCTTTCCGTGCTGGACCAGTCGCCCGTGATTGCCGGGCACACTGCGGCGGACGCCATTGCCGCCACTGTCGAACTCGCGCAGCTCGCCGACGACCTCGGCTACACGCGCTACTGGTGCGCCGAGCACCACGGCCTGCTGGGCGTATGCAACCCCGCCCCCGAAGTCATGCTCGCCCATCTCGGCAGCGTGACCAAACGCATCCGCATCGGCTCGGGCGGCATCATGTTGCCCTACTACAGCCCGTTCAAAGTGGCCGAGCAGTTCATGATGCTCGAGGCGCTGTTCCCCGGGCGCGTCGATCTGGGCGTGGGCCGCGCACCGGGCGGCGACATGCGCACGGCGCAGGCCGTCGCGGCGGGTGCCTACAACCGCGGCGACCTGTTCACCCAGCAGGTGCAGGATCTCGTTGGCCTGATGGACGGCACGCTCCCCGCCGACCACCTCGCGCACGGTGTCGCGCTGCAGCCGCAGATCGCCACGCGCCCGCAGCTCTGGGTGCTGGGTTCGAGCGACTTCGGCGGCGCGCTGGCCGCGCAGCTCGGGCTGCGCTTCTCGTTCGCGCATTTCATCAACGCGCATTTCGGACACCTGGTGGCCAACGCCTACCGCGATACGTTCCGGCCCGGCCACGAATCCAAGCCGTATCTCGCGTGCGCGGTGTTCGCGATCTGCGCCGACACCGAAGCCGAAGCCGCCGACCTCGAAAAAGCCGTCGACCTGCGCCGCGTGCAGATGGCCTACGGCCTGAACGCCCCGATTCCGAGCCTGGAACAGGGCCGCGCGCAGGAATACGGCGAGCGCGAGCAGATCGTGATCGATCGCGAAAAGCCGCGCAGCATCATCGGCACGCCCGAGAGCATCACCGAGCGCCTGCACGCGCTCAAGGACAGCTTTCACGCCGACGAGCTCATCGTGCTCACTGTCGCAGGCAGCTACACGGCGCGCCTGCGCTCTTATGAACTTCTCGCCGAGGCCTTCCAGTTGCCGAAGTTGCCTCGCCCCCGCTAATCGAACGGAACCCTATGAAGATCGACATCAAGATCCTGAACGAACGCATGCGCGACCAGCTGCCCCACTACGCGACGCCGGGCAGCGCTGGCCTCGACTTGCGCGCCTGCCTCGAAACGCCGATCACGCTCGAACCCGGCGAAACGAAGCTCGTGCCGACCGGCCTCGCGATCCACCTGGCCGATCCCGGCTACGCGGCGCTGATCCTGCCGCGCTCGGGCCTCGGCCACAAGCACGGCATCGTGCTCGGCAACCTCGTCGGCCTGATCGACTCCGACTACCAGGGCGAACTGATGATCTCCACCTGGAACCGCGGCCACACCACGTTCACGCTCAATCCGATGGAGCGGCTCGCACAGCTCGTGATCGTGCCGGTGGTGCAGGCGAAGTTCAACATCGTCGACGACTTCGAGCAGAGCGAGCGCGGCGCGGGCGGCTTCGGCAGCACGGGCAAGCACTGAGCCCACGCGCTCGCTGAGCGCTCGCAGAAATAAAAAAGCACGCCGCGGCGTGCTTTTTTGCGTTCAGAGCGACTCCTGGGTCTGCGCCGCAGGGTGCCGCCGCCGATACCACAGCGCATACACCGCCACGAGCACCGCGAGGAACGCGAGCCCATACGCCAGCGTCATGCGGAATTCGCGCGTAAACGCCGTGCCCACCAGAATGCCGAGCATCAGCAGCGCGCCCAGCACACTCGTGAACGGAAAGCCCCACATGCGGAATTTGAGCGGCGCGCTGCCGTCGCGCCCGCGCTGCACGCGAAAGAAAATCTGCGTCACGAAGATCATGAACCACGTGAACATGGCGCCGAACATCGCGATCGACATCATCAGCGTGAATGCCGCCTGCGGCCAGAGCGCGTTGAGCACGGCCGCCACCGCAATGCCGATGGTCGAAAGCGAGAGCGCCGCCGTCGGCACGCCCTGGCGCGTGAGACGCCCGAACGCCGCGGGTGCATAGCCCGCGCGCGACAGGCTGAACATCATGCGCGTGGTGATGTAGAGCTGGCTGTTCATGGCCGAGAGCGCGGCCACGAGCACAATGAAGTTGATCGCGCCCGCCGCGTACGGCACGCCGGTTGCCGCCATCACCTTCACGAACGGGCTCTCATTGCCGCCCGCCTCGGTCCAGGGGACGATGGCGAGCATGAGCGCGAGCGTGAGCAGATAAAACAGCACGAGGCGCAGCACCGTGGCGCGGAACGCGCGCGTGACGGCGCGCGCCGGGTCCTTGGCTTCCGCCGCGGCAACCGCGATGGTTTCCACGCCCAGATAGCTGAAAAGCGAGACGATCGTGCCCACCCAGACGCCCCACCAGCCCTTCGGCAGCAGCCCGCCGTGCGACGTATAGTTCGCGAACCCCACGCCCGAACCAGCGGGCGCGCGCCACACGAACCAGGCGCCCAGCACGATGAAGGCGACGATGGCGGCAATTTTGAGGCTGGAAAAGAGATACTCGATGGTGCCGTAGGCCCGCACGCTCATGGCGTTCACGACGATCAACGCCGCTGAGAACCCGACGATCCAGTAAAGCCCCGGCACATGCGGAAACCAGAACTTCATGTAGATGGCGATGGCCGCGACTTCGGTGCCCACGGCCAGCACATAGGCCGACCAATACGCGTAGCGCACGACGAAGCCGGCGAGCGGGCCGATATAGTGCTCCGCATACGCGCCGAACGAACCCGACGTGGGATGCGCGACGGTCATCTCCGCCAGCGCTCCCATCAGCAACAAGGCGATCAGCGCGCCGATGGCATAGGACACGAGCACGCCCGGCCCGGCAAAACCGATGGCGAAGCCGCTGCCGAGAAAGAGCCCCGTGCCTACGGCGCCGCCGATGGCGATCATCGTCATCTGCCCTGCGGA
>JAITTX010000195.1 GCA_031286755.1 Paraburkholderia sp.
CCGCCGTTGATCAGTATCGTCTGGCCGGTGATCCACCAGCCGTCGCTGACGAGATGGCGGATGAACGGCACGACATCCGCGATGTCGGTCAGCCCCGTCTTCGAGAACTTCGACAGCGCCGCAGCCGTTTTGTGGTACGAGACCGCATCGGCGCCTTCGGCGGGATAGAAGAACGGCGTATCCATCGGGCCGGGCCCGACGGCCGTCACCGAAATCCCGCGCTCCCCGAACTCTTTCGCAGCCGCGCGCGTGAAGTGCTCGACCGGCGCCTTGGTGCCCGCGTAGGCCGCGTAGAAGGGGGTGAACGCGCCGAGCAGCGATGTCACGAGCGTGACGATCTTGCCGTTGTCGTTCACGTGACGGCCAGCTTCGCGCAGAAAGAAAAATGCGGATTTCGAATTCACGGCGCTCATTTCGTCGTATTCCGCCTCGCTGATCTCCGTGAACGGCTTCTTCAGCACCTTGCCAACGGTGTTGATGGCGATGTCCGGGCGCCCGACCGCCGCGACCGCATCCGCAAACAGTTGCTCGACCGCTCCCGCGCTGGTCAGGTCCGCCTGGAGTGCAATGGCATGGGCACCGGATTGCTTGAGCGCCGCGACGGTCTCGTCCGCAGCCGGCCTGGTGCCGGCGCTGTTGTAATGAATCACGATGGCCTTCGCACCGTGTTCGGCCAGGTCCCGCGCGATGAGGCCACCGAGGTTCTTCGCGCCGCCTGCAATCAGCACCGTTTTGCCCTGGATGTCATGGCTTGCCATTTACCTTCTCCAATCCGCGTGACTGCCCAGCGCAGTCACCTCACAGCGAATGTTATAGTTCGATTTATCGTTTATAAAGCCTATATTTCTGGATGCATACGTCAGGAATTACGACCAATCAGGGCGTCGTTTTCAATCTGATCAATGCGCTTCGGCTGACTGGAAGCCATGGACCGCATTGACCTGTTTCGAGTGTTTGCCCGCGTTGTCGAATGCGCTAACTTCACGCGCGCCGCGGATACGCTCGGCATGCCCCGCTCGTCCGTATCGGCCGCCATTCAGGAGCTGGAGAGCCGGGTCGGCACGCGTTTGCTGAACCGGACCACGCGCAAGGTCACGACCACCCAGGACGGCGCGGCTTTCTACGAACGTTGTCTGCGGTTGATCGCCGACGTGGAGGAAACGGAGAATCTGTTTCGCGCGGCGGACTTCGCCTCCGCGGGCAAGTTACGCGTGGACATGCCCGGCCGGATTGCGCGCCTGATTGTGGCGCCCGCGCTTCCCGCGTTTCTCGATGCGTACCCGCAGATCGACGTTGAAATTGGCGCGACGGACCGAGCGGTCGATCTGGTGGAGGAGCGGGCGGACTGCGCGCTGCGCGTGGGCACGCTGGACGAGTCCGAGCTCATTGCCCGTCCAATAGGCAAGCTCGCGCTCATCAACGTCGCCAGTCCTGCCTATCTGGCCCGTCACGGCATTCCGCGCACTCCCGCCGATCTCGCCCGCCATATCCTGGTCGGGTATGCATCGCCTTCGAGCGGCCGGCTTGCGCCGTGGGAATGGGTCGATGACGACACGACCAGGACGCTCGCAATCAAGGGGCGCGTCACGGTCAACAATGCGGAGGCGTATATCGCCTGCTGCCTGGCGGGCCTCGGGCTCATACAGATCCCTGCTTACGATGTCGAGGCCCATATTCGCGCGGGAGAGCTTGTCGAAATCCTGCCGCAATATCGTGCCGCGCCCATGCCGGTCACCTTGCTTTATCCGCACCGGCAGCACCTCTCTCGCCGCTTTCAGGTGTTTGCAGACTGGCTCGAGGATATCGTCAGGCGCCGGTGTTGCGAGCCGGTAGTGGACCATTGAAGAAGCGGGTGTGAAGCGATGCGTATCCGTCAAGGTGTCTCGTAGACTGGGATGTACAGCGACTTGTCGCTTACCGGCACAGTCTTTCCGTGCATTTCTCTTTCACGCGCTGAAGGTCCGGGCCGTTTCCTCGGCGGCGTGCCGCAGGTCGGGCACGAAGGCGAGCAGGTCGTCGAGCGTGACGCGCCCGACTGGCGCCTGCACCGCGATGGCCGCGCAGGCGCGGTTGCGATCGAGCATCACCGGCACGGCAATCGCGATCAAGCCCTGCAAATGCTCCTGATTGTTGATGGCGAGCTGGCGGCGGCGCGTGGCCGCCAGTTCCTTGCGCAGCGCGTCGCGGTCGGTGATGGTGCGCTCCGAATGGGCGCGCAGCGGCAGCGTTTCGATCATGCGCTCGCGCCGCTCCCTGGGCAGGAAGCTCAACAGCAGCTTGCCGCTCGCGGAACAGTGCAGCGGCACGTGCGAGCCCGGCTGCAGATGCATGCGCAGCGGCCATTCGGTCTCCACGCGGTCCACGTAGACCACGTCGTTGCCCGCGAGCATCGTGAGGTTGCAGGTTTCGCCGATTTTTTTCACGAGCTCCTCCAGCAGCACATGCCGCGCCGCCGCGGGGCCGGCGTGCATCATCACGTTCACGGCCATCATGCGCACGCGCGCGGAACACTCATAGAGCTTGTCGTTCGCGCCGCGCGTGACGAGCCAGGCGTCGGTGAGCTGCGCGAGAATCCGGTGCACGGTCTGCTTGGGCAGGTCGAGCGCATGCACGAGATCCATCATCGACAAGGGCTGGCCCGCCTGGGCGAGCGTCTCCAGCACGCGAAACGCGCGTACCGCCGCGGCATTCGATTGATTCGAGGTCGACACGCTGTCTCCCGTCTGATGCAACGCTGAAAGCGCAGGTCTGAACAAAATGCTTTGCAGTACTGCGTGCCGCTATTGTGCATCGCGCGGCGCATTTTTCGGGACTATGGAAAGTCCCGAAATTTGCATTTTCCGCGCCGCGCTTGCCGCGAGTCGGCAATTGCGCGGGAAACGGGACTCGCCGGGGCGTGCCGATGAATAGATTGGCTGTACCGCCAATTCTACGATCGGGAGTGCAGCCGATGAATGTCAGGGACACCCGTGCCGGCGCCGCCGGAGCGCGCGAAGCCCACGCGCAGGACGCGCAGGCCGAGGCGCAAGCCGAAGCGCGAATCGCGAGCCTCGTCGCACGCGCGCGCGCCGCGCAGCAGACGTTCGAGTTCGCGGGCCAGGAGGCGCTCGACACCGCCGCCGCCGCCGCCGCGTGGGCGATCATGGAGCCCTCGCGCAATCGCCAGCTTGCCGAACAGGCCGTGCGCGACACCGGTCTCGGCAACGCCGACGATAAATTCCGCAAGAACTACCGCAAGACGCTGGGGCTCCTGCGCGATTTGCACGGCCAGAAAACCTGCGGCGTGATTGCGCGCGACGAGGCGGCGGGCATCGTCGAGATCGCGCGCGCGGTCGGCGTGGTGGCGGCCATCACGCCGTCCACCAATCCGGCCGCCACGCCGGCCAACAAGATCGTCAACGCGCTCAAATGCGGCAACGCGGTGATCGTCGCGCCTTCGCCGAAGGGCCATGACGCATGCGCGCTGCTGATCGGCTTCATCCACGAGCAATTCGCGAGAGCGGGGCTCGATCCGGCGCTCGTGCAGATGCTGCCCGCGCCCGTGAGCAAGGCCGCCACGGCCGCGCTCATGCGCGAGGCCGATCTGGTGGTCGCGACGGGTTCTCAGGCCAACGTGCGCATGGCTTACGCGAGCGGCACGCCGGCCTTCGGCGTGGGGGCGGGCAACGTGGCGTCGATCGTCACGCGCACGGCGGACCTGCGCGACGCGGCGCACAAGATAGCCGCGTCGAAGACCTTCGACAACGCGACGAGCTGTTCCTCGGAGAACAGCGTCGTGATCGAAGAAGCGGTTCACGACGCCATGCTGCGCGAGCTGGCCGCCTGCGGCGGCGTGCTGCTCGATGCGCAACAGAAGGCGAAATTGCAGGCGGCGATGTGGAGCGAGGGCAAGCTCGCCGCGCGCTGCACCGCGAAGTCCGCCGTGGAGATCGCGCGAGCGGCGGGCCTTCACGAGGTGGCCGCGCGCGCGCCCGCGTTCCTGATGGTGGAGGAGAGCGGCTTTGGCGCGAGCCATCCGTTCTCGGGCGAGAAGCTCGCGCCCGTGCTCGCGGTGTATCGCGCGCGCGATCGCGGCGCCGCGGTGGAGATCGTGCGCAGCCTCTATGCCTACATGGGCGCGGGCCACTCGGTGGGGCTGCATACCGCCGAGCCGGGCGAGGCGGTGGCGCTGGGCTCGACGCTGCCGGTGGCGCGCGTGATCGTCAATCAGGCGCACTGCTTCGCGACGGGCGGCAATTTCGACAATGGCCTGCCGTTCTCGCTCTCGATGGGCTGCGGGACGTGGGGACGCAACAATTTTTCCAGCAACCTCGGCTTTCGCCAGTATCTGAACATCACGCGCGTGGCGTATCCGATCGAGGAGCGCGTGCCCGAACTCGACACGCTGCTCGGCGACTATTTCCGGAGGGTCGGCCAATGAGCGCGCCCGCGACGATTCGCGCGCTCATCGAGATGCGCGCCGCGCAGTACCCCGACAAGCCTTTCTTGCTGGCCGCGCCCGGCGAAGGCGCCGAGGGTGGTGACGGTGGCGATAGTGGCGATAGTGCTGCTGGTTCTGGCACAAGCACGGCGAACGCGATGCTCACATTCGGCGAGCTGCTCACGCGCTGCCGAGCGCTCGAAACCCGCTTCGGCGACGCCGGGCTGAAGCCGGGCGACGTGGTTTCGGTGATGATGGGCAACGGCATCCAGACAGCTACGCTATTGCTCGGCGCGATGTACAGCGGGCTGATCGCGCATCCGCTGAACCTGCTGTGCCAGCCTTCGCAGCTTGCCTATATCGTGGAGCATTCGGACACGCGGATGATCTTCGCGAGCGCGCAGACCCATGGCGCGCTCTCCACGGCGCTGGCCGCGCTGCGCGAGCAGGGGCGGGCGCGCAATATCGCGCTGGTGCACACGGAGCCGGACGCCCTTGCGTTGCCGATGTTGCCGACGTTGCCGGAGCGGGAAATGGCGGTGGCAGCCGCCGCGCCCGCGTGGGCGGGCGCGGGCCACCAAGCCGGCGACGCTCGCGCGCCGGCCCGTGCCAAGGCCGGCGACATCGCGCTGCTGATGTACACCTCCGGCACCACCGGCGCGCCCAAGGGCGTGCTGCTGAGCCACGGCAACCTGCACGCGAACGCGCGCAATATCAGCGCCGAACACCGGCTGGGCGTGGCGGACCGCGTGCTGGCCTCGCTGCCGCTCTACCACATCAACGGTCTGGTCGTGACCCTGCTCGCGCCGCTCTTTCACGCGGGCTCGGTCGTGCTGGCGCCGCGCTTTTCGGCCCGCACGTTCTGGCGCGACGCGGCCAGCTACGGCTGCACGTGGATCAACGTGGTGCCGACCATCGTCGCCTATCTGCTCAATGGCGACGACCCGAACGGGCTCGATCTTTCCGCGCTGAAGTTCTGCCGCAGCGCATCGGCGGCGCTGCCCGCCGATCATCACCGCGCGTTCGAGGCGCGCTTCGGGATTGGTGTGATCGAGACCATGGGCATGACCGAGACCGCCGCGCCGGTATTCAGTAATCCATATGATATGGCGCGGCGCAGAGTAGGCAGCATCGGCTTGCCTTCGGGCAGCGAGGCGCGCGTCATCGACTGCGAGGGGCGCGAGTGCGCGCCGAACCAGTGCGGCGAGATCGTGCTGCGCGGCAGCCAGATCATGCGTGGCTACTACAAGCGCGGCGAGGACACCGCGAAGGCGTTCACCGCCGACGGCTGGCTGCGCACGGGCGACCTGGGCTTTCGCGACGACGAGGGCTACTTCTACATCAACGGCCGCTCAAAGGAGCTGATCATCAAGGGCGGCGAGAACATCGCGCCGCGCGAGATCGACGAGGCGCTGCTGCGCCATCCCGGCGTGCTCGACGCGGCCGCCGTTGGCGTGCCCGACCCCGCCTACGGCCAGGAGATCGTCGCGTTCGTGGTGCCGCGCGAGGCGCACTGGCAAGGCGCGCCCGACGCTGCGGAACTGCGCGCGCATTGCCTGCGCGAACTGGGCCGCTACAAGACGCCGAAGGAAATCCGTTTCGTGAGCGAGTTGCCGCGCGGCCCGTCGGGCAAGGTCCAGCGGCTCAAGCTCGTGGCGCCCGCGAGCGGCTAGGGCGCATCGTTTGGCGTCAGCCGCTTGCCCTCCGGCCACGCGCCGGGACTGAAGACGGAAGAGACAGGAGACGACATGAAACAGCACGCGCAGCGCGTGAAGACGCGCCATATCATTCTCGCGGTCATGTGTTTGATGTACTTCATTTCCTATATAGACCGTGTGAACATCGCCGTCGCGGCACCGCTGATCCGCCATGAAATGGGCCTCACCACGGTGCAACTGGGCTTGGTGTTCTCGGCGTTCGCGTATCCGTATGCGGCCATGCAGATCATCGGCGGCTGGCTTTCCGACAAGTACGGGCCCAAGCTCGTGCTCACCGTGCTCTCGCTGATCTGGGGCGCGGCCACGCTCGCCACGGGCTTTGCGGGCGGCGTCGCCATGCTGGTGCTGCTGCGCTTCGCGCTCGGCGTGGGCGAGGGCGGGGCGTTCCCCACCGCCACGCGCGCCTTCACGTACTGGATGCCGGTGAGCGAACGCGGCTTCGCGCAGGGCGTCACGCACAGCTTCGCGCGCCTCGGCGGCGCGATCACGCCGCCGCTCGTGCTCGCGGTGGTGGCCACGGGCGGCTGGCGCGACGCCTTCATCCTGCTCGGCGGCGCGAGCCTCGCGTGGACCGTGCTCTATCTGTGCATATTCACTAATTCGCCCGAGCAGAATCGCCGCGTCACGCCGGAGGAGACCGCCGAGATCGGTTACCGGCGCGGCGACTGCGAACGCGCGAAGCGGGCGGCCACGCCATGGCGCAAGCTGGTGCGGCGCATGTGGCTCGTCACCTTCGTCGACTTCTGCTACGGCTGGCTGCTGTGGGTCTATCTCACGTGGCTGCCGTCGTATCTGAAGGAGTCGCGCGGCTTCGACCTCAAGCAGCTCGCGCTCTTCACGGCGCTGCCGCTGCTCGCGGGCGTGGTGGGCGACACGCTCGGCGGCGTGGTGTCGGACCGCCTCTACAAGTGGACGGGCCGCCTGCGCTTCGCGCGCTGCGCGGTGCTGGTGACGGGCCTGGGCGGCTCGCTCGCGTTCCTGCTGCCGATGGTGTACGCGCCCAATCCGATGCTCGCGGTGCTGTTTCTTTCCGCTTCGTTCTTCTTCCTGGAGATCACGAACCCGGTGCTGTGGACGCTGCCGCTCGACATCGCGGGCAAGTATGCGGGCACGGCGGGCGGCATGATGAACACGGGCTTCGGCATCGCCGGCATGGTTTCGCCGGTCGTGTTCGGCTATCTGATCGAGCGCACCGGCAGCTATAACGTGCCCTTCACGATTTCGGCGGGGCTGTTGGCGCTCGGCATCGTGGCGGCGCTCTTCATCAACACGAGCCGCACGGTGGAAGCCGACGAGGAGCGCGAGCGCCGCATGGGCATGGCGGATGCGGGCGCCTTCGCGTTCCTCGACTCCGTGCCCGCGGTGCGGCTCGAACGGCACACGCTGCGGCGGCCGTTGCGGTGGTGGCGCTAGGCGCGCTGAACGCGCCAATTGCGCCAATTGCGCCAGCCGCGCGCCGCCTTCGTGGGCGCGCGGGCGCGCATCACGCGCCGCCGCCGAGCTTGCGCAGGCGCCAGATCAGGCTGGAAGTGTCGTAGCGGCTGCCGCCGAGGCGCTGCACGTCGGCGTAGAACTGGTCGACGAGCGCGGTGATGGGCAGCGCCGCGCCGTTGCGCTTCGCTTCGTCGAGGCAGAAGCCGAGATCCTTGCGCATCCAGTCCACAGCGAAACCGTGGTCGAACTTGCCCTCCATCATCGTCTGGCCGCGGTTGTTCATTTGCCAGCTCGCCGCGGCGCCCTTGCCGATCACGTCGAGCACGAGCGCCATGTCGAGACCCGCGCGCTCGCCGAAGTTGATGGCCTCCGAGAGCCCCTGAACGAGGCCGGCCACGGCGATCTGATTGACCATCTTCGCGAGCTGCCCCGCGCCCGCCGCGCCGATCAGCGTGACGGCCACCGCGTAGTGGGCGAGCGTGGGTTCGGCGCGCGCGAAGCTCGCGGCGTCGCCGCCGCACATGATCGTGAGCTTGCCGTTTTGCGCGCCCGACTGGCCGCCCGAAACCGGCGCGTCGACGAAATGCAGGCCGAGTGGCGCGGCGCTGGCCGCCAGTTCGCGCGCCACGTTGGCCGAGGCGGTCGTGTGGTCGACGAACACGGTGTCGCGCGCCATGCCCGCGAATGCGCCGTCCGCGCCGAGCACGATGCTGCGCAGATCGTCGTCGTTGCCGACGCAGGCGAGCACGAGCTCCGCGCCCCGGGCCGCTTCGCGCGGCGTCGCGGCGGCGCGGCCGCCGTATTCGGCAACCCACTGCGCGGCCTTGGCGGCGGTGCGGTTATAGACGGTCACGTCGAGCCCGGCCTTCGCGAGATGGCCGGCCATCGGGTAGCCCATCACGCCGAGACCCAGAAACGCGACGCGGCGTACCGGGTTGGGCGTGGGCGAGGTTGCGCTTTGGCTCACAGTGGCTCCTTGGGATCGGGTATGAAGAAAAGGCGGGCTTCATTATCTCAGCTATCGCCGGGCGGCCCGCGAGCGGCTCCTTTCGCCAGACCGGCCGGTCGGACGCGGATTGGACTCAACGATAGTGCGCGTCTGGCACTACCGGCCCGTGTTTTTGTCCGCCGATACTCGATCCATAACGACGGTCACCGGCTTTGCATGGGACAGGAGACAACGATGCTCAAGTTTTTGATCGGAATCGGACTGCCTTTTTTAGGCGTGATCGGCGCGCTGCCCTGGGTGGCCGCGCAGCAAGACCGCTTTGTCTTCGGCGTGCCCTTCATCTACGCGTGGATTTTCGCGTGGTTCCTGCTGACCTCCGGGTGTCTGCTGGTTTGCTGGCGCTGCTTCGACCGGCACCGCTACGCGAACGAGGCCTGAGACTTTCACCGGCACGCCATGCTGGCGCGGCCGGTCACCTTGCCGCCACCATTCCCCCTGCTGTCATTGCGGAGAGCCGCGCATGTCCACTCTCGTCTTCGCCTTTCTGATTGCGTTTTCGCTGTACCTCGCCATCCGCTCCCGGCGCGGCCACGGCAAGCAGAGCGTGCATGACTTCTTCGTGGCGTCGCGGCAGTTCGGCGTCGCGCTCGTGTTTTTCCTCACGGCCGGGGAGATCTACAGCATCGGCACGATGGTGGGCTTTCCGGGCGGCATCTACGCGAAGGGGCCCACCTATGGCGTCTGGTTTCTCGGCTATATCCTGCTTGCCTATCCCATCGGCTATTTCATCGGCCCGCGCATCTGGGAGGCGGGCAAGCAGCATAACGCCATCACCCAGGCGGATCTCTTCAAGGGCCATTACCGCAGCCGCGCGCTCGAACTGATCGTTGCGGGCTCATCCATCCTGTTCCTGATCCCCTGGGGCCAGTTGCAGTTCACCGGGCTTGTCGCGGCGCTCAAGGGCCTGGGCTGGCAGGTGCAGCCGGTCTGGCTGATCGTGGTGTGCGCGGCGCTGGCCTTTACCTATATCGCCATTTCCGGCGTGCGCGCCTCGGCTTGGATCGCCGTGCTCAAGGACATCCTGATGCTGCTCGCGATTGTCGTGACGGGCGTGGCCGCCGCGTGGATGGCGGGCGGCAC
Source organism: Paraburkholderia sp. (assembly GCA_031286755.1). GTDB lineage: Bacteria > Pseudomonadota > Gammaproteobacteria > Burkholderiales > Burkholderiaceae > Paraburkholderia. The sequence goes on from JAITTX010000195.1 coordinate 9,662, forward strand.
GCACGAGGTGTTCCATGCCGCGAGCCGCCAGGTGAGCAACGCCATGAGCACGCCGCAACTGCGCTTTTCCATGAGCACGATGCTGTTCCAGTCGCTCGGCTTCTACATGATGCCGTTCGCGGTGCAGGGCTTCTTCACGGCGCGCGGGCCCAACACGATCCGCCGCACGCAGATCGCCATGCCGCTCTACATGCTGATGTACCCGTTCCTCGTGGTGGCCTCGTACTACGCCATCAGCGCGAACCTGAAGCTCGCCTCGCCCAATGACGCGTTCTTCGCGGCCGTGGTCCACCTGCTGCCCGACTGGCTGATCGGTCTCGTTGCCGCCGGCGCCGCGCTTTCGGGGCTGCTCGTGCTGGCGGGCATCTGTCTCGCGATCGGGCCGATCGTCACGCGCAACCTCTTGCCGAACCTGCCCGAGTCGCGCCAGAAGCGCACCGCCAAGTTCGTGATCGTGGCGTACCTGCTGGTGTCGATCGCCACCACGCTGCTCACGCCCAATCTCATGCTCTCGCTCATCAACACCACGTACTATGGCGTGACGCAGTTCCTGCCCGGCATGCTGATCCTGCTCGCGCGGCGCCAGGTGCGGGCCGGCGCGGTGGCGGCCGGCATCGTCTGCGGGCAGGGTCTCGCGATCGCGTGCTATGCGCTGCACATCGGCTTTGGCGGCATCAACTTGGGGCTTGTGTGCCTCGGCGTCAACGTGCTCGTGGTCTTCGTGGGGCATATCCTGACGCGGCCGTCCGGGCGGCGCTATGCCATGCCCGATCCGGTTCATCATCATTCATAGGGAGTCGAGCCTTTCAATGAATCCGCATGCATCGTCGTCTTCATCGTCGTTATCCGCACAGCCCGGTCAACGTGAGGATGCAACCGGCCCGGTCACGGTTTTCGCGGCGCGCCGCATCCTCACGCTCAACCCCGGCCAGCCGCACGCGACCCATGTGGCCGTGCGAGACGGCCGCATTCTTGCCGTGGGCACAGGCGAGGACGCCACGCAGTGGCAGGCGCAATTCGGTGCATATGCACTGGACGAGACGCTGCGCGACAAGGTGCTGATGCCGGGGCTCGTGGAAGGGCACTGCCACCTGATGGAAGGCGCGGTGTGGGACGCGGCCTACGTGGGCTATTACGACCGGCGCGGCCCGGATGGCACGCTGTGGCCCGGCCTTCGTTCGCTCGACGCGGTGCTCGCGCGCCTCGCCGAGGCCGAGCGCGCCATGACCGACGACGGCCCGCTGCTCGCCTGGGGCTTCGATCCGATCTACTTCGGCGCCGCGCGCCTCACGACGCGCGAACTCGACACGGTCTCGGCGAGCCGCCCCATCGCGATCCTGCACGCGAGCGTGCACTTGATGAACGTGAACAGCGCGATGCTCGCGCTGGCCGGCATCGACGAGGACACGGACATCGACGGCATCGCGCGCGATGGCGACGGCATGCCCACGGGCGAATTGCAGGAGTTCGCCGCGATGTTCCCGATCTATCAGGTGATTGGCGGCAAGCTCGCGATCGCGGCCAGCGAAAAGCCGCACGCGGTCTGGAATTTCGGCCGCGTGGCGCAGCTCGCGGGCGTGACGACGGCCACCGATCTCGTCAACGATCTCTCGCCCAAGGGCAATGAGACCTTGCGCAACGTGACGGCGGACCCCGACTACCCGGTGCGCATCGTGCCCGCGTTCGCCCCGCAGCGCAATCCCGCGCAGCGCGCGGAGGGCGTGCTGGAGGCCATGAAGGGCAATACCGGCAAGCTGCGCTTCGGGCCGGTGAAGTTCATCGTCGACGGCTCGATCCAGGGCTTCACGGCGCGCGTGCGCTGGCCCGGCTACGCGGGCGGGCAGCCCAACGGCCTGTGGCTGATACCGCCCGAGCAACTGGTGGAGGTGTTCGAGCCGTACCATTGCGCGGGGCTGCAACTGCATATCCACACCAATGGCGACGAAGCCACCGAAGTCGTGCTCGATGCGCTCGCAACGATCCTCGCGCGGCACCCGCGCCCCGACCACCGGCACACGCTGCAGCACTGCCAGATGGCGGACGCGGCGCAATTGCGGCGCATTCGCGCGCTGGGACTGTGCGTGAACCTGTTCGCGAACCACATTTACTACTGGGGCGACGCGCACTACAGCCAGACCATGGGCCCGGACCGCGCGAACCGCATGGACCCGGCCGGCTCGGCGCAGCGCATGGGCATTCCGTACGCGCTGCATTCGGACGCGCCCATCACGGCGCTGAGCCCGCTCTTCACGGCGTGGTGCGCGGTGCGGCGCGAGACGGCTTCGGGGCGCGTACTGGGCGGGGCGGAGCGCCTCACCGTGGCAGAGGCGCTGCACGCGATCACGCTGGGCGCCGCCTATACGCTGCGCCTCGATCATCTGATCGGCAGCATCGAGGTCGGCAAATTCGCCGATTTCGCGGTGCTCGACGAAGACCCGAGTACCTGTGCGCCCGAGCGCCTGAAGGACGTGCCCGTGTGGGGCACGGTGCTCGGCGGACGCGTGCTGCGCGCGCCGCGATGAAACCCGCCGCCACGCCATCGCCTGTGCCGCTTCGCGAAGGGCTTCGCGAGCCGCCGCGCGAGCCGATCGACCTGGCCGTGGTCGGCGGCTATCTCGGCGCGGGCAAGACCACCGTGGTCAACCGCCTGCTGGAGGCGTCGCACGGCAAGCGCATCGCGGTGCTCGTGAACGACTTCGGCACGGTGAATATCGATGCGCGGCTCGTGCGCGCGCGCAGCGACGACGTGATCGAGCTCGACAACGGCTGCATCTGCTGCACCATCGGCGGCGCGCTCGTGGACGCGCTCTCGCGCGTGGCCGCGCGCGAGCAGCGGCCGGACCTGCTGCTGATCGAGGCGAGCGGCGTTTCGGACCCGGCGAAGATCGCGCAGGTGGGCCTGCTCAACGGCGCGTTCCGCCTCACGGCGGTGCTGGTGATTGCCGATGCGCTCGAACTCGTGCACACGCTGGCCGATCCGCTCGTGGGCGCGATGGCGCAGCAGCAGATCGACAGCGCGAGCGCCGTGATCGTCACCAAGCTCGATCTGGTGGAGGCCGGGGCGCGCGAGCGGGCCGTGGCGGACGTGCGCGCGCTCGCGCCCACCGACATCGTCGTGGCCGCCGATCACGGGCGCGTGCCGCTCGCGCTGCTGTTCGACGCCAGCGTGCCGGAGCGGCGCGCGCTCGCCGATGCGGGGCGCTGGCAGCGCCGCGCCGCGGTGCCGCCGATGCCGGCGTTCACGAGCGTGGCGATTGCGGTGCCCGGGGTGGTGGAGAAGGCGCGCTTGCGCGCCTGGCTCAAGGCGCTGCCGCGCACGGTGCTGCGCGCGAAGGGATTCGTGCGCGTGGCCGATGCGCAGGGCAATGTCAGCCCGCGCGTGTGCCAGGTGGCGGCGCGGCGGCTGCGCATGACGGCGGTGGCGAGCAGCGAACCGGGCGACGAGGCCGGGGAGGGTGTGATGGTGTTCGTCGGTTTCATCGATATGGATACCGAAGCGATGTTGCGCGACGGACTGCACGATTGCGTGATGACCGCGCCAGCGGTCAGGCCAGCGGTTGCACGAGAGGCTGTGCAGGGTTGAGGCGCCCGGCGCCGTGCCAGCGCCAGCACGGCGTGCCGGACCAGCTCACCGCACGGCTTCAGCGCGCCCCGCCCATCGCCACGCGCCGCGCGGCGAGCTGCCGGCGCCCCACCCACGCGGCCGAGAGCGCACTCACGAGACCCGCGCACAGCGTATAGACGCAGATGAGCCACGGGTCGCCGCCATTGCGCTGCAAAAGCCAGGTGGCCATGATCGGGCTGATGCCGCTCGCGAAGATGCCCGAGAACTGGTACACGAACGAGATGCCGGAGTAGCGCACGTTGGCGTCGAACAGTTCCGCGAAGAGCGCCGCCTCCGGCCCGTAGACCGACGCATACACCACGCCGAGCGGAATGATCACCGCGATCCACACGAGCAGGGGTTCGCCGCCGCTGTGCTTCATGAGCCAGAAGCCGAAGAACGAGGAAAAGCCCGTGAGCAGCGACCCCCAGAAGTAGATGCGCGTGCGGCCCACCCGGTCCGAGAGCCGGCCGAAAAACGGAATCGCGAAGATCATCACGAAGGCGGCGGACATGACGGCGAGCAGCGCTTCCGTGCGCGAGATCTTGAGCGTCTGCGTGAGGTAGGCGATGGTGAAGACGGCGAACACGTTGAAGAACACGCCGTCGATGAAGCGTGCGCCCATGCCCGCGAGCACGTTGCCGGGGTAGCGCGTGAGCACCTCGACAATCGGCACGCGAATCTCGGCGCCCGATTGCTTCACACGCTCGAACTCGGGCGTTTCCATCACGCGCAGCCGGATATACATGCCGATGGCCACGAGCGCGAAGGAGAGGAAGAACGCGACGCGCCAGCCCCACGCGAGAAACTGCGCATTGCTGAGCGTGGAAGAGAGCACGGCAACCACGCCCGAGGCGAGACACAGGCCAATCGCCAGGCCGATCTGTGGAATGCTCGCGAAGAAGCCGCGCTTGCCTTCGGGCGCGTACTCGAACGACATGAGCACCGCGCCGCCCCATTCGCCGCCGAGGCCGAGGCCTTGCGCCACGCGCAGGACGAGCAGCAGCGAGGGCGCCCACAGACCGATCTGCGCATAGGTGGGCACCACGCCGATCAGCACGGTGGCCACGCCCATGATGGAGAGCGTCATGACCAGCATGCTCTTGCGGCCGAGCCGGTCGCCGAAGTGGCCGAAGATCATGCCGCCGAGCGGGCGGCTCAGAAAGCCCACGGCGAAGGTGCCATAGGCGAGCATGGTGGAGACGAG
>JAITTX010000475.1 GCA_031286755.1 Paraburkholderia sp.
AACGACTTCACCGCGCTCGCCATGGCGCTGCCCGGCTTGACCGACGCGCAGCGCAATCAGGTGGGCGGCGGCCAGCGCCGCCAGAACAGCGTGATCGGCCTGCTCGGGCCGGGCACGGGTCTCGGCGTCTCGGGCCTGATTCCCGCCGACGACCGCTGGATCGCGCTCGGCAGCGAAGGCGGCCATGCGAGCTTCTCGCCGCAGGACGAGCGCGAGGACATCGTGTTGCAATTCGCGCGCAAGAAGTGGCCACACGTGTCGTTCGAGCGCGTGTGCGCGGGTCCCGGCATCGAGCTGATCTATCGCGCGCTCGCCGCGCGCGACAAGAAGAAACTGGCCGCGAACGTCGACACGGCTGAGATCGTCAAGCGCGCGCACGAGGGCGAGGCGCTCGCGGCGGAAACCGTCGAGTGCTTCTGCGGCATTCTCGGCAGCTTCGCGGGCAACATCGCGATGACGCTCGGCTCGCTTGGCGGCATCTACATCGGCGGCGGCGTGGTGCCGCGCCTGGGCGAGCTCTTCACGCGCTCATCGTTCCGCCAGCGCTTCGAGGCCAAGGGCCGTTTCGACGCCTATCTCACGAACGTGCCCACCTATGTCATCACCGCCGAATACCCGGCGTTTCTCGGCGTTTCGGCCATTCTCGCGGAGCAGCTCTCGAACCGCGCGGGCGGCGGATCGTCGGCGGTGTTCGAGCGCATCCGCCAGATGCGCGACGCGCTCACGCCCGCCGAGCGGCGCGTGGCCGACCTCGCGCTCAATCACCCGCGCTCGATCATCAACGACCCGATCGTCGACATCGCGCGCAAGGCCGACGTGAGCCAGCCCACCGTCATCCGCTTTTGCCGGTCGCTGGGCTGCCAGGGGCTCTCGGACTTCAAGCTCAAGCTCGCCACCGGCTTGACGGGCACGATTCCCGTGAGCCACAGCCAGGTGCATCTGGGCGACACCGCCACCGACTTCGGCGCGAAGGTGCTCGACAACACCGTCTCGGCCATTCTGCAGTTGCGAGAGCATCTGAACTTCGAGCACGTGGAAGAGGCCATCACGCTGCTCAACGGCGCGCGGCGCATCGAGTTCTACGGGCTCGGCAATTCGCACATCGTCGCGCAGGACGCGCACTACAAGTTCTTTCGCTTCGGCATCCCGACCATCGCTTACGGCGACCTGTACATGCAGGCGGCCTCCGCCGCTCTGCTCGGCAAGGGCGACGTGATCGTGGCGGTCTCGAAGTCGGGCCGCGCGCCCGAGCTGTTGCGCGTGCTCGACGTGGCCATGCAGGCCGGCGCGAAGGTGATTGCGATCACATCGAGCAACACGCCGCTCGCCAAGCGCGCGACCGTGGCGCTCGAGACCGATCACATCGAAATGCGCGAGTCGCAGCTTTCGATGATCTCGCGCATCCTGCATCTGCTGATGATCGACATTCTCGCGGTGGGTGTCGCGATCCGTCGCGCGTCGCCCGATGCGGACATGAGCAACGCTGTCGAAAAAGCCCGCGAGCAGGCCGACGACGACGCCTCGGCCGTGCTCGACTGGCTGAGCCACGGCGCGTCTTCGTCGGCGCGCGCGAGTGATTGACGAGGGATTGACGTAAGCGCACGACGCAAACCAGCGTCGCGCCCACGGGTGACACAATGAAAAACGGGACGCTTCGGCGTCCCGTCCGCTTTGCTGCCTGGAGATTTGATGCCAGGCGGCTGCGCTTACGCGCTCGACGCCGCCTGCGGCGCGCCCGGCGCGGGCCGGCCATGCCACTTCACAACGATGCTGCGGCCGATCCAGGTGAGCGCGCCGCACGCACCAATCGTGCAGCCCATGCCGAGCGGCGAGACGCCCGGAAACCAGCCGACCACGACGCTCGCGAACGCGCCCAGCCCGAGCTGCGTCGCGCCGAACACGGCCGCGGCCGCGCCGGCGTTCTTCGGATAGCGGTACATCAAATCGGTCGCGCAGTTCGCGCTGAGCAGGCCCACCACGCCCACCACGAAGAACAGGCCGGCCACGATCGACCACAGGCCGCCCCACCCCGTCACGCACATGAGCGCGACGAAGAACGACGCGACGATGCTCACCGTCGAGGCCATCGACACCATGCGCAGCGAGCCCATGCGCCCGATGAAGCGCGTGTTGAGAAAGTTGCCGAGCATGATGCCGAACACGTTCGCGCCAAAGAACAGGCCGTAGTGCTGGGGTGATACGTGGAAGTACTCGATATAGACGAACGGCGTGGCCGAGATATAGGTGAACATCGCCGCGAACGCCATGCCGCCGCACAGCATGTGGCCCCACACGAGCGGATCGCGCAACAACCGCCCGTAGGCCGCGAACGAGCGCAGCACGGCGCCGCTCTCGCGCTTCTCGGCGGGCCAGGTCTCGGGTACGCGCAGCCAGGCGGCCACGCCGCATGCGAGACCGAACAGCGTGAGCGCGACGAACACGATGCGCCAGCCGCCGAGCAGCAGCAACTGCCCACCGATGAGCGGCGCGAGCAGCGGGCCAATCGATGTGACGATGGCGACCATCGAAAGCACCTTGGCGGCGTCGGACGGCTCGTGCGCGTCGCGCGCGATCGCCCGCGCGAGCACCGAGGCCGCGCCCGCGCCGAGCGCCTGCAAGAAGCGCACGAAGGTAAGCTCGCCCACCGAGTACGAGAACCAGCAGGCGATGCTCGCGAGCGTGAAGAGCGCAATGCCGCCGAGCAGCACGGGGCGGCGGCCATAGGCATCGGAGAGCGGGCCGTAGAGCAGCATGCCGACCGAGAAGCCCGCCATGAAGCTCGTGAGCGTTCTTGCAGCCGCGCCCGCGCTCACGCCGAACGATTGAGCGATGGCGGGCAGGCTCGGCAGGTACATGTCGGTGGCGAGCGGACCGCAGGCGGCGAGCGCACCGAGCAACAGGATCAGCCGGCCATCGGGCCGGCGTCGCGGGGAATGGGACATGGGATCGACCAGGAGCGGACCGTAGCCGGGGGGCGCGGTCCCGATGTTCTGGGCCGCTTCGGCATGGGCCGGTTGTGTCTCATTCGCGTCCCATTTGCAATGCAACTGCGTGCGATGCAACTGCGGCGCGAAAAGCGGCTACGTAGCCGGAGCATTGTACCCGACGCTTAAATTTCTCTTTCGGCGCATCGGAAGGCCATGCCACCCGGGCCGGCCGTACAAGCTGCGCGCCGCTCGCGAGCATCCTTGCGTGCCCATGCCGCGCCGCGCGCGCTTTGCGCTAAGCTGCGCCCTTTCCCGTTCTTCGTTGCGCCGCAAGGCGCGCCCTTCGTTCATGAGCGCCTATCTGCTGATCTGGAGCCCCAAGAAGTGGCCCTGGCCCGAGCTGCCCGACTTCGCGCGCCGCGTGCAGGCCGGCGTTGCCGTCGCCGACACATGGGGCTGCGGCTTCGCGCGCGGCATCCTGCCCGGCGACCGCGTGTTCCTGCATCGCGTCGCCGCCGAGCCGCGCGGCCTGTTCGGCTCCGGCTACGTGACGCGCGCCCCCTACGAGGTGCCCGATCCCGCGTACAAGCGCGGCTACCGGCTGTGCATCGACTTCGTATACGACTGGCTCGCCGAAGCCAACGAACACGTCGTGATCGCGCGCGACGCGCTGCGCGTCCATCCGTTTTCCGTGCAGACATGGGACGCGCAGAGCTCGGGTACCGTCATCAAGCCGATCGCCGAGGGCGCACTGGAAAAACGCTGGGCCGAGCTGACCGGCAAACGGCCTATGCCGGCTGCGGCGGTTGCGGCAGTCGCGGCGATGCACACGGCCGAGGCCGCCCGGGCAGCCGGCGTGCACGGACTGGACGACGCGGGCCGCACGTCGGTCCCATCCCATGCCGCAGCAAAGACAAAAGCGACCAAAGCGACCAAAGCGGGCAAAGCCACCGGCGCTGCCGCTTCGTCGGCCGTCCGCAGGCGGGCATCGCCGCGCGGCACGACTCGCGGCAAGTAGTCGCATGACGGCCGGATAAGGCCCGTCCGGCGCCGTCCGCGCAGTGCACGCCGATCCCCTGCCGGGCCATCCGCCAATCGGTGTGGCCCCCGGCCCGTTCGACGCGAGTCCGGTACAATTTCGGCATCAACGCCCCATTGCTGGCGCCCGGCCCGGCACCTCGCCCGGCCGGCCCCAAGCCGCATGGGTCCGGGCGTCGGCGCACCCAGGCCCGCCTGCCGCGCGCCTGATTACGCCACTGCAGCCACCGCAAACACCACTCTCGCAGGTCCAGCACTCATGTCCAACACTTCGTCCACGAACCAGGCCCTCTTCGAACGCGCCCAGCGCACCATTCCGGGCGGCGTGAACTCGCCCGTGCGCGCGTTCCGCTCGGTCGGCGGCACGCCGCGCTTCATCAAGCGCGCGCAAGGGGCGTACTTCTGGGACGCCGAAGGCAAGCGCTATATCGACTACATCGGCTCGTGGGGCCCGATGATCGTCGGCCACGTGCACCCCGAAGTGCTCGAAGCCGTGCAGCGCGTGCTCGCCAACGGCTTCTCGTTCGGCGCGCCCACGGAGGCCGAAATCGAGATCGCCGAGGAAATCTGCAAGATCGTGCCGTCGATGGAGCAGGTGCGCATGGTGTCGAGCGGCACTGAAGCGACCATGAGCGCCTTGCGCCTCGCGCGCGGCTTCACGAAGCGCGACCGCATCGTGAAGTTCGAAGGCTGCTATCACGGTCACGCCGACAGCCTGCTCGTGAAGGCCGGCTCGGGCCTGCTCACGTTCGGCAATCCCACTTCGGCGGGCGTGCCGGTGGACATCGCGAAGCACACCACGGTGCTCGAATACAACAACGTCGCCGCGCTCGAAGAAGCGTTCAAGGCGTTCGGCGACGAGATCGCCGCGGTGATCGTCGAGCCGGTCGCGGGCAACATGAACCTCGTGAAGGCCACGCCCGAGTTCATCGGCGCGCTGCGCAGCCTCACGGCGAAGCACGGCAGCGTGCTGATCTTCGACGAAGTGATGTGCGGCTTCCGCGTCGGCCTGCGCGGCGCGCAGGCGCTCTACGGCGTTCAGGCCGACCTGGTGTGTCTGGGCAAGGTGATCGGCGGCGGCATGCCGGCGGCGGCGTTCGGCGGCCGCCGCGAGATCATGGACCATCTCGCGCCCAACGGTGCCGTCTATCAGGCCGGCACGCTCTCGGGCAACCCGATCGCCGTGGCCGCGGGCCTGAAGACGCTGCAGCTCATCCAGGCGCCGGGCTTCTACGAGAAGCTCACAGCGCAGACCGCGCGTCTCGCGCAAGGTCTCTCGCAGGCCGCGCGCGAAGCGGGCGTGCCGTTCGTCGCGGATTCGGTCGGCGGCATGTTCGGCCTGTATTTCGCCGATAAAGTGCCGGGCAGCTTCGCGGAAGTCACCAAGAGCGACGTCACGCGCTTTAACCGCTTCTTCCACCAGATGCTGGACGCGGGCGTGTACTTCGCGCCTTCGGCCTACGAGGCGGGCTTCGTGTCGAGCGCGCACGACGACGCGCTCATCGACGAGACGATCGCCGCCGCGCGCCGCGCATTCGCCGAGAAATAAGGCGTACAGGTCACGCACCTGTCTCGCTCCCATCTCGCACCAGCCGCACGCAAAGCACACGACAACCCGCGAACGCGGGGCATACGCCCCGCCCTCACCCGATCCGCTCCGGAGCCAGCACGATATGTTTTCGCAAGCCGATTTCGCCCATATGGAACGCGCGCTCGCCCTCGCGGTGCGCGGTCTGTACACGACCGATCCGAACCCGCGCGTCGGCTGCGTGCTGGTGAAGGACGGCGTGGTGATCGGCGAAGGTTTCACGCAGCCCGCCGGCCACGACCACGCCGAAATCCAGGCGCTGAAGGACGCGCGCGCGCGCGGCCATGAAGTGCGCGGCGCCACCGCCTATGTGACGCTCGAGCCGTGCAGCCATTTCGGCCGCACGCCGCCCTGCGCGAATGCCCTCATTGAGGCGAAGGTCGCCCGCGTGATCGCGGCGATGGAAGACCCGAACCCGCTCGTTTCCGGGCGCGGCCTCTCGATCCTGCGCGACGCGGGCATCGAAGTGCGCTGCGGGCTGCTGGCCAACGAAGCGCGCGAGCTGAATATCGGCTTCGTCTCGCGCATGACGAGAAAGCGTCCCTGGGTGCGCATGAAGGTGGCGGCATCGCTCGACGGCCGCACCGGCCTGCCCACGGGCGAAAGCCAGTGGATCACGGGCGAAGCCGCGCGCGCCGACGGTCATGCCTGGCGCGCGCGCGCCTCGGCCATCCTCACGGGCATCGGCACCGTGAAGGAAGACGACCCGCGCATGACCGTGCGCGCCGTCGACACGCCGCGCCAGCCCAGGCGCATTCTCATCGACAGCCGGCTCGACGCCTCGCCGCTCTCGCAGATCTTCGTGGGCGCGCCCACGCTCGTGTTCTGCGCCTCGCTCGACGATAGCAACGCCGAGCGCGCCGAGTTGCTGCGCGCGCGCGGCGCCGAGATCGTCGCGATCGGCAACGAGCACGGCAAAGTGGACCTGCCCGCCATGCTCGGCGAGCTGGCCGCGCGCGGCGTGAACGAGCTGCACGTGGAAGCCGGCTACAAGCTCAATGGATCGCTGTTGCGCGAAGGCTGCGTGGACGAGCTGCTCGTCTATCTCGCGCCCTCGCTGCTCGGCACGAACGCGCTCGGCATGTTCGACCTCGTCGCGCCCGCGAAGCTCGATCAGCGCACGCGCCTCGCTTTCCACGCGGTCGATCGCATTGGCGAGGATCTGCGCATCCTTGCGCGCCTCGTGCCCGACGACGCCAACGCGAACCGCAATGCGGACGCGGATGCGCACGCGCATAGGGATGCATCATGATTCTTTCGAATGACCTGAACACTAAGGACCGCCAGATGTTTACCGGAATCGTCGCGGCCGTGGGCCGCATCGAATCGATCAAGCCGCTCGGCAGCGACGCCGACGCGG
>JAITTX010000494.1 GCA_031286755.1 Paraburkholderia sp.
CGGTCTCGCGCCCGTCCTCTCGCTCGACCACCGCGCCGGCCGGCGCCTCACCGCATGCGGCGTCGAACTCGCGAGCGCAGCGTGGCCGGGCAGAGTGATCGCCATGACGCTCGATCAGGTCGGCAGCTACGACGGCCCCGACGTCGTCACGTTCGGGCGCATTCGCGCCGAGGCCGCCGCGCAAATCACCGTGATCGGCGCGGGCGGCATTCGCCATCGCGACGACGTGGCCGCCGCCGCCCGCGCCGGTGCATCGGCCTGGCTCGTGGCGTCCGCGCTGCACGACGGCCGCATTCGCATGCCGCTCGCCGGCTAAGCCTAGCCGAACCATACAAATTCCATGCCACTCTTGCGGCAGCTTGCCGATGTAAGCCTGTAGCAAGCCAGTGTGACACTCTGCTCCAGAACAGCACACACCCTGTGTGGCGCGCAACAGCCCGGGCGATGACGGGGCGCTCGAAACCTCGGGCTTGCCCGGAGGCGATCAAGGCCAGGCAGAACTCACAAGCGGATCCCATACGGACCGTGTTCGAACGGCATTTCAACCGCACGACTCGTCGCCAGGCGCGATATCCAGAGATGAGACCTCGTCAACGGCACCCGGCTCGCGAGGCGCCGGGTTCGTTGCACTGACTGCCAGTTCGGCATGGAGCTTGCTTGAATGGGCCCATGCATTTCTCGCCCACCGATCCCTCGCCCACGTCCCCATCAAACGCGGCCAGCCCCCCCGCCGCCTCGATCACGCGCGACTGGACCTGCCCGTTCTGTGCGCTGCTGTGCGACGATCTCGCGGTCGAGTCGCGCGACGGCGGCACGCTGGCTGCGCCCGCCACCGAATGCTCGCGTCTCGCGCAAGCGCTCGCGTGCTATGGCGCTGCGGACGCGCACTGCGCGTGCAGCGTGGGCGCCGACGACACCGATCTCGACACTGCGCTCGCGCGTGCGGCGCAGATTCTCGCCGCGGCCCGGCGTCCCTTGTTCGGCTCGCTCACGACCGACGTGGCGGGCGCGCGCGCGCTGTATGCGCTTGCCGCCGAGTGCGGCGCCATCCTCGATCATCTGCACGGCGATGCGCTCAGCGCAGCCACGCTGGCGTTGCAGGATCGCGGCGCGTTCTTTACGACGCTCTCGGAAGTGCGCACGCGCGCGGATCTGCTGGTGTTTTTCGGCTGCCAGCCGTCGCGGCGTTACCCGCGTTTCTTCGCGCGCACCCTGGCGGGAACCGGGGCGGCGCGCGAGCTGGTGTTCGTTGGTTGCCAGCCTGATCCTGCAGCGCACGGGCTCGCGAATGCGCGAGTCGAGTCGATCCTGCACGACGCCGATCCGTTCGATACGCTCGCGCTCTGGTCAGCGCTCAGCGAAGGGCGCGAGCCCGCCGCGTTGCGCGGCGCGCCAGCGGATGCGAGCGCCAGCGTCGCCGCCTTGCAAGCGCGTGTCGCCGCGGCGCGTTACGCCGTGCTCGTCTACGAGCCGGCCGCGCTGCCCGGCCCGCATGCCGCGCTGCTGATCGAAGCCTTGCACCGTATCGTCAAGGCAGCCAATCGCACGGCCCGCGCGGGCTGTCTCGCGCTCGGCGGCGACGACGGCGCATTGGCCGTGAACCAGACCGTGACCTGGCTCTCGGGCCTGCCGCTGCGCACGCACGTGACCGCTCCCCCGCGCGTGAACGGCACCGTGGCTTTGGACCACGACCCGTACCGCTATCGCACGGCGAGGCTGCTCGCCAACGGCGAAATCGACGCGCTGCTCTGGGTCGCCAGCTTCGCGCCGCCGGCGGGCCTTCCCGATCCACAGCCGGGGGTGCCCACGATCGTGCTCGGCCATCCCGCGCTGGCGCAAGCCGCCAAGGCGCGCGGCGGGGCCACGGTCTTCATTCCGGTGGCCACGCCCGGCATCGACAGCGGCGGCCATCTCTTTCGTACCGACGGCCCGGTCGTCACGCCACTCGCCGCTGCGCGCCGCGTCCCGCTCCCCACGGTGGCCGCGCTCGCGGCGCAACTGGCGGAGCGGCTGCAAGCGCAACACGCCGTGCAGGGGCGGTCATGAGTCTCGTGCGGCTCAAGGGCGGCACGCTCTTCGACCCCGCCAACGGCGTGAACGGCGAGCGCCGCGACCTCGCCTTTCGCGACGGCCGCATCGTCGAGGTTCCCGCCGCCATGCCGGCCGAGCGCGAGTACGACGCCACCGGCATGATCGTGATGGCGGGCGGCATCGACATGCATTCGCATATCGGCGGCGGCAAGACCAATCTCTCGCGGCTGTTGCTGCCCGAGGATCATCGCGACGCCCCCGCGCGCGACGCAGGCGGAAGCTATCTCAAGCTGCCCTCGTGCGGCGTGTGCACGCCAGGCACGCTCGCAACCGGCTACCGCTACGCCGAAATGGGTTACACGGCAGCGTTCGAGCCCGCCATGATGCCCTCCAATGCGCGCCACACGCACCTCGAAATGGGCGACACGCCGATCATCGATCACGGCGCCTACGTGATGCTCGGCAACGACGAACTGTTCCTGCGCATGCTTGCCGGGCGCGACAGCTACGAGCGCCTGCGCGACTACGTCGGCTGGACGATCCACGCGAGCAAGGCGCTCGGCGTGAAAGTGGTCAATCCGGGCGGGATCTCGGCCTTCAAGTTCAATCAGCGGTCGCTGAATGTCGATGAGGCGCACGTGCACTACGGCATCACGCCGCGCGACGTCCTGTTCACACTCTCGCGCGCGCTGACCGATCTGCGCGTGCCGCATCCGCTGCACGTGCACGCGAGCAATCTCGGCGTGCCAGGCAATATCGATTCGACGATCGCCACCATGGATGCCGCCGACGGTCTGCCGATCCATCTCACGCATATCCAGTTTCACAGCTACGGCACCGAGGGCCCGCAGCAGTTTTCGTCGGGCGCGCGCCGCATTGCCGAGGCGGTGAACGCGCGGTCGCACGTGTCGATCGACGTCGGGCAGATCATCTTCGGACAAACCGTCACGGCCTCGGGTGACACGATGATGCAGTTCCGCAACACGCCGCTCGCCCGGCCGCACAAGTGGGTGGTGGGCGACATCGAATGCGACGCGGGCTGCGGCGTGGTGCCGTTTCGCTATCGTGAAGAGAGTTACGTGAATGCGCTGCAGTGGATCATCGGGCTCGAAATCTTCCTGCTGGTCGACGACCCGTGGCGCGTGGCGATGACGACCGATCATCCAAACGGCGGCCCGTTCACGAGCTACCCGCACTTGATCCGTCTGCTGATGGATAAAACGTTCCGCGACGAACAGCTCGCGCGGCTGAACGCCGACGCCCAGGTAGCAAGCGCATTGCCGCAACTGCAACGTGAGTTCTCGCTCTACGAGATCGCGATCATCACGCGAGCGGGGCCGGCGCGCCTGCTCGGCCTGCGCGATCGCGGCCACCTCGGCGCGGGCGCGGCGGCGGACATCGCCGTCTATCGCGACGAAGCGGACCGCGAGCGCATGTTCACCTCGCCCGCGTATGTGTTCAAGGACGGCGAACTGGTCGCCCGCGACGGCGCGCTCGTTGCCACGCCGACGGGCGGGCTCCATTTCGTCTCGCCCGAGTTCGACCGCGGCATCGAAAAGGCCCTGCGCGCGTATAGCGAGACCAACCTCGCGAGCAACTTCGCCCATGCCGCCATCAGCGACGACGAGGTTTGCAGTTGCTGCCGCGGCGGCAGACTGCTGCCTGTCGAGTGCTTTGCGCGCGCCTGACGCAGAGCGGAACCGAACACGATGAGCGACCCGGCCACCTTGCTGATCAACGACACCCTGATCGACGCCACCTTCGCGGAAGCGTTTCCGATGAAGGCGACGCGGCTCGTCATCACCGCGCATACGGCCGCGTGGGCCATGCACGCCGCCCGCTCGCTCACCGGCTTTGCAACCTCGGTGATCGGCTGCGGCTGCGAGGCGGGCGTGGAGTGCGCGCTGGCGGCGCAGCACACGCCGGATGGCCGCCCCGGCGTCGCGGTGCTGCTGTTCGCGGTGTCGTCGAAGAAACTGGCCAGGCAAATCGAGCGGCGCGTCGGGCAATGCGTGCTCACCTGCCCGACTAGCGCCGTGTATGGCGGCATCGATCCGCAAGCGTGCGGCGCGCCGCTTTCCGATCGGGCCCCGCTCGGCAGCAGGCTGCGTTTTTTTGGCGACGGC
>JAITTX010000572.1 GCA_031286755.1 Paraburkholderia sp.
ATGGTCGCCGCCGACTACACCGGCGAGGAAGCCGACAAGCTGCGCCGCGCGATGGCCGCGTGGCGGCGCGATGGCGATCTGCGGCCGTATCAGGCCGATCTCACGCGGCGCATGCTCGAGAAAGGCTATACGCAGGAATTCGCCGACCGCATCTGCAAGCAGATCGAGGGCTTCGGCGACTACGGCTTTCCGGAGAGCCATGCGGCGAGCTTTGCGTTGCTCGTCTACACGAGCTCGTGGCTCAAGCGCTACGAGCCCGCTGCATTTCTCACAGGATTGCTGAATAGTCAGCCTCTCGGGTTCTATTCGCCGTCGCAGCTCGTGCAGGATGCGAAGCGACACGGCGTTCAGGTGCGTGCGCCCGATATCGCGCTGAGCGACTGGGAGTCCGTGCTGGAGACGCGCGGCCGGCCGGGTGTGCGGCTCGATGCCGATGGCGTGTCCGCCCGTTGCGCCGAGGTGGCGCATCGCCGCGCGCGATTGCGGGACACCGCGTTCGCACTCGCGCACGAGCGCAGCGGCGCGGCGGGCGCCGATGCAGGGTGTGGCGATGCGCATGAAGATGGACATGAAGATGGGCGTGGCGATGCGCGCAGCCGCGCTGGCGGGCGAAAGCGCTCGCGTTCCTTCATGCACGGTCTCAAGCGCATCGTGCACGCGCGCCGCACGCTGGCGTCCCGGCATTACGGGCGCCGCGGTCCGGCGGTGCGTCTCGGCTTCAGCCGCATCAAGGGATTTTCGGAGGACGCCGCGCGGCGCGTGGTGGCGGCGCGCGCGCAGGCGCCGTTCACCGACGTCGATGATCTCGCGCGCCGTGCCGCGCTCACGCGCCGCGAACTGGAGGCGCTCGCGGCGGCCAATGCGCTTGCGAGCATCGCGGGGCATCGGCGCGAGGCGTGGTGGGCCGTGACAGCACAGCACGCGGTGCCCGCGCTATTGCGCGATGCGCCCGTGGCCGAGGCGCGGCTCGAATTGCCGTGCGCTTCGGAGGGCGCGGAGATCGTCGCCGATTACGACAGCCTGCGTCTCACGCTCAATCGCCATCCGCTCGAACTGCTGCGGCCGGGACTGGCGAAGCAGCGCTTTCGCAGCGCGGCGCAACTGGCGCAGTGCCGTCACGGCATGCTCGCGCGCGTATGCGGCATCGTCACGGGGCGGCAGCGGCCCGGCACGGCGAAGGGCACGGTCTTCGTCTCGCTCGAGGACGAGACCGGGGCGATCAACGTGATCGTGCACGCATCGCTCGTGGAATCGCAGCGCAAGGAGTTGCTCGGGGCGTCGCTGCTGGCGGTGGCGGGCGTCGTGCAGCGCGAGGGCGAGGTGGTGCATCTGGTCGCGCATCGGCTGGAGGATCACAGCCGGCTGCTCGGGCGGCTTGCGACCCAGAGCCGCGATTTTCATTGAGCAGGGCGGGGGCGCCGGGCAGCGACGCCATGCACGCGCTGCAAGCAATGGCGCCGGGGTGCGCGCCCGGCGGTTTGCGACTTGCCGGGCGCGTGCAGCGCCGTACTGCGTGCTTACTGTGGTGCCTGGTGCGGTGTCGCGCCGCCGCGCGCGAACGCATCGAGCACCGCGCGAATGCCCGCGTCGAACGGCGTGTGCCGCCCGATCCCCAGCGCTTCGAGCCGCCCCGAGTCGAGGTGGCAATCGCGCGGACGCGGCGTCGAATCCGTGGGCGCCGTTTGCGCGACGAGTTGCGCCTGAATGCCGAGCGCGCGTGCAATGCGCTGCGCGATGTCGTGCTTGGTCATCGGCTCGTCGCCGGACCACTGCGCGATGCCGCGCACCGCGCCGCCGTCGGCGCAGCGCGTGAGCAGCTCGCGAATCACGACCGCCACGTCGGGCGTGAAGGTGGGATAGCGCGTGGCCCAGGCGTCCATGAGCGCGGGTGCCGCGCCTGCCTGCGCCGAAGCGCGGATCGCAGGCACGAGACTCGTCACCGCCGATTCCTGCCAGTCGACGATCGGGCCGTACAGGAGCGGCAGGCGCAGCACGAGCGCGTTGTCGGAGGTGTCGAGCAGCGCGCGCTCGCCTTCGAGCTTGCTGCGGCCATAGGCGTTGAGCGGGTTCGGCGCGGCATCGGGCAGATAGGGCGGGTGCGTGCCGTCGAACACGTAATCGGTGGAAATCGACAGCACCCACGCGCCGCGCCGCTTTGCCGCCGTGGCAATGCTGAGCACGGCGTCGACGTTGAGCGCGCGCGCCGCGGCCGGGTCGTGCTCGCATACGTCGGGGCGGCGCTCGGCGGCGGCAATCACGATGGCATCGGGCGCCTCCTGGACGACGAAGGCGTCGACCGCGCGCGCGTCGCGCACGTCGAGCGCCACTTGCCCCGCGCCCACGCGGCTGAACGCGGTGGACACCACCTGCCAGTCCGTCTCGACCGCGAGCTCACGCACGAGCGCTCGCCCGAGCAGTCCGGAAGCGCCTGCTACGGCAACCTTGAACATGGTGTGCCCCGCGTCAGACGCCGGCCGTGCCCGTGACGGCCGTGACGGTATAGCCGGCCTCGTCGATGGCGGCCTTGAGCACCTCGGCGCTCTGCTTCGACTCGACGCTCACGCGGCCCGCGGCCAGATCGATCTCGACCTGCGCGGCGGCATCGTGTTCGTGGATCGCGCGCGTGACGGCGCCGACGCAGTGCTGGCAGCTCATGCCTTCGACGTTGAACTGAATCATGGTGTTTTCCTTTTTTAGAGAGAACGAGGGGAACAAAGAGGCGGACAGAAAGCAGATGGGGCCGTGGCCGGATTATGCCAGTGGGCCTGTGGCGAGCACGCTGGACCTTGCCATCGTGGGAAGGTGTAGGATCGAAACATTGAATGCCACTCAGGGGAGCAGCATGAATATCGGCGAAGCGGCGCGCGAATCGGGCGTCACGGCGAAAATGATCCGCTACTACGAGAGCGTTGGCCTGCTCGCGCCGAAGGGGCGCACGGAGTCCGGCTACCGCGTCTACGGCACTCAGGAGGTGCACGCGCTGCGCTTCATTCGCCAGGCGCGGCGCCTGGGCTTTCTCGTCGACGATATCCGGCGCCTGCTCGCGCTCTGGCACGACCGCTCGCGCGCCAGCGCCGAGGTCAAGGCGATTGCGCTCGAGCACGTGAGCGAACTCGACCAGCGCATTGCCGAGCTCACGCAGATGCGCGACACGCTCAAGCATCTGGCGGCTCATTGCCATGGCGACGACCGCCCGGACTGCCCGATCATCGAACGGCTCGCCGACCCGGAGCCGGTCGCGCACGCCGCCGAGGCCTGAGCCTGCCGGCGAGGCGAGAGCCGCGCAGCGCCGGATCGAGAGGTGCAACCCGTGCTGACAAATTGCCGCAACCTTCGCGAAGCGATGCCCAGTCCTGGTGCATCTTGACGCATGATGCGCGCAGATTTGCCGAAGTCGCCGGAAAATGTGCCGATAAATCATGATGTTGTCCAAAGCATCCGCGTGCACCATTCCAGAATGGAATGCACCGCATTCGATCAATTCACTGGTAAAGCCGGGTGCAACCGTTCTAATGCGGGTTATCCCTTACGAGGGTAATCCCTGATGCAAATCCACCGGGGATACACGAATCCTTGGAGAACACATCATGTTTGCATACCTTCTCGAAAAGCTGAGCAACTGGTTCGAAACCGCCGAACGCCGCCGCCGCGACGCATACCTCGCCTCGTCGGCAGACATCGTGCAACTCGAACAGCGCATCCGCTTGATCGAAATGCACGGCTACACGCGCTAAGCAGTCAGCAGTTCTTTGCACTGCCGCAAGCCCCGCATCTGGCGGGGCTTTGTCATTTCTGGACCGGCTTCGACTTCTCCCCGGTACCCACGCCATGCAGTCTGAACCTTGCTACCGTGGCAAGGTAAAGTCTTTTTTGCGACAGCCGATATAGCGTCTTGTATAGAACCAGAGTCGCATTGATCGAGGGCTGTTCATGAAATCAGATTGTTTATTCCGCCGCTCTTGTCCCGGGTGGACGGGCCGCGCGCTCATGGCGAGCGCGGTCCTGGCGCTGGCTAGCGCCGGCGCGCACGCGGCCGGCAAGCCATTGATCCTGGATACGCAACGGGGAATCGACGATGGCCAGCCGGGCATGGTGCTGCAGAACGCGCCGCTTTCGCCTCAGCCGATGGTGCAGGCCCCGTCGCTACCCACGCTGAACGGGACGGGCGCGGACGGCTCGCAGGTGCCGATTATCGTCGCGCCGTATGTGGAAGTGCCGGGTGGCGGAGGACGGCCGCCGCGGCCGATGCCGAGGCCTGCGCCTTGACCATGCATGCGCGCGCCGCCGCAATCGTGGCGGCGCCAGCTACCGTGCGATTGCGCATCGGGCGGCAGGCGCGGCCAGTGTGAACGTCAGTCGCCGCGCGACTCGATCTTGAACTGCGCGCCCTCGTCCTGGCCGAGCGTCTTGACGAGCCACGGCATGGCTTCCTTGAGCGTTGCCGCGAGGGTGTAGGGCGGATTCAGGATGAACATGCCGCTGCCATACAGGCCGAAGCCGTCTTCGGGTGGATTGCTGACCGAGAGCGTGACGTGCAGCCAGTTCTTTTCCTGGAGGCGCTTCAACTGCTCGGGAAAGCGCTGCGATTCGGGCCGCGTGACCTGCGGATACCAGACCGCATAAGTGCCGGTGGCAAAGCGCTTGAGCCCATCCTCCACGCACGCGATGGTGCGCGTGTAGTCGCGCTTGTCCTCGAACGACGGGTCGATCAGCACGAGCGCGCGGCGCGGCGGCGGGGGCAGCAGCGCCTTGATGCCGTCGAAGCCGTCGCCCGCATAGATCATCACGCGCCGGCCAGCATCGTGAAAGCGATGGCGCAGCACGTCGATCTCCGTGCTGTGCAGTTCGAAGAGCCGCATGCGGTCCTGTTCGCGCATGAGCCGCCAGGCGACATAGGGCGAGCCGGGATAAAAGCGCAGTTCGCCGTCAGGATTGAGCGCCGCCACTTCGTCGACGTATTCGGCGAGCATGGCCGGCAGATCGGTGCGGCCCCAGAGCTTGCCGATGCCGGTGTCGAACTCGGCGTTCTTCGTGGCGTAGCCTTCGCGCAGCGCATAGGCGCCCGCGCCCGCATGGGTGTCGATGTACCAGTACGCCTTGTCCTTCTTGCCGAGGTAATGCAGCAGTTGCACGACGACGGCGTGCTTGAGGACATCGGCGTGATTGCCGGCGTGGAAAGCGTGACGGTAGCTCAGCATGATGGGGCGGACGCGAGGTCGGTGGGGATCGAAAGTGCAGGGAATACGGGCAAATGCGCGAGCGGCCCGGTAATGCATGCGGGGTCGCTGGCGGGGTCGCGTATTTTACAACCCTCTGTTCAACTCCGGTGCAACCCCCGTAACACCGGCCCGATTTCCGTGCTCCGTGCGCGCGGCGCGCCTCAGTCGTGACTGTCGCCGACGATAGCCTCGATCTTCTCCTTCACCTCTGGCGTGATTTTCTCCGCCACTTCGCGCGCCAGCATGTTTTCGCCAATCTGCTCGACGCGCGACGCGCCGGTAATCACCGTGCTCACGTGCGGATTCTTGAGAATCCATGCGAGCGCGAGCTGGCCCACCGTGCAGCCCATTTCCTTCGCGAAGTCAGCAAGCTTGCCGACGACCTCGTTCTTCTGCGCATCCGTGACTTCCTTGCGCAGCCAGTCGTAGCCCTGCAATTGGGCGCGGCTGCCGGCGGGCACGCCGCCGCGATACTTGCCGGTGAGCAGGCCCGAGGCGAGCGGGCTCCAGGTGGTGAGGCCAAGGCCGATGTCCTCGTAGAGCCGCCGGTATTCATCTTCCACGCGGCGGCGGTGGAACAGGTTGTACTGCGGCTGTTCCATGACGGGCTTGTGAAGATGATGCCGCTCCGCAATTTCCCAGGCGGCGCGAATTTCGTCGGCGCTCCACTCCGAGGTGCCCCAATAGAGCGCCTTGCCGCGCGAGATCATGTCGCTCATGGCCCAGACGGTTTCCTCGACGGGCGTGTTCGGGTCGGGCCGATGGCAGAACACCAGGTCGACGTAATCGAGCTGCAGCCGCTTGAGCGAGCCGTCGATGGCGTTCATGAGGTACTTGCGGTTGAGCGTGTGGTACTGGTTGGGCGCCTCGTTCAAGCCCCAGAAGAACTTGGTGGACACCACGTAGCTCACGCGCGGCCAGGCGAGCTCCTTGAGCGCCTGGCCCATGATTTCCTCCGACTTGCCGCCCGCGTAGACCTCGGCGTTGTCGAAGAAGTTGACACCCGCGTCGCGCGCCGCGGCAAGCGACTCGCGCGCGAGATTGCGATCGACCTGATTGCCATAGGTGACCCACGAGCCAATGGACAGTTCGCTGACTTGCAGGCCCGAGCGGCCCAGTCGCCGATAGTTCATGAACGCCTCCTTGTAGAGCGGCCAAACTTAGCATGATCCGCGCGCGTGCGCTGAGCCCGCGCGGCACGGTACAAGCGGTTGTACAGCGGGTTGTACGGCAGGTTATCCAGCGGGACATGCGGCGGGTTGCACGGCTTGCGCCTGTGCGCCGCGGCATGGCACGGCTACCGCGCGCCGCGTTGTCCGGATCGATGCGCCTCGTGCCCGGGTTCATGCACAATAGCGCGGTTGGCCGCAGCGCAACATCCGGCCGAATGGCGTAGGTCGGGACTTAAGCCATTCGACAGGTTTGACGGTGCGCGCGCGCCGGGGTCTCATCTCGTCTACTACCTGGAGGTGCTCGATGTCGTCTCTCACTCTGAACACGAAGCTCGATGGCAAGGTTGCGGTCGTTACCGGCGCGGCCAGCGGCATCGGCAAGCAGATCGCGCTCACGCTCGCGCAGGCGGGCGCGGCGGTCGCCATCGCCGACCTCAACCAGAGCGGCGCCGACGCCGTGGCTGCCGAGATCAAGGGCGCGGGCGGCAAGGCCATCGGCGTGGCCATGGACGTCACCAGCGAAGAGGCCGTGAACCAGGGTATCGACCGCGTGGCGGCCGAGCTCGGCCCGGTCGACATTCTCGTCTCGAACGCCGGCATCCAGATCGTGAATCCGATCGAAAGCTATGCGTTCTCCGACTGGAAGAAGATGCAGGCCATTCACGTGGACGGCGCGTTCCTCACCACCAAGGCGGTCCTCAAGCACATGTACAAGGACGACCGTGGCGGCGTCGTGATCTACATGGGCTCGGTGCACTCGCACGAGGCTTCGCCGCTCAAGTCGGCCTATGTGGCGGCCAAGCATGCGCTGCTGGGCCTCGCGCGCGTGCTCGCCAAGGAAGGCGGCAAGCACAACGTGCGCTCGCACGTGGTTTGCCC
>JAITTX010000496.1 GCA_031286755.1 Paraburkholderia sp.
GAGCCACTTCCGGCGCCGGGCATACCGCGCCCTGCGGGCGCTCGAAGCGGCGAACGATTCCGGCATACGCAATGTGTCTTGTATGCCTCCGTAAACCTCACCTATGTGGGTCGAATGTCACTGCTGCGCCATCGGGCAGCGCGCCGCCCTCTGTGTAAAAGAATAGGCGCACGCCCCCACGCTCGAAATAGGCGCAGGAAACCGGCCATTCGCCTTGCCCGATGCGATTACGTGAGCAGGCGAAGGGATACGGCGCGCCGTCTAGCGTGGTGCCCTTCGTAATGACCTCGCGCGGCGTTTTGTCCGTCGATTTGCAGGCGAATGCTGGCCCGGCGCTCTGCTCGCCGCTTGCCAGGCGCACGCACACCATGCCCGCAACCTTGTACGCGCGCCGCACGGAAGGCGGCACCTTGTCTGAGATCATTTTGTCTCCTTGCTTTCGTGTTATGCGGACACACCACGGGCGCAGGATGCTTGCGCGGGCAACTTAGAGGGCCGCTTGGCGTTGATGCGAAATGCCTACACAGTGCCTACACAGACCCAGAAAGCAAAAAGCCCAGCCGATGAGGGCTGGGCTAAGTGCTTGAATCTTTTGGTGCCGGAAAGAGGAATCGAACCCCCGACCTTCGCATTACGAATGCGCTGCTCTACCGTCTGAGCTATTCCGGCGTCACATCAGAGAAGGAAGATTATAGGAAGAATTCGCAGAGTATGCAAGTCCTTCCCCCATCTTTTTTATTTTTTCGCTTCCTGATGGTAGCGGGTCACGCGCTCCACCTCGTTTTTCGAGCCGAGGAACACCGCCACGCGCTCATGCAGGCCCTTCGGCTGGATGTCGAGGATGCGCTGTTGGCCGTTGGTGGCCGCGCCGCCCGCCTGCTCGACGATGAACGACATCGGGTTCGCTTCGTACATGAGGCGCAGCTTGCCCGGCTTCGACGGGTCGCGCTTGTCGGCGGGATACATGAAGATGCCGCCGCGGCTCAGGATACGGTGCACGTCGGCGACCATCGACGCGATCCAGCGCATGTTGAAGTTCTCGCCGCGCGGGCCGTCCTTGCCTTCGTTCAGCTCGCCCACGTACCGCTGCACCGGCTCGTACCAGTGGCGCGCGTTCGAGGCGTTGATTGCGTATTCGCGCGTTTCTTCGGGAATGCGCATGTTGCTCTGCGTGAGCACCCACGAACCCAGTTCGCGGTCGAGCGTGAAGCAGTTCACGCCGTTGCCGGTCGTGAGCACGAGCACGGTTTGCGGGCCGTAGACGGCGTAGCCCGCTGCGACCTGCTGCGTGCCGGGCTGCAGGAACGAGGCTTCGGTGGCCTGCTGGCCGTCCGGGCAGCGCAGCACCGAGAAGATCGTGCCGATCGAAACGTTCACGTCGATGTTCGACGAGCCGTCGAGCGGGTCGAACACCAGCAGATACTCGCCCTTCGGGTAATTGGCCGGGATCGGGAAGAAGGTTTCCATTTCCTCGGACGCCATGGCGGCGAGGTTGCCTCCCCATTCATTGGCGTCGAGCAGGATCTCGTTGGACAGGACGTCGAGGTTCTTCTGCACTTCGCCCTGCACGTTTTCGCTGCCGGCGGTGCCGAGCGCATCGCCGAGCGCGCCCTTGCTGACGTTGTAGCTGATTGCCTTGCACGCGCGCGCGACGACTTCGATCAGCAGACGCAGATCGGCGGGCAGGTTGCGGTGCTCGCGCTGCTGCTCGATCAGATATTTCGTGAGAGTGGTACGACGTTGCAATGCCATTGCAGTACTCCGGATGCGCTTGGGAATAGCGCAATTCTACCTGCTGGACGGTGCGCGCCCCGTTTGCGGCACTGCAAAAAAGCCGCCAATGCGCTGTCTGGCGCGCCGGGCGGCCCGTTCGGCCAATCCCGAAAATCCGTTCGATCACGTTGGGGTACGCGTCGCCCGGAAAAATAATGGAGAAAAAATGCGCGCAAAAATGCCGGCCGCGAAGGCCGGCAGAGGAGGTGAAGCGTGCGTGGCCCGGTGGTGCGCGGTGCCGCAGGACTGCGCTGTGCACCTGCCGGGCGGTACCAGACCTACGCCAGCGCCTTTTCCACGATCTCACGCACGTCGCGCGACTTCGCCTGGGCGGCGACCTGTTCGAGCGCGCCGCGCATCGCGTCGCGCAGCGCGGGCGTGAAGCGGCGCCACAGTTCGAGATTGCGGGCGAGGCGCGCGGCAACTTGCGGGTTGATGGCGTCGAGCGCGAGGACCTGCTCGGCCCAGAACGCGTAGCCCGAGCCATCCGCCGCGTGGAACTGCGCCGGATTCGCCGCGCAGAAGCTGAAGATCAGCGAGCGCGCGCGGTTCGGATTCTTCAGATTGAAGGCCGGGTGGCGCATCAGCGCGCGCACGGTCTCGATCATCGGGCGCTGCGCCGTGCCGCGTTGCGTGGCTTGCAGCGCGAACCACTTGTCGATGACGAGCGGCTCCTTCTCGAAGCGCGCGTAGAAGTCCGCGAGCGCTTCTTTCGCGTAGTCGCCGCCCGTGCCCGCCGCGGCGTTCATCAGTGCCGAAAGCGCGGCCGCGCGGTCGGTCATGTTGTTCGCCGCGCCGTATTGCGCAGTGGCGAGCCGCACGGCGTCGGCGGGCTTGTCCAGCTCCGAGAGGTACGAGAGCGCGAGATTCTTCAGGCCGCGGCGGCCCGCAGCTTCCGGCGTGGGCTCATAGGCGCCCGGCGTGAGGTTGGCGTCGTAGGCGGCGAGCCATTCGGTTTTGAGCGCGGCGGCAAGGCCCTTGCGCACGAACTGGCGCGCGGCGTGCACGGCGGCGGGATCCGACTCCGCCATCTGCTCCGCGAGGTAGGTTTCCGAAGGCAGCATCAGCGCGAGCTCGCGGAACGATGGCGAGAGCGAGGCGTCGTTCAGCACGCTGCCAAAGGCCTGGACGAGCGCGTCGTTCATCGCGAGCGGCTGGCGCGCGGCGGCGCGCTCGGCCAGCGCGAGCAGTTCGCGCGTGGCGAGGCGCTGGCCCGCTTCCCAACGGTTGAACGGATCGCTGTCGTGCGCGAGCAGGAACGCGAGTTCGTCGTTGCGGTAGTCGTACTCGACGATGACGGGCGCCGAGAAGTTGCGCAGCAGCGAGGGCAGGGGCTTTTGCGCGACGTCCACGAAGGTGAAGGTCTGCCGCGCCTCGGTCAGTTCGAGCACGCGCGTCGTGCTCGCCGCAGTATTCGTGCTTCGTTCGCCTTCGAGCTTGAGCGGCAGGTCCGCGCCGTCGGGGCCGATCAGGCCGATAGCGAACGGGATCAGGAGCGGCCCTTTCTGCGTTTCGCGCGCTGCCGGCGAGCCGTTCGCGTAGCCTTGCGCGAGCGTCACGCTATAGCGTTGCGCGGCGGCGTCGTAATGCGTCGTGACGGTGACGCGCGGCGTGCCCGCCTGGCTGTACCAGCGCTCGAACTGGGCGAGATCGCGGCCATTGGCGTCGGCCATCGCGCGACGGAAGTCGTCGCAGGTCACCGCCTGGCCGTCGTGGCGCTGGAAGTAGAGATCCATGCCCTTGCGGAAGCCGTCGCGGCCGAACAGCGTTTGATACATCCGCACGACTTCCGCACCTTTCTCGTAGACGGTCATCGTGTAGAAGTTGTTGATCTCGACGTAGCTCTCGGGGCGCACCGGATGCGCCATCGGGCCGGCGTCCTCGGCGAACTGCATCTGGCGCAGCACGCGCACGTCCTCGATGCGCTTGGTCGCGCGCGCGGCTTCGTTCTCATCGCCGCCCGACATCGCCGCCGAGAACTCCTGGTCGCGGAACACCGTGAGGCCTTCCTTGA
>JAITTX010000062.1 GCA_031286755.1 Paraburkholderia sp.
CGATGCCGTCGCCCCGTGAGGGCCCGCTTCCCTGATGCACTTCCCTCAACTCCCACCGCTCACGGGTGGGAGGCGCTCATTCCATTCTCCTTGCGCTGTCCAAGGGCCCATACGGTCAAAGAACGAGGGGGACGCGAGAGTTATTCCTGTGAACAAGGGCTAATTTCACAGCAGACACATCAGTCAGCGGCAGTGCAAATTCGCTGTCGATGCGGTGCGACCGTTCAGCCAGATAGACATCGATATCGCGCGTGAGGAATAAGGAGCCGGTTCGCCGCGTTAACGACTATGTCAACGCTTGCGCTCGCGATGAGCCGCGCCGCGCGGCCGCAATGCATTCCGCCGTTTTGTGTCGTCGGCAATAGCGCGGCTGATGCCTCGCTGGATACTTCTGTGCCGGATTTCCAGCGAACTTCCCAGGGAGGAAATCATCATGAAGCCAATCCGGATAATTCTTGCGTGTCTCGTTTGCCTCGGAATGGCCGCGGCTTCCGGGTCTGTGGCGGCCGCGAGCAGCGATATGAATCAAGGCGGCAACGGCGCGTCTGGCAGCTCAGCCAATTCTTCAGGCGGCGGCTACTGAGCGCTGCACACCCTGGTGCGCTGTACATCGCCGGGCTCCCCGCGTGATCCGCGGATACGCGTTGAACAATGATCCCCCGTGCCGGATGGCGTTGCATGCCGGGCCTCCGGCCGGGGCTAGCCAAAAGGAGATAGCAGATGAGTGCATTCCAGTTACGGCGCGCCATTATCGTGCTTGCCGGTATCGCATGCGCCGCAGTGGTGAGCATGGCGCAAGCCGCGCCCATGTCATTTTCCGTGCCGCTCAAGGGCTCGGAGCAGGTGCCGCCCGTACAAACCAGCGGCACGGCCGACGCCAGGCTCACTTACGATCCCGACACACGCCAGGTCACCTGGAACATAACGTGCAACGGCCTCTCGAGCCCGGTAACCATGGCGCATTTCCACCTTGGCGCGATGGGAAAGAATGGCAAACCCGTCGTCTGGCTGACGAAAGTGGGTAGCACCAGCACGCCCATTGAAGGCCCCATCAAGGGCGAGGCCACGCTGACGCCGGATCAGGCGAAGGACTTCGTCGCGGGCAATTTATACATCAACGTCCACACAAAGGATCACCCGGACGGCGAGATTCGCGGCCAGGTCATGCCGCCCAGGTAATGGGCGTTGTGGAATTCGGCGGCGCGATGAGTTTGCAGCGCAGCCGCCGCGACGGGATGAGTGCCCCAGCCCGGCTACTTCATCCCTGTTTCGCCGCCACCGAATTCGGTAAAACAAACTCCACGCGCCGGTTCAGTTTGCGTCCATCCGGATTGTCCGCACCGTTTTTCAGCGTATTGGGCGCGACCGGGCGGGTGCCGCCGAGCCCCTTGACCGACAACCGCGATTTTTCCGCGCCGTGTGCCGCGAGCCATTCGGCCACGGCCTTTGCCCGCCGAAAGGACAGGTCCTGGTTATAAGCGGCCGTACCTTTGGAATCGGTATGCCCTTCGATAACGACGGTGCCGGCGGGAATGGATTTAATGACTCGCAGAATGTCCTGAAGCGTCGGCTCCGCGGAGGGCTGGATGCTGGCTTTGTCGAAATCGAACAGGACATCGCCCAGCATCGACACCCGCACGGCCGTTTTATCTTGCCGCACGGACAAACCGCTGTGCTGCGCGGCCAGCCCGCCGACCTGGGCGGTCAAGTCCAGACTGGCGCTGTTCGAATCGGACGAGAGCCCCTTCAGGTCCAGAATCGTGGGCTTGAGATCGCGGATCTCGCGATTATAGGGCGGCTCCTGCGCGAGAGCGCCGCCCGCGCTCGCCATCGAAATCAGCACGGCGAAAGTAGATTGGATCGCTCGAGCCATCGCTATCGGTCGGTGATCTTGATGCCGTCGAGGGTCTCGACATTCGGTATCGTGAGCGAGACCTTCGTGATGTTCTTCGGTGGCGCGGGAAATCTTCCGTACCACGTGCCGGCATTGGTCGAATCTTTGGATGTACTGAGAATGAGGCGAGGACTGGCGAGCGGCTGGTTATTGCTATCCATTAGCAACAGGTGTTTCTTGTTGCCGGCAAGAACGTAGAAATTGTTCTCATAATCGCTTTTGCCGATTGAGCCATAGAGCGATTCGGTCTGGTTCGCGACGAGGGGCTTGAACCGCAGCTTGATGGTCAGGATATCGCCGTCGCGCACCGCCTCCACCACCTGGGCCTCGGCCGCGCCGCTCGCAGTGAGACCGACGGCCAATGGCGCGGCGGCAGCAGCCGCCGTCTGAGCCTGGGCCGATGCGCTGCCAACAAAACCTGGGGTCGCCAGCAGCGCGCCCAGCACGGTGCAGACGCTTGCGGCGGTTCTAATCGAAGTCACGTTAACAATCCTCTGTTGATCAGGGTGATGAGTAGCGCGCATCAATTACCGAATGAATTCTCATGCGGCTGTTTATTCGGAAAAATCTATTCGCCTTTCGAAATTCAGCATTTAGTAAGAAGAATATCAGGCAATTGCAAGATATGACAACCCGTGAATTTCGCATTGGCGTCTCGCGTAGTTCGTATCTTCTGTCTGGAAACGACGATGAAGGCCCCGGAAATCTCATACGGGTCACGCGCTCGCCGTGCGCATGCAGTGCAGCAGCTTTGCACTGGGACCATTCAACGTGTCTTCGCGGCGCCGGAAATATGCAACGCAGCCCCCCACTCCCAGATTCAGGTCGCAGTGAACGATCTTCAGTACGCCCTGTTCGGCGAAATACCCGGCTATGCTTCGGGTCATCACTGCGAACGCCGGCATTTCCTTGATCAGCGTGAGATTGGTCATGACCGAAGCCGATTCGATTGCATTCGCGGGTGGATTCTGTCCGGCGAGCGCGAACTGCGTTTCAAGGCCATGCCGAAGCGGGGCATTTTCGAGCGGCAAGATCCACGGCCAGGTCAGCAACTCAGCGCAAGCCACCTTGCGGTGCACATTCGCCAGGGGGTGCCCGACATCGCAGACGATCGAGAATTGCTCTTCGTAAATGTGCTCGCGCCAGAGATCCTGCGCACTATGCTCGACCGTCACGCGGCCGAGCACGATGTCGAGCTCGCCGGCGCCCAGTTCCCCGAGCAGCGCGCTGTTGTCGCCTTCAAGGACCTCGATACGCAGCGTGGGACTCAATTGTTTGAGCGCCGCGATCCCGCGCGAGAGGATGACCGGCGCGATCGACGCGATCGTGCCGATGCGCAATGTGCCAGCCTGACCGGCGCGCAACGCGTCGACCACGTCCTGAATCCCCTGCAAATCGGCAAGAATGGCCCTCACGCGCCGGGTGACCTCCACGCCGAAGGCGGTCGGCGTCAGCCCCTGATGCGAGCGCTCATAGAGCTGCACGTCGAGCGCCGACTCCAGTTCCTGCAGGATGCGCGTCGCTCCGGGCTGCGTCAGATTCAGCATTTCCGCCGCTTTGCGTAAATTCCCGGTGGCGCTCAGCGCCAGCACCAGTTGCATCTGACGAATCTTCAGTCGCATGGAGAGGCCCGGCTGGGCTCCGGAATCGGACGAATCGGTAGACATGGCAGCGTGGGATCGATGAGAAGCGCTCGCGCGACGCCGGACAGCGTCGCCAACAAGTCTAACTATTGCACCGACAAAAAGACATCGCGGCTCGCGATTTCCCAACATCTTCGCATCCCCTGCGCGCGCCCGGCACAGATGCCCGTCCGGAAACGCGAGCCGGGCAGCGGGGTTTCTGGTGCGCCGCAACGCATCGGAGGCCATGCAAAAAGATGATGCACCGATGCGAACTTATGATTTTTATTTCGCCTGCGGCACGCGTAATGTTTCTTCACAGTTGAAGGAAATCGAGCGTCATTGCCCACAGACTTCGCCGGAACCTTGAGCGCGCCAGTCGCCTCCGGCCACTATTCCAGGGATCGTCATGAAAAATCCAGGGCAGCACAGGCGAGTCGTTGTGGCGTCGACCATCGGCAACGTCATGGAGTGGTTCGACTTCATCTCGTTCGGCTACCTGATGGGCATCATCTCGAAGCACTTCTTCCCGTCAGGGGGCATCGCGAGCGGGCTCCTGCTCTCCACGGCGACCTTTGGCGTGTCGTTCCTCGCCCGCCCGCTCGGCGCCGTGCTGCTCGGCATCTACGCGGACCAGAAGGGCCGCCGCAGCGCCCTGTTCCTCGTGATGATGCTGATGAGCCTGTCGACATGCATGATCACGTTTGCCCCCACGTACCAGACGATCGGTGTCGGCGCGACGGTGCTGCTCGTGATCGCCCGCGTGATTCAGGGCATTTCGGGCGGCGGCGAATTCGGCTGCGGCACCGCGATGTTGATCGAGCACGCGCCGCAGGAAAAGAAAGGCTTTTTCGGCAGTTTCATGCTGATGTCGCAAGCCATTGCCGGCACGCTCGCCGCGGCGTGCGGCTTCCTGATCACGCAGTATCTGAGCCCCGCGCAGCTCGATAGCTGGGGATGGCGGCTGCCATTCGCGCTCGGCCTGCTGCTCGCGCCAATCGGCCTCTATATCCGCCGCAACGTTGGCGAAACGGCTGAATTCAATACGGCGATTCGCACGAGCGAGCGCATCACGTTCATGCAGTTTCTCGAGCGCTATCCGAAGGCCAACCTCATCGGCATCGGCATATCGGCCGGCATCAACATCGTTCAGGTGTTCTTCAATGTCTACATGCCCGTGTACGCGACGAAGATGCTGAGTCTTCCGGCCCAGTCCGCATTTCTCGCGGTCGCCTTGTCGGGCATTGTCCGTATCGTCACGACGCCTTTCTTCGGCCTGCTCGCCGACCGGTGGGGACGGCGCAATGCCATGGTCTATGGCTGCGCGGCAAACGCCATCGCCATCGTGCCGTGCCTCGTCTGGCTGCACGCGTCGCCTGGCTTCGCCACGCTGCTGACAATCGAGCTGATCGTCAGCGTGCTCACGCAAATCGTCAATGCCGCGACGCCAACCGCGCTGGCCGAATTGTTCCCCACCACCGTGCGCTCGCGCGGTTTGTCGGTCACCTACAACGTCGCGGTGACGCTGTTCGGCGGCACCGCGCCATTCGTGATCACCGTGCTCGTCGCGCAAACCGGCAACGATCTCATGCCGGGCTACTACGCCACGGCCGGCATGATCCTGAGCCTGGTCTGCTCATGGCTGCTGCCGTCGCGCACGCAGGATGCTTTCGCGCCTCGGGTCGACGAAGCCGGGTCCGGGTCGCCACCCGCCGACCCGCCCTCGCACCAATACCGGATCCACCCGCGCTGAGCGCGGCCCCGCGACATACGACAACGCACTACAAGGAACCACAAGGAACCACAAGGAACCCACAGGCACCACCGCCCCGTCCTTCTCACGCTCACGTCTGGCCTCGCCGCCAGCCACTCCGACAATGAACACTAGACACTACGGGTGGGCCGGCCTTGTGCTGTGCTCACTGCCGGCACTCGCCCTCGCGCAATCGTCCGTCACGCTATATGGCGTCGCCGATGTGAGCTTGCGCTATCTGAACGCCGCGACACCCCATGGCGGCAACCAGTGGCAACTCACGAACGGCGCGATTACCCAAAGCCGCTGGGGGATGCTGGGCACCGAGGATCTCGGCGGCGGGCTCGCCGCCATCTTCCGGCTCGAATCGGGATTCAACCTCCCGAACGGCACCCAGTCGAGCAGCGGCGTCCTCTTCAACCGGTTCGCCTATGTCGGGCTCACGAGCCGGACGTACGGCACGCTCACACTCGGCCAGCAAAACAATCCGGTGTACGAATATCTGATCGAGGGCTGGGATCCGCTCACGGTCGGCAACTACAAGCAGAACGCATGGCTGCCCATCGCGTTCTCCGGCTTTCTGCGCGGCGAGAACAATACGGCCATGTACCGGTATCGCAACGGCGCGTTCTCGGCGAGTGCCGCCTACGGATTCGGCAACGTCACCGGCAATTTCGCCAACGGCTCGATGAAAGGCTTCGCCGTTGCCTACGATCCAAGCCCGCTTGGCGCCGAGGCCGGCTATACCGAAACCTATAACGCCACGGGCCAGAAACAAACGGAGTACAACGTCCAGTTGCGCTACCGGCCCGGCGCGCCCGAATTCTGGATCGGCTATTACCACAGCACCGACGAAACCGGCAGCGTCGATGCGTTTCTGAACGGCAATACCGCCATCCCGAGTGCGACGAGCCCACGCAAGGACAACGCCTTCGTCGCCGGCGGCGCCTATCAGTTCACCCCTGCCCTGCGCTGGACCAACGCGTTCTATTACGACCTGGCGAGCCACGTGCTTTCGGCGCCGGGGTCAGCGGGCGACGGCAAGCGCTATGCGTTCGTCACGCTGCTCGAATACTCGTTGTCCAAACGCACGACCATCTACGCGACTGCCGATTTCAATCGCGTGACCGGCGCGGCGGCCAGCGAACTCCCGAACCGCACGTATCAGATTGGTGCCGGCACGGGTCTTCGCGTGCGTTTCTGAAACACGGGGCCGGGCGAGACCAGCGCGGAAGGTCAGCCCGGCCCGCTCGACTCGTCAATCCTGCGAATCGAGCCGGATGATGCAACGGAATCCGATATGACTCGTACCCGTATCGATCGCCTGAGGATGTCTTGCAGCGGGCCGATAGCGCTGGCAATAGTTCGGCGCGCACAGATGCGACCCGCCCTTGATGACCTTGCGCGGAACGCGAGCGGGATCGCCGGCATCGCAACTGCGCGCTTCGTCTCCACCATGCGCATCCGTGCGCGCGCAACAGCTTTTGCCATGGACCGTCACCGCATCGGGCAAGGCCCACCAGTCTTCGGTCCATTCCCAGACGTTGCCGATCATGTCGTACAGCCCATAACCGTTCGGGGGAAAGCTGCCCACCGGCGAAGTCCTCTCCCAACCGTCGAGCAGGAGGTTCGTATGCGGAAAGGCGCCCTGCCAGTAATTCGCCAGCATGCGCCCTTGCGGGGCCAGCTCGTCGCCCCATGCGAACGCCTTGCCGTCGAGCCCGCCGCGCGCGGCGAACTCCCACTCGGCTTCGGACGGCAAAACCTTGCCGGCCCACGATGCATAGGCGCGAGCGTCTTCCCAGGCGATATGGACGACGGGATGATCGGCGAGCGCCGCGACATCGCTTGCGGGACCCAGCGGACAACGCCAGTGCGCGCCCTGCACGAATCGCCACCAGGACAGATGCCGATCGCTCCCGCTGTCCCGGCCCGGCATGACGAATACGCTCGACCCGGCCATGGCGGCTTCGGCACCCATATCTGGATAGTCGGCGAGCGACAGCGGCATTTCCGCGACCGTGACATACCCCGTTTCGCTGACAAAGCGGGCGAACTGCGCATTCGTGACCGGCGTTTCATCGATCAGGAACGAACCGACGCGCACGCGGCGAACGGGCGCCTCCTCGGGATAGAACTGCTCACTGCCCATCAGGAAAGCACCACCGTCGATCCGCTTCATGCCGGCCGGAACATCCACCTGGAAACGAGCAATTGACATCATGACCTCCATGAGGGAAATGAACGCGATCGACCGGCAATTCGCACTTTCGAATTTATATGCACTTGCATATGCACGTGCATATGATAGCATCGAGGTTAGAGAGATACCACCCTGACACACGCTTTTCCGCTCTGCATTCCTGGCGGCGCGAGCAAAAGCGCCGGCCTGATTTGCCATCCAGACTCGCCTTCTTCGAGGATCACCATGATGAGCACTACCAACCAGCATGAGACGAAACCGGCCCGGCGTCCCAACGTCGTGATCATTCTTGCGGACGACATGGGCTACGGCGATTTATCGAGCTACGGCAACCCGCTGATCGAAACGAAGCACATCGACAGCATTGGCCGCGACGGCGTCCGCTTTACCGACGGCTACTCGTCGGCGCCGCTGTGCAGCCCGTCACGGGCCGGCCTCGTCACCGGGCGCTATCAGCAACGCTTCGGCTTCGAGCAGCAGGTATCGTCGGGCGCATTTCCGGAGCGGCGCGAAGTCAGGGAAGACGATGGCAGCCTCGCGCCCCTGCAAGGCGAAGCGGAATTTTTGCGTCGCGGCATTCCGCTCACGGAAAAGAATATCGGCGAGCTGTTCAAGGCCGCGGGCTACAAGACGGGTGTAGTCGGAAAATGGCATCTCGGTCACGGTCCGCAATTCCTTCCCCAGAACCGCGGCTTCGATCATTCGGTTGTGTTTCATGGCAACACCAGCCTTCAGGCGACGAACATCAACGACCCCGCGATGGTCAATCTGCAGGTCGACTTTCACGACGAAGCGGCGGACACGGCGTGGACCCGCGAAGGGCTCAACAACATCCGCGTCAACGGCGAACTCGTCACCGTCGACCAATATCTGCTGCACTACTTCCGCGACCGCGTTGTCGACTTCATCGAAGACAACAAAGATGAGCCGTTCCTGCTCTACTTCGCCATGAACGCGCCCGTTCCCCCGCTGCAGGTCCCGCGCACCTATTTCGAACGATTGAAGAGCGGCATCCCGAACATCAGCGTGCGGGCTTATAACGCGCTCGTGCTGGCGCAGGACGACGTGGTCGGCGCCGTGCTCGACAAGCTCGATGAGACAGGCCTCGCCGACGACACCATCGTGATCTTCGTCAGCGACAACGGTTGTGCGCTGAGCCGCCCCGGCAGCAACGCGCCCTTCTCGGGCGGCAAGTACACGACGCTCGAAGGCGGCATCCGCATGCCGTTCATGATGAAATGGCCCAATGGCCTCAAGGCGGGACAGGTTTATACCAGGGCGATCAGCACACTCGACATCGTGCCGACCGCCGCCGCCGCGTGCGGCGTATCGACGGACGCGTCGCAACCGCTCGATGGCAAGAATCTGCTGCCGTATCTTTCGGGCGTGAATCACGAGGCCCCGCACGATGCGCTATTCTGGAAGCTCGCCGGTTTTTCGGCCGTGCGCGTCGGCAAATGGAAGCTGTATCTCGAGACAAAGCATGACGTCATGCGGCTGTACGATCTCGAACAGGATCCCGCGGAAAAGTGCGACCTGTCGGAAGCGGAGCCCGGCGTGGTGCAAATGCTCAAGGCGCGTTACGACGAATGGAACCAGAGCCTGCCGCCACGCGCGTGGACGAACATCTCACCCGTCTTCAAGAAGATGCATGAATGACACACCATGAATAACCCCAAAAAAGCGGAAGCTGTGGATGCCGGTTCGGCCATCGATTTCGATCTGTCGAATTTCCTGCCCCATCGCCTCGCCATCCTGTCGCGGCTCACGCAGGTCATGCTCGCGTCCGTGCTCGATGCGTCGGGGCTCACGATCGCGCAATGGCGTGTTTATCTGTGCCTCGTGGAGCAAGGGCCAAGCACGCTGAACAGCATCGCGGAGTTCACGCAGCTTCCGCAATCGTCGTTGAGCCGGTCGGTGGCGCGGATGGCGGAACGCAATCTCGTGCGCAACCTGCGCAATGAGGACGACCGCCGTCTGTCGCACATCGAGATCACCGCC
This sequence comes from Paraburkholderia sp., assembly GCA_031286755.1. Classification (GTDB taxonomy): domain Bacteria; phylum Pseudomonadota; class Gammaproteobacteria; order Burkholderiales; family Burkholderiaceae; genus Paraburkholderia. Next base: position 9,474 of record JAITTX010000062.1, read on the forward strand.
GAAGGGCGCGCGCAACTCAATCAGGCTATCCGTGCGATCGAGGACGACTGGGCGAATGTGTTCGCCACGGCGCCAGTCGACGAACAAAAATTCCTGAAGACCGTCAATAAGCTGATCGATCACCTCGCGACGCAACCCGAGCGCGGGTGATACGCCGCCTCCC
>JAITTX010000110.1 GCA_031286755.1 Paraburkholderia sp.
CTCACGTCCGTTCATGGTTCGCCCCTGGTCGATGCCTCACGCGAGCGTGCGCGTCAACCAGGGCAGGAATCGGACATTTCTAATGAGCCAGAACCGGACATTTCAAAAAAGCCGTAACACATAAAACTTCGATAATTTGTGTTATGTAAAATTGAAAATCGCAGTCACCACCCAGCCACCACCCCCGATCCCCCCGCGCTCACAACGCGGCTTCATTCCACGCGCCGATCCACCCCGTGCAACGCGCCCACGCGCCGCACCGCCGAATCCAGCGAGGCCTCGCATTGTGCGCAGCGGCCGAAAATCACCAGGCTCGCGCTTGCATAGCGAAACTCGCGCGCGGCGGCAATCGCCTCGTGCTGCGACTCGAGCGCGCTGTCGTCGATATCGCGGATCGTGCCGCAATCGCTGCAAACCAGATGGGAATGGCGCGTGCCGCGATTGAGTTCGTACACGACGCGCTGCTCGCCAATCCACGCGCTCGTGATCAGCCCCGCGTCGACCAACTGCGCCAGCGCCCGGTAGACGCTCGCGAGGCTGCATTGCTCGGTCTCGGGCGGAACTCGCCGAAACACCTGGTCGGCGCTCATGTGCTCGTGCGGAAATTCGTGGAACAACTGCAGAACGGCGACGCGACTCGAGGTCGGGCGCATACGGGCTCGCTTCAGATCGGCGTAAATCGCTTTCATTCCATCGGCACACTTTTTCAGGCTTGGCCGATAGTCTCGTCGCCGGTAGCTTAAGACATGCTTAAGCCCCCTCGCCGCTCAGGCCATTAAGCCGATGCCCTGATCCATGCGCCGCCGTTTGTTCGCGAGCGATCCGATGTCCCGGTCATCGGCAATGACCGGGACGCGCCGCATGAAAACGCTCGACTCCTGCACACCCGCGCGCGCAACTAAGGCGCGGGCACAACAACGTATTGCACCTGCGTGCCGTAGTACTGCGGCTGATACCAGGTCGCGCCGCATTGCTCGTACGTCGTCCCGCCAACCACCACGGCGCTGCACGAAGGCGGCAGAGTCGCAACCATCGAGCCGACCACCGCCGCGGTCATGCCAACGGTGACGGCCGCCGCGACCGGATCGACGTACCATCCGCCGCCCCAGTATGGCGGCGGCAAAGGTGGCGGGTGTGGTCCGGGGCCCGGCGGTGGCCCTGGCGGATGCGGCCCTGGTCCCGGTGGCGGCCCTGGCGGGTGTGGCCCAGGGCCCGGCGGTGGCCCTGGCGGATGCGGACCGGGTCCCGGCTGGCCGCCATGAAACTGCTCGCCACCACCGTTGAAACCCGGCCGCGTAAGCTGCCCGCCGCCGAAATTGCCGCCCATTGGATGAATGCTCGTGCGCGCCATGCCGCGGAACGCGAGCGCTCCTGGCGAAGCCAGCGCCATCGACACAACGAGGCCCGCCGCGATCGTCCGCCGAGCGTGAGTCGGCTTCATCATTGCCCCTCCTCGTAAGGCGGGCGATCCGCGGGCTTGAGTTCGATTTGCCGTGCGCCGGGACGTGGATGGAACACGAACGTCGACGCCGCGAAGGCCGGATTGAGTCTCCAGTGATAAGTCACCTCATGACGCGGCCGCGTCGGCTGGGTGGTATCGGTGATGATCATCTTGCACGGCAGCGGCCGGTGTCCCGTTTCGATCCACAACTCCCAGTCCGCGCCCGCCTGCCGGTATGCATAGTGTGTGCAGGCGCGCGTGTCGACCTTTTCCACGCCGAGTGTCTGCGCCGAGCGGATGGCGCTGTCGTCCGGCTTGCCATTGCCCCAATAGAACAGATCGACGAGCGGCGTTTCGATATGCCAGTTGATGGCCAGATCGCGCACGAGTCCGTCGAGTGTCGGCGGAGCATCGCGTCGCACGTAGTAGCCCTTCTTCTCGTTGAAGATCGTGAAGCGATGGCCGTCGTAGACGATGCCGCGCACGTTGCCGTTGCCGGAAACGTCGGCGCGCATACGATCGGGACGCTTCACCTTGAGCACGGCATGACGCAAAAGCGCTGCGTTCTGACCGTTGTCGAGCACGACGTCGGTGGACGTGTCGGCGTCCACCTCGAAGGTGCGCAGCGAGCGCAGATACTGGCCCATCGCGTCGAGCGCATTCGTTGCGCGCGCATCGATATCGGGCGTGCCGCCCTCACCGCCCGGTCCACCCTCGCCCGGTCCGACGCCGAGGTCGTTGAGCGGCGATGGCACGTTCGACTGGGCCGGCACATGCTCGCCCGCGGTTTCCTGATGGGCGCAGCCTCCGAGCACGAAAGCGCCCATGAGCGCCGCGCCAACCGGAGCGGCGAGCGATGCCGGCACGGTTCGCGCAATGACTCCAGGGAAGACATTCTTGTTCACGTCGTCTCCTGATGAAAGGTCGTCTGTCCTGACCGCCTGTTCCTGGCCTGCCGCACTCCCCTGCACCCGCCACGCGCAGCCGGCAACGGTCAGCGAAGCACAGGCGGTGACGTTGCGCATGCTTCGTACGGTTCAGCTTACCAGCGGCCTGCGCACCGTGATTCGAATGCGCCACGCCACACCGGGCCGCGCCCACGCCCTTTGCGCGGCGTAACGACGCAAAAAAGCATGCGCGGCTCGCTCAGTGAAATCCCTGGGTCGGAGCCTGTGACGCTCCACGCTATCATGCGCTCACATTTTATAGAACGTCGTTCTGTTAGATAGAACGAATCGCAATATTCTCGATCGTGGCGTTCTTGATCGAAATATCCCTATTCAGTGCTCAGGAGGAGCCCATCATGTCCAGTCTGCCGCTCGACGCCGTCCACGAGCCGCCCCGCGCCGCCGCCGTTGTGGCCACGGCGGCGCAGATCAACGCGCGCATCGACCGCTTGCCGGCCACGCGCACGATCTGGACGCTCGTGCTGCTGCTTTCGCTGGGAGGCTGGTTCGAGTTCTACGACTTGTTCTTCACCGCTTACGTAGGCCCTGGGCTCGTGAAAAGCGGTCTCTACTCAACGACGACGGCCTCGTTCTTCGGCTTTTCCGGACTGGGCGCCTTCGTGGCCGCTTCGTTCGCGGGTCTGTTCATCGGCACGTTCTGCTTCACCCGGCTCGCCGACCGTTACGGCCGCCGCACGATGTTCACGGCGTCGCTGCTCTGGTACTCGGCCGCCACCTTCATCATGGCGCTGCAGACCACCGCGCCCGCCATCAACGCATGGCGCCTGATTGCGGGCATCGGCGTGGGCATCGAGCTCGTCACCATCGATACGTACGTGAGCGAGCTCGTGCCCAAGCACATGCGCGGCCGCGCGTTCGCTTTCGTGCATCTCGTGCAGTACACGGCGGTGCCTGCGGTGGCGCTGCTCGCGTGGTGGTTCGTGCCGCGCGCGCCACTGGGCGTCGATGGCTGGCGCTGGGTCGTGCTGATCGGCGCATGCGGTGCGCTCATTGCCTGGGCAATCCGCCGCCGCGTGCCCGAAAGCGCGCGTTGGCTCGCACAGCGCGGCCGCACCGAAGAGGCCGCGCGCGTGCTGGCGAAGCTCGAAGCGAAGGTCGAGGCCCAATACGGCCGCGTCTTGCCCGAGCCTGACCATGCGGGCACCAGCGCCGCTCCGCAGCAGAGCAAAGCGCGCTTCGCCGAGATCTGGCAAGCGCCGTATCGCCGCCGCACCATCACGCTGCTCGTCTTCAATCTCTTCCAGGCGATCGGCTTCTATGGCTTTGCCTCGTGGGTGCCCACGCTGCTCGTCTCCAAGGGCGTGACGATCACGCACAGCCTGCTCTACGCGTTCGTGATCGCCGCCTCGAATCCGTTTGGCCCGTTGTTCGGCATGGCGATTGCCGACCGCATCGAGCGCAAGACGCTCGTGGTGCTCTCCGCGCTCGCCATTGCCGTGTGCGGCACGCTGTTCGCGATGCAGACTTCGCCCGCCATGCTGATGTTCCTTGGCGTGCTCATCACGCTCGGCGGCACGCTGCTTTCGGTGGGGTATCACGCTTACCAGGTCGAGCTGTTTCCCACGCGCATGCGTGCCACGGCGGTGGGTTTCGTGTATTCGATGTCGCGCCTTTCGGCGATGTTCTCGGGCTTCATGATTGCCTTCGCGCTGCGCCACTTCGGCGTCCCGGGTGTGTTCGCCCTCATCACGGGCGCCATGATCGTGGTGATGGCGGCGATAGGCTTCTTCGGCCCGCGCACGAACAACCGCTCGCTCGACGAAATCTCCCATTGACCAGCAGACTGGAGCCACTGTGACTATGTTGCCTTTGAATGGCGTGCGCGTTCTCGATTTGTCGAACGTGCTCGCGGGCCCGTTCTGCGCCTATCAACTGACGCTCCTCGGCGCCGACGTCACCAAGGTCGAGCACCCGGAAGGCGGCGACCTCGCGCGACGCCTCGGCGCCGACAAAGATGCCGCCGCGCGCAACATGGGCGCCTCGTTCGTGGCGGTGAACGCGGGCAAGCGTTCGATCACGCTGAACCTGAAAGACCCGCGCGGCAAGGCGATCTTCCTCGATCTCCTGAAGGATGCCGACGTGCTGGTCGAGAATTTCCGCCCCGGCGTGATGGATCGGCTGGGTCTTGGATACGATAAGCTATCCGAAGTGAATCCGCGCATCGTCTACTGCGCGATTTCCGGCTTCGGCGATTCCGGTGAGCTTTCGCCCCGCCCCGCCTACGATCAGATCATCCAGGGCATGGCGGGCGTGATGAGCGTGACCGGCGACGCCGACAGCGCGCCGCTGCGTGTCGGCTATCCGGTCTCGGATACGGTGGGCGGACTGACGGCGGCGTTCGGCATTTGCGCCGCGCTCGTGGATGCGCGCACGACGGGGCGCGGCCGCCGTCTCGACGTCTCGATGCTCGAAGCCACGCTCGCGACCATGGGCTGGGTGGTGTCGAACTACCTGAACGCGGGTGTCGCGCCCACGCCCATGGGCAACGAAAACTTCACCGCCGCGCCCTCGGGCACGTTCAGGACCGGCGACGGTCTGCTGAACATCGCCGCGAATGAAACGCGCCAGTTCGAGAGCCTGTGCGAGGTGATCGGACGCCCCGACTTGCCGCGCGACGAGCGTTTCGCCGCGCGTCATCTGCGCAAGCAGCATCGCGCCGAACTGAAGGCCGAGATCGAGACCGCGCTCGCCGGCGACAGCGCCGGGAACTGGGAGACGCGCCTGCTCGAGCATGGCGTGCCGGTGGGCCGGGTGCTCTCGGTGCCGCAGATTCTCGCGCATCCCCATCTGGCCGAGCGGCGTTTCGTGCGCGAATTCGCGCCAGCGCAGGGCGAGGCTGCGCAGCGCGTGACACGCGCGGGCCTGCGCCTCTCCGATGGCGATGCCGCACCCGCCACGCCCGCGCCCACGCTCGGCGCGCACACGCGCGAAACGCTCGCGCAACTCGGCTACGACGCCGCGCAGATCGATGCGCTGCACGCGCAAGGAGTCATCTGAACATGTCCACGACGAACGACGCAGCGGGCAAGCCCTCATCGCCCCCCTCACCCGTGGCGCAAAATACCGCGCAAAACGCCGGTCTCGCCGCGCTTTGCGCCGACTACTGGCGCACCTCGATCATCGACATTCATCCGGGCTCGATCGCGGTGCGCGGCTACCCGATCCAGGAGCTCATCGGGCGCGTGAGCTTCCCGCAGATGATCTGGCTGATGCTGCGCGGCGAGCTGCCCGGCGACAGCGAGGCGTCGCTGCTCGAAGCCGCGCTCGTCGCTTCGGTCGATCATGGGCCGCACGCGCCGTCGATTGCGATTTCGCGCATGGCGACGAGTTGCGGGCTGCCGCTGAACGGCGCGATGGCGTCGGCGCTCAATGCGCTCGACGACGTGCACGGCGGCGCGGGTCAGCAGGCGGTCGAGCTCTATGAGGCGATTGCCGCGCGCATCGATGCGGGGAGCGAGCTTGAGGCAGCGGTCGAAGCCGGCGTGGATGCGTTCATTGCGGCGCACGGAAAATATCTGCCGGGCTTCGGGCATCGTTTCCACCCCGTCGATCCGCGTGCCGGGCGGCTGCTCGAACTCGTGGACGCGCGCGTCGAGGCGGGCATCATCGGTGGACGCTATGCACGGATCGCACGCGGAATCGAAGCATTGCTAAAGAAGCGCAAGGATAAGCCCGTGCCGATGAACATCGATGGCGTAACGGCGGTGATCTATGCGGAATTGGGCTTTGCGCCCGAACTCGCGCGCGGCGTGTTCTGTCTGTCGCGTGCGGTGGGCATTCTCGCCCATGCATGGGAGCAGCGCGGGCGCGGCGAGCGCAACAAAGGGCCGATGCCGCGGCAGATTCCCTACGCGTACACGGGGCCGGGCGAGCGACATCTCGAAGAAAGCGGCGGTGTCTGAAATCAGCGGTATCCAGGCCAAAGACGGCAGCGCGGCGAACTCAGATACCAACCTGTGTGTAGTCAGGCACCCGCATTCGCCGCACGCGCGCGTTGCGCGGCACGCAGCGCGCGCGAGTCGCCACCCAGCGCATCGGTGGCGCGCACCGCGCAATCGAACAGCGCATCGAGATTCGCATCGATGAACGCGCGATCGATGCGCGAACTGGGTCCTGCGAGCGTGAGCACGCCGCGCAATGCGCCTTGCACGCCGAACACCGGCATCGACACTCCCGCGGTTTCGCGCTCGCGCTCGCCAATCGACATGCAGTAACCATCGCGCCGCGTCTGCTCGAATGCCTCGCCCGGCTCGCCGCTGAACGCGAGCAGCGCCCGCCCGCCCGAGCCCGTCTCCAGCGGCAGCACATCGCCCTCGCGCACATGATGGCGCACGACGTGTTTCGAGTCGACGCGATGCAGGCACACGCGCACCGCGTTCTCCCGCACATAGAACGACACGCTCTCCCCGCTTGCCTCCATCAGTTCGCGCATGAGCGGCAGCAGGATGTCGCCCAGATTGAGGCTGCGTTGATAGAGCGCGCCGAGCGCGAAGGTGGCGGGGCCGAGCTGATAGCGGCCGTCGTCGAGACGCAGCAATAGCCGATGCTGGATCAGCGCGCCCGCGAGGCGCAGCAGCGTGCTCTTGTAGAGGCCCGTGCGGGCCGCGAGCTCGGCGAGCGTGAGAGCGCCGTCGTCGGGACGAAACGCGAACAGGATGGCGCACGCGCGGTCGATGACCGCGACGCCTTCTTCCTTTTTGACGGGTTGATCCGCGGGCATGACGATGAATGCGGAGATGGGAACGAAGCCGATTTTACGCGATTTCGCGCGCTCTTCGGCGGCCACGATGCGCGGCCCGTTTTCATTCCCATACCCGAAAAAAACTTGACAGCGCCGCTCAACCACACGCAGTTCTGGGATGGCCGCGCCGCCACGCTTCAGGAACAGGCGGGCGGACCGCCGCTCAATCCGGTGGAAATGGCGTCGATATCGTGGGATCAGATCGTCGGCAAGCTCAACGCCGATGCTCCGTTCGCGCAAGCCTTCGTGAAGGTCTATCCAGACGGCCTGAGCGGCGCGAACATCACCAATGCCATTGCGGAATTCGAGAAGACGCTGCTCACGCCCAGCCGCTTCGACGCCTGGTTGCGCGGCAACCCCCAAGCGCTGAGCAGCGAGGAGGTGCGCGGTTATCAACTGTTCAAGTCGGTGGGCTGCGCGAGCTGCCACGTCGGCGCCAACCTGGGCGGGCAGTCGTTCGAGCGCATGGGCCGCGCGGGAGATTACTTCGCCGCGCGCGGCGACGCGCTGACCGAAGCCGACAACGGCCGCGCCAACGTCACGCACGATCCGCGCGATCGCCAGGCGTTCAAGGTCCCGGGGCTGCGTAACGTGGCGCTCACGGCGCCCTATTTCCACGACGGCAGCGTGACGGATCTGCGCGAGGCGGTCCGCAAGATGGCGCAGTATCAACTCGGCATCACGCTTTCGGAAGCGGACGTCGATGCGCTCACCGCGTTCCTCAAGTCGCTCACCGGCACCTATACACCGACGCCGGCATCAGCATTGACGCCCTCGCCTGCGCTCGCTGCGCAGCCGTGATCGCGCACGGGCGGTGGCGCACGAACACGCGCCACCGCGATTGCATGCCGCTTTGCTTCAGGCAAGGTGCGCGGGGTTCGCACGCGCAACCGAGGCGCGCATCGTCACGCTCACGCTGAAGTTGCGCTCGATGTCCCAGTGCGTGCCGTAGCACTGGTTGATCAGCCAGCGCACGGCGTTGCGGGTGAGCTCGGCGGTCGGAATATGCACCGAGGTGAGCGCGGGCGCCATGTAGGCCGCCGAATAATCGTCGTCGTAACCGATCACCGAGACGTCGCGCGGCACCGCGATGCCCGCCTGTTGCAAACGCGCGAGCGCCGACATGGCCATCGTGTCGTTCGCGCAGAAAAGCCCGCTGAAGCGCCGCTTCGAATCGAGCAATTCGCCTGCCGCCGCATAGCCGCCCTCGGGCGAGAAGTCCGACATGATGAGCGGCACCGCTTCGCGCGCGATGCCGTGGCGCGCGAGCTCGGTGAAGAAGCCATCGAGGCGCGCGAGGTTGTCCGAAGAACTGGCCGGCCCGCCGATTGCCGCGATCTCGCGATGGCCGTGCTCGACGAGCGTGCGCGCGGCCAGCTCGCCGCCGTGAAAATGGTCGGCGCAAAACGACGCCTCGGGCAACTGGTCGAACACGCGGTTCAGGAATGCCATGCGCGGATGCAGCGCGTGCAGCATGCTGAGGTCTTCGTCGTGCAGATCGTGGCTGATGACCACCACCCCGTCGCAATCGCGACCGATCAGAAAGCGCACGGCCTCGATGGCCTGCTCGCGCGGCGAGGCCTCGCCGCAACCGGTGGCCACCACCACATGCCGCCCCACCGCGCGCAATTCGGTATCGGTCTCCTTGAGGATGGTGCCGTAATAAGAGCCGAAGAAGGTCGGCACGAAAATACCGACGATGCCGAGCGACTGCGTGGCCATCGCCCGCCCGATGGACGAAGGCCGGAAGTTGAGCTGGGCGATGGCGGCCTGCACGCGCGCGGCGGCCTCGGCCGACACCGGCCCCTTGCCGGAGATCGCCCGCGAGGCCGTGGAGAGGCCCACACCAGCCAGCGTTGCTACGTCTTTCAGGGTTGCCACGTCTCGTTCACCCCTATGCATTCTTGTCGTTGTGTTTTTTGCGTGTGCGCTTGCCTGCTGCCTGCTTTCATCCGATGAATGCGCGTTCGGCGCTGTTCAGAGCCGCAGGCCGCTTGCGTCGTCGAACAATGAAACCTGCCCGGCGTCGATCTCGAACGGTACCAGCGTTCCGCCCGCGAGCGGGGTCTTGTCCTGGTCGATGGACGCGATCTGCAAGCCATGATAATCGAGCCAGAGGACCCGGTGGTTGCCCATCGGCTCGACCAGCGTGATTTGGCCTTGCAACGCCTCGCCACGCGAGTTCGCGCGCACGTCCTCGGGACGCACGCCCAGCACGCACGGCCGCGCGAAATCGGGCGCGTCCTTGAGCCCGCCTTTGAACGCATAGTGCGAGACATCCACCGAAAGCTGCGGGCCACGGAACCACAGCTTGCCCTCGTCGGCGGCGAGCGCGCCGCGCAGCAGGTTCATCGGCGGCGCACCGAGAAAGGTCGCCACGAACAAATTGTCGGGACGCGCATAGACTTCAGCCGGCGCGCCGAACTGCTGGATCACGCCGCCCTTCATCACCGCCATGCGCGTGGCGAGCGTCATGGCCTCGACCTGGTCGTGCGTCACGTAGATCATCGTCGCGCCCAACTGCTGATGCAATTGCTTGAGCTCGCGGCGCAACTCCGTGCGCAGCTTGGCGTCGAGGTTCGAGAGCGGTTCGTCGAACAGGAACACGTCGGCCTCGCGCACGAGCGCACGGCCGATCGCCACGCGCTGGCGCTGGCCGCCCGAGAGCTGCCCCGGCTTGCGCGAGAGCAGCGGCCCGAGCTGGAGCATTCCGGCGGCACGCTGCACGCGGCGCTCGATCTCGGCGCGGGGCGTGCCGTTGATGCGCAGCGCGAACGAGAGATTGCGCTCGACGTTCATGGTCGGATAAAGCGCGTACGACTGAAACACGAGCGCCACGCCGCGATCCTTCGGGTCTGCCCACGTCATGTCCTCGCCGGCGATCTCGATGCTGCCGTCGGCCACGTCGATGAGGCCCGCGATGCTGTGCAACAGTGTGGATTTCCCGCAGCCCGAAGGACCGAGCAGCACCACGAATTCGCCCGCGCGCACATCGAGGTCGAGATCCTCGATCACGGTGTTCGAGCCAAGATCGATGCGCAGGTTGCGCACCGCGACGTTCGCCGGATTCGCCATCGTTTGTCTCCTGCTGTCGATCGCCCTACCCTTTCACCGCGCCTGCCGCAATGCCGCGCACGAACCAGCGGCCCGATACGAAATAAATCGCGAGCGGCACGAGCGAGGTCAGAATCGTCGCGGCCATGTTGACGTTGTAGAGCCGCTCGCCCGTGGTCGTATTGATGATGTTGTTGAGCTGCACGGTCATTGGCAGGTTCTTCGCGCCCGCGAAAACCAGGCCGAGAATGTAGTCGTTCCAGATGCCCGTCACCTGCATGATCAAGGCGACCACGACGATGGGCGCCGACATTGGCAGCATGAGGTGCGCGAAGATGCGCCAGAAGCCGCCGCCGTCGATGCGCGCCGCCTTGAAGAGCTCCTGCGGCAGCGAGGCGTAGTAGTTGCGGAACAACAGCGTCATGACCGGCATGCCGAACACGGTGTGGATCACGACGATGCCCGGCAGCGAGGCGAACAGATGCACGGTGGCCAGCACGCGCACGAGCGGATAGATCATCACCTGCACGGGAATGAACGCGCCGGCGAGCAGTACCGCGAACAGCACGCCCGCGCCGCGCGGCCGCCAGAACGAAAGTGCGTAGCCGTTCACGGCGCCCACTGCGATCGAGAGAATCGTGCTGGGCACGACGATGCGCACCGAGTTCCAGAAACCCACGCGAATGCCACCGCATTCGAGACCTGTGCACGCCGACGACCAGGCGTCCTGCCAGGGCGCGAGCGTGACATGGCGCGGCAGCGCCAGCAGATGGCCCATGCGGATCTCGTCCATCGGTTTGACCGACGTGACGAGCATCACGTAGAGCGGCAGCAGAAAAAACAGCGCGGCAATAAGCAGGAATCCATATATGCCGAGGCGCGCCGGCGTGAAGCGATGGCGGCGCTTCGGAGGCGGCGTGCGGCGCGCGGGTGCCGACGAATGCGCTTGCACGTCCGCACCCGACGCTTTGGCGAGCGGCGCGCTCATGTTCCGTCTCCTCTTCGCGCTGCCATGGCCGACACGCGGCTGCGCGCGTAAAGCACCGGCGCGAGTATGGAAAGCACGGTGGCGAGCAGCACGATCGAGGCGGCGGACGCCAGCCCGATGTTCGCGCGATTGAACAGATAGTCCATGATGAACTTGGCCGGCACTTCGCTCGCGGTGCCGGGACCGCCTTGCGTCATGGCAACCACGGCGTCGTAGAGCTTCACCACCATCACGAAGAGCAGCACGAACGCGGTGGACGTCGACGTCTTCAGCATCGGCACCACGATGCTCGCGTAGACACGCCAGCGCGGAATGCCGTCCAGTCGCGCGGCCATCCAGATCTCTTCGTCGATGCCGCGCAGCCCCGCGAGCATCAACGCCATCACGAGCCCGGAGGCCTGCCACACCGTGGCGATCACGAGCGTATAGATCGCAAAGCGTTGCGTGACGATCCAGTCGAAGCGCGCATGCGCGAAACCCATGTGCCGGAGCACGGCCTGCACGCCCAGTTCCGGGTTGAGGATCCATTGCCACACGAGCCCGGTGGCGACGAACGACATCGCATACGGATAGAGGAAGATCGTGCGCAATGCGCCTTCCGCCGCGACACGCTGGTCGATGAAGATCGCGAGCAGCAAGCCGATCGCGAGACAGGCCGCGATGAAACAGACACCGTAGATCGCGAGGTTCTGCAGCGAGACGATCCAGCGGTCGTTCCCGAACAGCCGCACGTACTGCGTCACGCCCGCGAACGTGTTCGTTGGCAGCGAGTGCGAGTAGCTCATCGAGACGCGCGCGGTCCACAGCATCGTGCCGAGATCGGCGAACACGACCGTGGCCGTCATGGGCAGCAGCGCAATCCACGCGGCGAGCGACAGGCGCCGCCGCATGGGGCGGCCCGCATGCGCCATGCGCGTCCGGCGCCGGCCCTGCCGTCTCGCGTGATCGAGCTTGAGCGCGTACATGAGCCGCTCAGCTCTTGATGGCAGCGGCGAACGCCTTTTGCGCATCGTCCACCGGCCGGTTCTTGTTCCAGAAGTTCGTGATGACGTCCTGAAGCGCGCCCTGCACGTCAGGCGGGATCAGCATCTCCGGGTTCGGCAGTTGGCGCGTCTTGTCCTTCATGATCGTCATGCCCTCCTTCGCGCAGATGTCGAAGCCCGAGGCATCCACGTCCTGGCGAATCGGTATCGAGCCCTTCTTCTCGCTGAACGCGGCCTGCGCCTTGGGCGAGGTCATCACCGTCGCGAGCAGTTGCTGCGCTTTCACGGCCTGCGGATTGTCGGTCTTCGGAAACACGAAGGCGTCGCCCGCCACCATATACGGCGAATTCGCGAAGCCCGGGAAACAGCCGAAATCCTTGCCCGCCACCTGATGCGCGTTGGAGAACTCGCCCTTCGCCCAGTCGCCCATGATCTGCATGCCGGCCTTGCCGGCAATCACGAGCGCCGTCGCGTCGTTCCAGTTGCGGCCCGGCGAGCCCGGATCGACATAGTTGTGCAGACGCTTGAACGTCGTCAGCACGTTTTTGAACGCCGGCGAATTGACGGCATTCGCGTCGCGGTCGCGGTAGACCTTCATGTAGAGGTTGCGGTCCATGTCGGCAAAGATCGCGTCGAAGGTGATCTTCTCCTGCCACGCCTGGCCGCCGAGCGCGAGCGGAATCAGGCCCGCCGCCTTGAGCTTGTCGAGGTCAGCGAAAAGCTCGTCGAAGTTCTTCGGCTCGCTCGCGATGCCGGCCCTGGCAAACGCCGGCTTCGAGTAGAAGAACCAGTCCTGCATGTGGATGTCCACCGGCGCCGCGTAGAAGTGCCCGTTCACCTTGATCTGGTTGAGCACCGATTCGGGCAGGATGGCGTTCCAGTTCTCCCGCGCAGCAACGCTATCCACATTATTCAGGAGTCCCTGGTCGATGAGATCGTGAAACTGTCTGGACGTGTTGAATTGCGCCGCCGTGGGCGGATCCCCGCCGACGATGCGGTTGATCGCCGTGGCACGCGCCTGGTCCGCACCGGCGATCGCGTTGTCGACCCACTGGCCGCCCGCCTGATCGTAGGCTTGCGCGAACTGCTTGATCGCAGCCGATTCGCCGCCCGAGGTCCACCAGTGAATCACGGTAGCCTTGAGCGGCGCGTCCGCGGCATGAGCCACGAGCGTGCCGCCCAGGGCCAACGCCGCGACGATGCCGCGCAACACAGGTGCATGGTGCTCCATTCGCTTCATTGCGTCTCCCTGTCGATCGGAGTGGGCGCTTCAGGTGCCGAAGATGCTGAAAATGATTCGGGTGCATCAGATGCATCAGGTGCATCAGGTGCGTCAAGCGGCGCTGCGCGCGCCTCGCTGAGCGATGAAACGCGCGATCAACTCCGCGCTGCGCTTGGGCGTGCGCTCCTGCGTGCCGTAGTCCACGTGCACGACGCCAAAACGCCGCTCGTAGCCGAACGCCCACTCGAAGTTGTCGAGCAGCGACCACACGAAATAGCCGCGCACGTCCACGCCGGCCTTGATCGCCGCGTCCACGGCGGCCAGATGGCGCTTGAGGAACGAGACGCGCTGCGCATCGTCCACTTGACCGTCACGCACGCTGTCGTCGGAGGCCATGCCGTTCTCGGTGATATACACCGGCGGCAGGTTTTCATACGTCCGATGAAAACCCACCAGCAAATCGCGCAGGCCGTCCGGATAGACTTCCCAGCCCATCTGCGTGCGCTCGACGCCGGCGAGCGGCACTTCAACGAAACCGTGCGCGCCATCGCTTTTCACGTGGGTACGGAAATAGTAGTTGATGCCGAGAAAATCGAGTGGCGCGGCAATCGTCTGCATGTCGCCGTCGAGCACGAGTGGCTCGGTGCCGGGCCACAGCTCGAACAGCTCGGCCGGATAGGCGCCCTTGAGGAGCGGATCGAGAATCCACGCGTTGTGCTGCACTTCGAAACGGCGCGCGGCGCTAAGGTCGGCGGGCGAGTCCGGATCCGCCGTGCCGCGGCCGACGTTCGCGACGATGCCTTTGGCCGAGTGCGGGTCGTTCGCGCGCAGCTCCGCCACGGCCAGTCCGTGGCCCAGCAGCAAGTGATGCATGGCCTGGGTTGCGTAGCGCGGGTTCGCGAGGCCCGGCGCATGGTGGCCGTTGCCATAGCCGAGATAGGCCGAGCACCACGGCTCGTTGAGCGTCATCCAGGCGTCGACGAGACCCGAGAACTCACGGCTCATCAGATCGGCGTAATCGGCGAAGCGATACGCAGTGTCGCGATTGAGCCAGCCGCCGCGGTCTTCCAGGTGCTGCGGCAAGTCCCAGTGATAAAGCGTCGCGAAGGTCTGGATGCCCTTCTCCTTCAAGCGCTCCAGCAAACGCCTGTAAAAGCCGATGCCTTTCGCATTCGGGCGGCCCGAAGCGTCCATCACGCGCGGCCAGGCGATCGAGAAACGATAGGCCTCGAAGTTCAGCGCCGCGAGCAGATCGAGGTCGCCCTCCCAGCGATGGTAGTGATCGCAGGCCACGGCGCCCGTATCGCCCGCGAGCACCTTGCCGGGCGTGGCGCTGAAGGTGTCCCAGATCGACGGCAACCGGCCGTCCTCGTTCACGGCGCCTTCGATCTGGTACGACGCGGTGGCCGCGCCGAGCAGGAAATCGCGCCGCCAGAGCGCGGAGTCCGGCGACGGGGTGAAGGCGTCGTCGTCGAGCGCGGCCGTCGAGGTGGCGGGTGGCGAAGCGGCTATGTCGTGTGTCACGAAAGCTCCTGCGCGAAAACCGCTGGCCAGGTGATGCGGCGCCCCGCTGGCGGTGAAGTGGAAGCGCTTCCACAGCGCTTGTGGCGCACGATATCAGCCGCTAAATCTCGTGAGCAATCAGGGTTTTTCTGGAGATTCTTATGTAGTCGCTGCGCAGCCTGTGAACTACAGCCATGCATCCGGTAGACGCCTGGCGAACGTGGAGCCCGGTCGCGTCACGCGTCGGCGTGCTGGCCGAGATCCGGATGCACGGCAGCGAGCGCTTCGTGCAGCGTCGTGTAAAGGTTCTCCGCGCCCACTACGGGGGTGATGCCGTGACGATCCATGTCCGCGCGCAGATACCGGTTGACCCGCCCGAATATCACCTTGATGCCGCGATTACGCAGCGATTCACATAGTTCGTTCACCGAACGGCCTGCCGAATAATCGACGTCGGTGATGGCCGCGGCGTCGATCACGAGGCAGTCAATGGGCGCCGGCGCCCCATCGATCAGACCGCGCACTTCGTCGACGAACAGATGATCGTTGGCGTAGAAAAGATCCGAGCCAAAGCGGTAAACGATGAGGCCAGGCGCGGTCACGAGACCCGCATGCGCGGGCACGGGCATCCAGCGCCCGCGCTCGTTGGGCGCCAGCACCATCGTGTGCGGACGATAGCTGTGGCGCACATGGCGCAACAGCGAGAGCGCGATCGCAATGAGAATGCCGTTCTCCACGCCGATGACGACCACGGAGAGCGCCGTGACCACCGCGAGCCGGAATTCCCCGCGGCTTTCCCGGCGAATATCGATCAACTGACCGATATGCACCAGGCCGACCGCGATCGTGAAGACGATGGCCGCGAGCACGCAGCGCGGCAGATATTGCAGCCAGCGGCTCAGAAACAGCAACACGACCACCACAACGGCGGCGAACGCGAGTTGTGCGAACTGGCTGCGCGCGCCGGCCTGCTCGCCCATGGCGGTCTGCGTGGGGCTGCCGTTCACCACGAAAGCGCCGCTCAGCGAAGCCGCCGCGTTGGCAGCGGCGAGACCCAGCAAATTCTGATCTTCGTCCACGCGCTCGCCGTAGCGTTCGGCGAATGCGCGGCTCGTCGCGGCGCTCTGTGCAACGATGATGACGAAGCACGAGGCCGCCACCTGTAGCAGATCGATCATCTGAAACCAGCCCACCGCCGGAAATGCCATGTGAGGCAGCCCGCCTTGCACCGGCCCGGTCACGGCAATGCCGTGACCCGCGAAGTCGAACATGGCGCTCGCGGCAATGCCGCCCACCACCGCGAGGAGCGGCACGGGCCAGCCGGGCCTCAAGCGCTTGAAGGCGAGAATCGCCACGACCACGAACACGGCAATGGCCAGCGTTTGCCAGTGAATGGCGGAGAACTGCACGACGATCTGCTTGATCTGCAAGACCGTGCGCCGCGACGTGAACGGAATGCCGAGCATGTCGCCGAGCATCGCCACGCCCACCTGCATGCCCACGCCGGTGAGGAAACCCACCAGCACCGTGCGCGAGAGAAAGTCGGCGAGAAAGCCCAGCCGGAAGATCCGCGCGACGAGCAGGATGAGCGCGGTGAGCAGCGCGGTCATGCCGGCCAGCGCGACGTATTCGGCGCTCGCGGGCGCGGCCATGGTCGAGAGCTTGCTCGCGAAGATGGTGGCCGTGGCCGAATCCGCGGCCACCACGAGGTGGCGCGAAGCGCCGAAGAGCGCGAACGCGATCAGCGGCAGAAAGCCCGTGTAGATGCCGGTAACGGCCGGCATGCCTGCAATGCGCGCATAGCCGAGCAGTTGCGGGATGTTCATCGACGCGAGCAGCACGCCCGCTTTCGCGTCGCGCAACGCCCCTGCGCGGTCGAGCGGCCGCATGCCACTGAAGAATTCAAACGCCACGACAGCTTCCTTTCGATGCCTGCATCCGCATGAGCTTCCGCTCATGTGCCTTTGATTAACCGACGCGCTGAACGCGACGCGATAGCGCCGTATCTTAGCGCGGCCCGGCGCGTTCGTTCAGGGCAACCGGCGATGCTGAAATCAAAGCGAAAGGCCTGCTGCCCGATGACAAGAAATCGGGCGAAAAACGGACAAGAAAAAGGCCAGCGCACAGGCTGGCCTTCGGTTGCAATGCAAGGGCGGCTACACCCTCACTGGCGGCGGCACATAGCGGCACTCATAGCGCTTCCTGACCGTGCCATTCTCGTCGACGCTTTCCAGATACACGTCGAATTGCCAGAGCCGCGCCATGTGCCGCAGCACTTCGTCGGTGTCGCCCGAGAGGTGGCGGTTGTCGCTCATGAAGTGGCGCAGCGTGAGACTGCGGTCGCCGCGCGTGTTCACCGACCACACCTGGATATTCGGCTCGCGGTGATGCATGTCGTACTGCCGCGAAAGCGCCTGGCGCACGTACTGGTAGCCGCTTTCGTCATGAATGGCCGAGACTTCGAGCGCGTCGCGCATGTCGTCGTCGAGCACCGAGAACAGCCGCATTTCGCGGATCAGATGCGGCGAGAGATACTGCGCCACGAAGCTCTCGTCCTTGAAGTTGCGCATTGCGTAGTGCAGCGCCTTGAGCCACGGGCTGCCGGCGAGCTCCGGGAACCACTTGCGGTCTTCCTCCGTGGGGTTTTCGCAGACGCGGCGAATGTCGCTCATCATCGAAAAGCCCAGCGCGTATGGATTGATCCCGCTGTAGTAGTGCTTGGTGACTGGCGGCTGGTAGATCACGTTGCTGTGCGAGTGCAGGAACTCCATCATGAAGCCGTCTTCGAGCTTGCCCTGCGCGTACAGCGTATTGAGCAGCGTGTAATGCCAGAAGGTGGCCCAGCCCTCGTTCATGACCTGGGTCTGCCGCTGCGGATAGAAGTACTGACCGATCTTGCGCACGATGCGGATGACTTCGCGCTCCCACGGTTCGAGCAGCGGCGAATTCTTTTCGGCGAAGTACAGCAGGTTCTCCTGCGGCTCGGGCGGAAAACGCTCGTCGATTTCCTCGGTGATCGGTTGCTGCGTCTTTGGCAGCGTGCGCCACAGTTCGTTGACCTGCGACTGCAGATACGCTTCGCGCTCGCGGCGCATCGCGGCCTCGCGTTCGAGCGAGAGCTTTTGCGGCCGCTTATAGCGGTCCACGCCGTAATTCATGAGCGCGTGGCACGAATCGAGCAGTTCCTCCACGCGGTCGAGTCCGTGGCGCTCCTCGCATTCGGCAATGTAATTCTTCGCGTAGACGAGGTAGTCGATGATCGCGTGCGCGTCCGTCCAGAGCTTGAACAGGTAGTTGCCCTTGAAGAACGAGTTGTGCCCGTACGCCGCGTGCGCGATGACGAGCGCCTGCATCGTCATCGTGTTCTCTTCCATCAGATACGCGATGCACGGATTCGAATTGATGACGATCTCATAGGCGAGGCCCATCTGGCCCCGGCGGTAGCTTTTCTCGGTGGAAAGAAAATGCTTGCCGAACGACCAGTGGCGATAGTTCACCGGCATGCCGACCGACGCATAGGCGTCCATCATCTGCTCGGCGCTGATCAATTCGAGCTGGATCGGATACACGTCCAGTTCGTATTGCTCCGCAACATGCGAAATATGCGTGTCGTATTCTTCGATCAGCTCAAAGGTCCAGTCGGATGGGCACGGCAACGGCCGTCTGTCGGCTACGTTCATATGCAATTCCCTGGTTTCCGGAAGCCGGGATTCAGGGAGGCCATGCCCGGGGAGCCCGTGCGCCTCTGGGCGCGCCGGCTCGGCCGGGTGTCCCCCCCGTTTTGCGGCGGCCGCGTGATCGCCGTGCTGTCCCTTCCCGTGGCCGCCCGTCTTGCGGCGCTCCGGCTGATAGCCGCGCGCCTCGTTGTGCAGGTGGCGTGTCGTCATGAATGCTCCACCTGCTTTTCGAAAAGCTCCCGGAAGACCGGATAGATATCCGCCGGGTTATCGACCTTCTTCATGGCCAGATTCTGGTCGGTGAGCGCCAGTTGCGCATATTCGAGCCAGAGGTTCTGCTCCTCCGGCGTCACCTGAATATAAGCAAAATAGCGCACCTGAGGCAGGATGTCATCCGCGAGCAGCTTGCGGCACTTCGGCGAATCGTCGGTCCAGTTGTCGCCGTCCGACGCCTGCGCCCCGTAAATATTCCAGTCGCTCGGCGAATAACGGTCCTCGATCACCTTTTTCATGAGCTCCAGCGCGCTCGACACGACCGTGCCGCCGCTTTCCGTCGAATGGAAGAAGGTGTCCTCGTCCACTTCCTCGGCGCGCGTGTGGTGGCGAATGAAGACCACCTCGATCTTTTCGTAATTGCGCTTGAGGAACAGGTACAGCAGGATGAAGAAGCGTTTGGAAAGATCCTTGCGCTGCTCGTCCATGGACCCCGACACATCCATCAGACAGAACATTACCGCCTGGCTCGACGGCTGCGGCTGCTTCACGCGATTCACGTAACGCAGGTCGAACGGGTCGATGAACGGGATGCGCCAGATGCGCCCGCGCAGATGATGGATCTGCTCTTCGAGCTGCTTGATGTCCTCGCGCCGGTCGGATGGATCGGCCATCAGCGCCTCGAGCTGCTCTTCGAGGTCGCGCAACTCGTTCACGAGCGGCGCGCCCAGCGCGATGCGCCGCCCGAGCGCGCTCCTGAGCGAGCGCACCACGTCGATGTTGTTCGGCGTGCCCTCGGCCGCCCAGCCCGCGCGGATGCTCTTCCACGTGGGCACGGCCATCAGGTGGGTCTTGACGAGGCGCGGCAGTTCGAGGTCGTCGAAGAAGTACTGCATGAACTCTTCGCGCGAAAGCTCGAACACGAAGTCGTCCTCACCTTCGCCCTCGTTGCTCGCCTGGCTGCCGCCACCGCCCGCACCGCCTTGCGGACGCGGAATGCGGTCACCACGAATGTAGTCCTCGTTGCCGGGGTGCACCATTTCGCGCCGGCCGCCCGGGCCGTGCCGGAACGACGGCTCGGCAATGTCCTTGCGCGGGATGGTGATGCTCTGGTTGGTTTGAATGTCCTTGATGCTGCGGTCACGCACCGCTTCCGAGACGGCGTGACGAATATAGTTTTTCACACGGCGCAAAAAGCGCTCGCGGTTTGCAATGCTCTTGTTCTTGCCGGCCAGCCTGCGGTCGATGATTTGATGAAGCACATCCAGTCTCCCGCTCACGTTTCGAATGGGCGAGGTGCGCAGTCTGGAATGCCACGTTCAGTTGCTCAAGGCTACGTGGCCTGCGCCCCGCCGGATTTCCTTTTTGCGCCGCCGCATGAAGCTTGCGGCGGCGCAGCAGGAAGGTATCGCCTCTGCGCTCATGACGACTTGCGCACACGCAGATACCAGTCGCAGAGCAACCGGACCTGCTTGGGCGTGTAGCCCTTCGCCACCATGCGGTTGACGAAGTCTTCATGCTTGCGCTGCTCTTCCGCCGATCCCTTTGCATTGAACGAGATGACCGGCAAAAGTTCTTCCGTGTTCGAGAACATTTTCTTTTCGATCACCACGCGCAGCTTCTCGTAGCTGATCCATGCCGGGTTCTTGCCGGCATTGGCCGCACGCGCGCGCAGCACGAAGTTCACGATCTCGTTGCGGAAGTCCTTCGGGTTGCTGATGCCCGCGGGCTTTTCGATCTTCTCCAGCTCCGCGTTCAGCGCCGCGCGGTCGAAGCTCTCGCCGGTGTCGTG
Organism: Paraburkholderia sp.; assembly: GCA_031286755.1. GTDB lineage: Bacteria > Pseudomonadota > Gammaproteobacteria > Burkholderiales > Burkholderiaceae > Paraburkholderia. The sequence goes on from JAITTX010000110.1 coordinate 20,583, forward strand.
GTCGCGGAACTCCTGGTCCTGAATCCAGAAGTCGGCGTACGTTACATAGCGATCGAAAATGTTCTGCCCGTATTCGGAATACGATTCGAGGTAAGCGGTCTGGATCTCCTTGCCGATGAACTCGGCGTAACGCGAGGCCAACACGTCCTTCACGAACGACAGATACTTTTGCTCGGTCTCGGGCGGGAATTGCTCGCGCTCGATTTGCTGCTCGAGCACGTACATGAGGTGCACCGGATTCGCGGCCACTTCGGTCGAATCGAAGTTGAACACGCGCGAGAGAATCTTGAACGCGAAGCGCGTGGAGACTCCGGCCATGCCTTCGTCGACGCCGGCGAAATCGCGGTACTCCTGATACGACTTGGCCTTCGGATCGGTGTCCTTGAGATTCTCGCCGTCGTACACCTGCATCTTCGAGAAGAGGCTCGAATTCTCCGGCTCCTGCAGGCGCGTGAGCACCGAGAATTGCGACATCATCTTGAGCGTGCCCGGCGCGCACACCGAGTCGGCGAGCGACGAGTTGCGCAGCAGCTTCTCGTAGATCTACATCTCTTCCGAGTAGCGCAGGCAATAAGGCACCTTCACCACAAAAATACGGTCGAGCAAGGCCTCATTATTGCGGTTATTGCGGAATGCCTTCCACTCCGATTCGTTCGAGTGCGCGAGGATGATGCCGTTGAACGGAATCGCGCCGAATCCTTCGGTGCCCTTGAAGTTGCCTTCCTGGGTGGCCGTGAGCAGCGGGTGCAGCACCTTGATTGGCGCCTTGAACATTTCGACGAATTCGAGCAAGCCCTGATTCGCGAGGCACAGGCCGCCGGAGTAGCTGTAGGCGTCCGCGTCGTCCTGCGCGTATTGCTCGAGCTTGCGAATGTCGACCTTGCCGACGAGCGAGGAAATGTCCTGGTTGTTCTCGTCGCCCGGCTCCGTCTTCGCAATGCCGATCTGCCGCAGAATCGACGGATAGCGGCGCACCACGCGGAACTTGCGGATGTCGCCGTTATATTCGTGCAGGCGCTTGACGGCCCATGGGCTCAGAATGCTCTTCAGATAACGGCTCGGTATGCCGTACTGCTCTTCGAGGATGGGACCATCCTCGTCATAGTCGAAGAGACCGAGCGGAGACTCGTTCACGGGCGAACCCTTGATCGAGTAAAACGGCACGCGCTCCATGAGCTGCTTGAGCCGCTCCGCGATGGAAGACTTGCCGCCGCCCACCGGGCCCAGCAAGTAGAGGATCTGCTTCTTCTCTTCGAGCCCCTGCGCCGCGTGGCGGAAATACGCGACCACCTGCTCGATCACGTCTTCCATGCCATAGAACTCGCGGAACGCGGGATAAACCTTGATGACCTTGTTGGCAAAGATGCGCGACATGCGCGGATCGTTGCGAGTGTCGATCTGTTCTGGTTCCCCGATTGCCGTCAGCATGCGTTCGCCAGCCGTGGCGTACGCACTCGGATCTTCTTTGCAGAGCGCGAGATACTCCTCAAGCGAGAACTCTTCTTCTCGCGTTTTTTCGAAGCGGGTCGCGAAGCTGCTGTAGATATCCATGCTACCTCCTCGCCGAGATCTGGACCGATGTCGTGCGCGGCGCGCTATTCGGAAACGACATCGCTCGAATTCATCCTAAACCTTTTCGAATTTTTTTTCACACAAAAATCGCGCCTGATTGAAGGTTCGAATTCGAACCCTTGGAACCTGGCGGGCCAGGCCGTACAATCATTGTCCTCATCGCGCAAATTTCACGCCTCAAGCGCACGACATGGCTGCGCGCATCGACGCTCGAGCAGCGAGAGCGCAGTTAATCTCCCACTCTCATCCACCCCGCTTCCAGCTTCGCTGGCATCCAGTCAACGCCGCTCGTCGCTTCTTCATAAAACGCACCGCTGCGCAAGCCGTGTACAGATCACAACGAATACTTGTAACGCTGTGTTTGTAACAGTGCGTGCGCGGTGTCGTTGCGGAGCGCCGCCAGTATGCGCGGGCAATTCTTTATTCGTTTTTACCCGGTGTATGGGCCCGTGTCGGTGAGTTGGCGCGCATTCGCGCATGGCGTGATGAGCGGCCGCGCTGCCCCTGTTGCCAGTAGTGGCTTTCGCCTCATCTGAACGCATATTGCATGAGTGCTGCATCGAGGTTGCAAAACGCATTGCCGCCTCATTTCAGCAGGCCGATGCTCGCCTGCGAATCCGGCGCTTCAATGAAAACGGCCGTCACGCGCGAATCGTGACGGCCGTCGATGCCGTGCCCAATTCCAGTGCGCGTAGTGCGCGCAATAGTGCCCGCGCTGGCGCGCTCGTCAGACGAACTCGATCTCGACCTCGCCGAGGCCGTCGATATGACCGTGCAGGAGACCCGCTCCCTCGATACGATGCGCTCCGACGTATGAACCCGTGGTGATGGTCCACTCGGGCTCGATGGTGATGCCCATCGCGGCGCAATGATTGACGAACCAGACCAGCAACTCGCGCGGATCGCCGGCCGGATTGCCCGCTATTTCCGGCACGAGCGAGACACCGTCGAAAGCGAGTTCGAGTTCGGGCGCGACGAAGTCGAGCACGCGCGCGAGCGCGCCGTAAGGCTGCGCATGGCCGGTCACGAGCGCGCCGTTGTTCTGCGCGTCGGCAAGCTGCGCGAGCGGCGCGACGTTCGGCCATTCGGCAAAGCGGCTGTCGACGATTTCGATGGCGGGCAGGATCTGGCCCACGAGCGCGAGCACCTCGTCGCGTGCGTAAGCGTCGGCGCGCGGCGCGACCGGCTCCGCGAAACGGAAGGCGATTTCCAGTTCGACGAGCACCCGGAAGAACGACTGGCGATCGACCCGCGTAGGCGAGGCGTGCACGTGCGTCGCGGGGAGCGGAGCGCCGGAGACCGTGCCGCCTGGCGCGCGCGCGCCGATCTTCCAGCCGCCCGTGGCGGTGCCCAGCCCGGCGAGCACGGCCTGCTGGATCGCGTAGGCCGTGGCGGCGTCGGGCGGCAGGCATTCGGGCGTCAGCGTCTCGATCATCTGATGGCGGCTGCGCGCCGCCACGAGGCGCTGCGCGAGATCGTCACGTGTCATGTCTGGATCCTTTCTTGTGCGTTCGGGCGCCGGCAGAACGTGTTGCGCGTCGGGCCGGCCGGTTTGCGTCATGTCGCGCGGTTGCGATGCGTGTTGCCACGGTGAGTGTTGCAGTGCGAAGCGCCTCGCCCCGTCGCTCAGGCCTTGCGGAGCGCCCCTGCTACGCCCCGGTGGCCGCGCGCTCGCGAGATGCGGCGTTGCATGGCGCCGTATCGGACCCTTGCCGCCGAGGCGCCGCGCAGTGTAGCGTGCGCCCCCGTTCGCGCTCGTGACAAGATTCACAATGTACCGTAACCGGCGCCGCGCCGGCGCACGCGCGGGCCTTGCTGGCAGAAAAACACTTCAGCGGCGCGCCGGTATACCGGCGCAAATGCACCGGGCACGATTGCGCACCAGGCATGGGAGCTGCGGCCGTCGCGCGTCAGAAGGTCTCCCAATCGTCGCTCGATCCCGCCGTGGCGGTGGCGGCCGGTTTCACCACCGGATTCGCCCCGCGAGCGGCGCGCTCAGGCGCACGTGCCGGCGCCGTCGCACGCGGCGCGAAAGCCGTGGCGCGCGCGGCGGGCTTCGCGGCCGGGCGCACCGGGGGCTTCGCGCTCGCTTGCGGCGCAGCGGCATGCAGCACCGTTTGGGCGGCGGCTGGCGCGTGGGAAGCGTGGGAATCGTCGAGATTGAAAACGGCAACGGCGGCACGCAGGCGGCTCGCCTGGTCTTCGAGCGACTGCGCCGCCGCAGCGGCCTCCTCCACGAGCGCCGCGTTCTGCTGCGTCACCTCGTCCATCTGCGTGACGGCGCGCGCCACCTGGTCGATGCCGCCCGACTGCTCCTGCGAAGCCGCCGCGATCTCGCCCATGATGTCGGTCACGCGCTGCACCGCGCCAATGATTTCCGTCATCGTGCGCCCGGCCTCGTCGACGAGCGCCGAGCCGGTCTGCACGCGCTCGACCGAAGTATCGATCAGCGCCTTGATCTCCTTGGCCGCCGCCGACGAGCGCTGCGCGAGGCTGCGCACCTCGCCCGCCACCACCGCGAAGCCGCGCCCCTCCTCGCCCGCGCGGGCGGCTTCCACGGCCGCGTTGAGCGCGAGGATATTGGTCTGAAAGGCAATGCCCTCGATGATGGCGATGATGTCGGCAATCTTCGCCGAGCTCTGGTTGATCTCGCCCATCGTGCCCACCACCTCGCTCACGACCCGGCTGCCCTTGTTGGCGATGTCCGACGCCGTGGCGGCCAGCGCGCTCGCCTGGCGGGCGTTTTCGGCGTTCTGCTTCACGGTGCCGGTGAGCTCGTCCATGCTCGATGCGGTTTCCTGCAGCGCCGAAGCCTGCTCCTCCGTGCGCGACGAAAGATCGATGTTGCCGGCCGCGATCTGGCGCGTGGCCGTGGCGATCGCCTCGGTGCCGGTGCGCACCGAGCGCACGGTGTCGCCCAGGCTGCTCTGCATGCGCGCGACGCCGCCCAGCAGCTCGCCCATCTCGTCGCGCGAGCGCACCACGATGGGGCGGCGCAGATCGCCTGCGGCGATCGCGGCAAACGCGCCAAGCGCCTCGCGCAACGGCTGGGCGATCGCGCGGCGCAGCGCGAGGAACGAATACACCGCCGCGCCAATGCCGATCAGCAGCACGGCGATGACCGCGATGCGCAATTGGTCGAACGCCGCTTCCGCTTTCTCAAAGCCCGCCTGCGCGAGCGCGCCCTGCAGCTTGTCGAGTTCGAGATCGGCTTGCGAAAGCTGGCTATAGGCGGCTTGCAGCGCATTGGCGCCGCGGACCACCTGGCTCTGGTCGCTCGCGGCGATGGTGGCGGCAAAGCGGTCGGCGGCCTGCTGGAATGCCGCGCGGCGCTCGACGACGGTCTGCGCGAGACGCTCTTCCTGCGGATCGTGCGGCAAGCTCTGATACTTTTTCCAGTAATCGTCAGAGACGCCGCGCAACATGCGCGCGCGCGCGAGCGTTGCGGTGGTGGCAGGCGTGCCGATCTCGAAGGCCGCGCGGTCGAGCGCGAGACGTTCGCGGGCCGCAAAGATTTCGGCCAGGTTGACCGAATGGCTGCCTGGCATCAGGTTGGTGTAGGTGTTGCGGTACGCCTCGTTCGAGCGCGTCAGGCCAAGCAGCCCCACTGCGCCGATGACGACGATGAGCGCTGCCAGAAAACCCATCGTGAGGCCGATGCGCGCCTTGATGCTAATGCCCTTGTTCATGACTCTCCCGTGCTTGCCATGGGGCGGATTTCCAACCCCAACCTTGCGGGCGGCTGCCCTGCATGTGTTTACGGCAATCGTTCGGGAGGCTTGAAATAGTTATATGGTATGAATAATTCGCTGAAATAGCTGACGAATAAATTACAACAGGGAGGCTGGCGCGGGAGTTGCACCGGACACCAGGGCACGCCGCGTCTCAGCGTTCCATGTCTTTCAGCGTGGGAATGGACGGTTGCGCACCCGCGCGCGTCACGGAGATCGATGCCGCGCGCAGCGCGAACTGAATGGCCTGCGCGGGCGCCTCGCCGGCGGCCAGCCGTGCCGCCAGGGCGCCGATGAAGGTGTCGCCGGCCGCTGTGGTGTCGAGCGCGGTCACCTTGGGCGCGGGCCAGTGCACGGGCGCCGGTGCGCCCGCCGCGTCCGATCCACCTGATGTGGCCGGATCACCGTCGCCGAGCAATGCGCAGACCCCCTGCGCGCCGAGCGTCACCAGCACGTTGCGCGCGCCGGCGTGATGCAGCGCCTGCGCGGCGCGCGCGGCGTCCTCGGGCGTGACGAGCGGCAGGCCCGTGAGCGTCGCGGCTTCGAGTTCGTTGGGCACGAGGTAATCGACGAGCGGCAGCCACTCGGCGGGCAGCGGGCCGGTGGCCGGCGCGGGATTGAGGATGGTGGTCTTGCCGAGCCGGCGCGCGGTGGCGAGCGCCGCATGCACCGTATCGGGCGGCGTCTCCAGCTGGCAGACCACGACATCGGCGCCTGCGAGCTCCGCCTCGTGGCGTGCGAGGCTTGCCGGCGTCACTTCGCCGTTGCTGCCCGCCACGATCACGATGGCGTTCTGGCTCGCATCGTCGACGACGATGAGCGCCACGCCAGTGGGCGCCCGCGGCGCGGTGTCGAGCGCGTTGCAATCGATGCCTTCAGCGAGCAGTCCGGCGCGCAGCAGCTCGCCGTTGGCGTCGGCGCCCACGCAGCCGATCATCGCCACCCGCGCGCCGAGACGCGCCGCCGCCACCGCCTGGTTGCCGCCCTTGCCGCCCGCCACCTGCGCGAAGGCGCTGCCCGCGAGCGTTTCGCCCGGGCGCGGCTGGCGCGGCGCGCGCGCGACCAGATCCATATTGAGGCTGCCGACCACTGCCACGCCGCCGCGTGTCGCCCTGCTTTGCGTGGCGCCTTGTGCGCCGTCTTGCGTATCCGGTTGCGCCTCCAGGCGCCGAGCTTCGTTAATCGCCACTTCGTTTGCCCCTTGTGCCGTATCCGTCGGGCGATTATGCACGCGCTCGTGCACGCGTGTGCGCATGCACAGGCGCTAGGCCGCGAGCGACGCCGGCTCGGCGGCGCCGCACCACGGCGCGGTCGATTCGCGCGGCATGAGCCGCGGCGTCATCACGCGCCGGAGCACGGTTGCGCCGTTGCGCTCCTGCCCGGCAGCGCCAAAGGCGCCAATCCGCTCGATCAGCGTGAGCGCCGCCATCTCGCCGAGCGCGCGGGCCGGCTGGCCGACCGTGGAGAGCGCGGGCCACGTGACATGGCCAAGCTCGATGTCGTCGAAGCCGATGATCGAGCAGTCGGCCGGCACGCGCAGGCCCCGCTCGGCAGCCGCCCGCAGCGCGCCGATGCCCATCATGTCGTTGCCCGCGAAGATTGCGCTGGGCCGCACGGTGTCGAATAGCTGCGCTGCAGCGCGGTAGCCGCCCATGGCCGAGAAGTCGGCTTCCACGATCGCGCCCGGCGCGATCTCGACGCCGCGCTCGGCCATCGCGCGCAGGAAGCCGTGCATGCGCATCGCGGCCACCGCCGCGCTGACCGGCCCGGTGATGCAGGCGATCTTCGAGTGGCCGAGCTCGAGCAGATGGCGCGTCGCGAGCCACGCGCCGCGCTCGTGGTCGATCTGCACCAGATCGGCGTCGAGGCCTTCGATGTTGCGGTCCACCACGACGATCGGCTCGCGCGTCTCGCCGAGCGTGGCCGCGAGCACGGCGTCATCGCCCGCCGACGCCACAATCAGCCCGTCGATGCGCTTTTCCTGCAGCACGCGCAGGTAATTGCGCTGCTTGACCGGGTCGTCGTCGGAATTGCAGAAGAACACGCAGTAGCCCTTCTGCGCGCAGCCGTCCTCGACGCCGCGCGCGAGCTCCGCGAAATACGGGTTCGTGCCATTGGGCACCACGAGCCCGATCGTCGCCGTGGAGCGCGCCTTGAGCGAGCGCGCGACCGCCGACGGCACATAGTTGAGGTCGCGAATCGCCTGCTCGACCTTGGCCCGCACGTTCGCCGAGACCGGCCGCGAATTGTTCACCACATGCGACACCGTCGTGAAAGACACCCCCGCCACGGCGGCCAC
>JAITTX010000508.1 GCA_031286755.1 Paraburkholderia sp.
TTCGAGCGCGGCGTGCTTTACGGCCTGCCGGTGTATCCGCGCAGACGCGTGGCGTTCGGCAAGCAGGACCCGGCGCGCGCGCGAGAGCTTTTCATTCGCGGCGCGCTGGTGGACGGCGAATTCGCCACGAAGCTCGCGTTCTTCGCGCACAACCGCAAGCTGCTCGCCGATATCGAGCAGCTCGAGCACAAGTCGCGCCGCCAGGACGTGCTGGTCGACGACGAACTGATCTTCGGTTTCTACGATCAGGCGATTCCCGAGGGCATTTATTCGGGCGCGACGTTCGAGCGCTGGTATCGCGACGAGGTGAAGAAGGGTGGCCAGCCCGAGGACAAGCTGCGTCTGCTCTATCTTTCGCGCGATGACCTGATGCGCCATGAGGCGGCTGGCGTGACCACCGAGCTGTTCCCGAAGCGCATGACGATGTCGGGCGTGGCGATGGCGCTCACCTATCACTTCGAGCCGGGCTCGCCGCGCGATGGCGTGACGCTCGCGGTGCCGCTCTACGCGCTCAATCAGGTGGACGCGCGCCGCTGCGAATGGCTCGTGCCGGGCATGCTCAAGGAGAAGGCGCATCTGCTGCTGAAGTCGCTGCCGCAGAAGCTGCGCCGTCATTGCGTGCCGCTGCCCGAATACGCGGCGGGTTTCGCCGAGCGCACGGGTGCGGAGCGTTTTGGCGCAGGCGGGCTGGTGGAAGCGCTCATCATCGACGTGCGCGAGCAGAAGCAGATTGCCTTGAAGTCGTCCGACTTCAAGCTCGAATTGCTGCCGGCGCACCTCTTCATGAATTTCAAGGTGATCGACGAGCATGGTCGCCAGCTCGCAATGGGCCGCAATCTCGCGCAATTGCGCAGCGAACTGGGCGCGCAGGCGCAGCAGCAGTTTCAGAAGCTCGCGAGCGCGACCGCGCTGGCGGCCCTGGAGGCACGCGGGGCAGGGGAGCCGGGCGCCGTAGCGCAAGACGCGCCGCAGCCTGGCGCCGGCGCGCCGGCTAGCGCGCCGAAGAGCGGACCCCGGCAGGGCAACGCGCCGCACACCCCCACGGCGGATGCCGCGCCGGCCACCGCACTGTACGAGAACCTCACGACGTGGAACTTCGGCAAGCTGCCCGAGCTGCTGGAGATTCGCCGGGGCGGCCAGACGCTGTTCGGCTATCCGGCGCTGGTCGACCGTGGCTCGCATTGCGACGTCGAAGTGTTCGATTCGCCTGAGGAGGCCGCGCGCATCCATCGCGCGGGCTTGCGGCGTCTGTTCGCGCTGCAGTTGCGCGAGCCGATCCGCTACATGGAGAAGAACCTCCCGGGCCTGCGCGAGATGGCGATGCAGTTCATGGCGCGGGCCACGCAGGAGGAATTGCGCGACCAGTTGATCGAACTCGCGCTCGACCGCGCCTGCCTGCAGGATCCGCTTCCCGACGACGACGCGAGCTTCCACGCGCGCAAGGACGAGGGCCGCGGCCGCCTCTCGCTGCTCGCGCAGGAGATCGCGCGGCTGGTGGGCCAGATTCTGGCCGAATACGCCTCGCTGGCGAAGAAGCTCGTGCAGGCGAAGGCCTTCGGCGCGCCAGCGGCGGATATGCAGGCGCAGGTCGATGCGCTCATCGGCAAGCGCTTCATTCTGGAGACGCCGTACGCACAACTCGTGCATTTCCCGCGCTACCTCAAGGGCGTGGCGCTGCGCATCGACAAGCTGCGCGCCGATCCGGCCCGCGATGCGCGCCAGGCGGCCGAGTTCCAGCCGCTCGCGCAGCAGTATCAGCGCGCGCTTTCGCAGCGCGGCGGCGTGTTCGATCCGCGCCTTGCCGAGTTCCGCTGGCTGCTGGAAGAGCTGCGCATCTCGCTCTTTGCACAGGAACTGCGCACGCCCATGCCGGTGTCGGTCAAGCGGCTCCACAAGGTCTGGGAGTCGATGCTGCGCTGAGAACGGGCGCCGGCCCGCGGTGCCTTGCAGGCTTGCGGCACGGCGGCCGCGGGCGGTCGCAACAGTTCGAAAACGGTGGCGGAAGCGGACAAAACAGGCCGGAACAGGCCAATATGGGAACCGGGTGTCGCAATCCGCGATATTTCAGCGGCCCTACGTCAACCTTGCGGGAAGGTAGACGTTCTACAATCACGAACCTGTCCGGAAACGACTCTCCATGCGTAATCAATCATTCCGCCGCGCCGCGGGCCGCCTCGTCGTGAAGGCCGCTTGCGCCGCGCTGGCCTGCACCGCGCTCGCCGGCTTTCCCGCCACCGCCGCGCGCGCGAACAACATCATCGTGCTCAATTCGGGCGAGGCCACGCTGAGCCTCATCGACGACAAGACCCACGAGGTGGTTGGCACTGTGCCCACGGGCAAGGAGCCGCACCACCTGTTTCCGACCCCCGACAACAGCTCGCTGATCGTCGCGAATTCGGTGTCGAACAACCTGCTGTTCGTCGATCCGAAGACCGGCAAGCCGCAGCGCTGGATCGAGAATATCGAAGACCCGTATCAGCTCGGCTTCTCGCCCGATAACAAGTGGTTCGTGACCACGGGTCTGCGCCTCGACCGTCTCGACATCTACCGCTATGGCGGCGCCGGCAATTTCACGATCGCGAAGCGCTTGCCGCTTTCGGCCATGCCGAGCCACCTCGCGTTCACGAAGGACAGCAACACGGTGTTCGTCTCGCTGCAGGTGTCGGGCGAGCTCGCGGCGGTCGACCTGCCCACCCAGCGCGTGCTCTGGAAGATGAAAGTGGGCGCGGCGCCCGCGGGCCTCTGGCTCACGCCCGGCGACAAGTACCTGCTCGTGGGCATGACGGGCGCCGACTACGTCGCGGTGGTGGACTGGCGCAACCAGAAGGTCGTCAAGACGATCCAGGTGGGCAAGGCGGCGCACAACTTCCGCTCGCTGGTGGACGGCCGCCACGTGCTGGTATCGAGCCGCGTGTCGAACGTCATCAGCATCATCGACGAAGCGTCGCTCGAGAAAGTGGGCGAGATCAACGGCCTGCTGCCCGGGCCCGACGACATGGAGCTCTCCGCCGACAAGCGCTATCTTTGGGTCACGTTCCGCTTCGCCCGGCGCATCGGCGTGATCGACATGCAGACGAAGAAGCTCATCAAGACGATTGCCGTGGGCCGCTCGCCGCACGGCATCTACTTCTACGACCGCGCGCCGGTCATGTCGCCCAATGGCGCCTGAATTGGCTCCTGAGTTGCGCGCTTTTGCAAGCGCTTTGCCGATGGATTGCCGCCGCCCATGCTCGCTTTTCTGAGTTCCTGCGCCCATTGGGCCGTGTCCGGCGCCGACGACTTCGTGTCGTGGCTCCAGACGCTCGTGTACGTGAACGTTCTGCAGCCGCTGCTCTTTTACGCCGGCTTCATGGATGTGGACGAGGACACGTTCGATGCGCTCTACTGGGTGATCGTCGGGGTGCTGGGGATGGCCGCGATGTACGCGGTCCTGCGTCCGCTCGAAGCGCTCGTGCCCGCGGAAAAATGGCGCGACCGCAAGGGCGTGGGCGTGGACGCGCTCTATACCTGGATCACGCGGCTCGGCATTTTCAACCTGCTGTTCTTTTTCGCGCTGCAGCCGGTATTCGACCGCGCCCAGGGCTGGCTGCGCCTGCATGGCGTGATGAGCGTCGATATCGACAATCTCTGGCCCGGCGTGACGACCGTGCCACTTGTCACGTTCGCGATCTATCTGGTAGTGCTCGACTTCTTCGGCTACTGGTATCACCGCCTTTCGCACCGCTTCGGCCTTTGGTGGGAACTGCACGCGGTGCATCATAGCCAGCGCAAGATGTCGTTCTGGTGCGATAACCGCAATCACCTGCTGGACGTGCTGGGACAGTCCTGCATGTTCGCCGGCATCGCGCTCGTGATCGGCGTGCCCCCCGCGCAGTTCGTCGTGCTCGTCGCGCTCAGCAACTTCGTGCAGAACGTGCAGCACGCCAATATCCGCCTGCATTTCGGCTGGCTCGGCGACCGGCTCCTCGTGAGCCCGCGCTTTCACCGCCGCCATCATGCCATTGGCTACGGCCACGAGGGCACGACCTATGGCTGCAATTTCGGCGTGCTGTTTCCGTGGTGGGACATGATGTTCGGCAGCGCTTCGTTCAATCGCGAAATCGAGCCTACCGGTATTCGCGACCAGCTCGAAGGCGCACGCTATGGCGATGGGTTCTGGGCGCAGCAAGGGCTGGCGTTCCGGCGCATCGCGCGGCGGCTCGCGGCGCGGCGCCGCGCCAAAGGCGAAACCCGCGATGACACCCGCGCTGCGTGATTCGTGACTTTCGCGACTTTAGCCGGCCCGCCTCGCCGTGGTTTATGCTGTCGATTTGACGCACCGAACCCGTGGGCCTCGCGATGCTTGCTCGTCTGACCGCTGCTTTCCTCCTCGCATGAACGATCTGTTGCGCTCGCTCGGACGCGCGCTTGCCGGCGCGTTCCACCCGTCCATGCTGTTCCTCACTTTCGTGCCCTTTCTCGTGGCGGCGGGGGTGTGGGGCGGCTTGCTCTATGCCTTCTGGCAACCGCTCGTCGATGCGCTGCGTCCCGCGCTCGAGCATTGGTGGGCCACCGCGTATCTCTACCATCTGTTCGATTTGCTCGGCTACGGCGCGCTTCGCAACATGATCGGGCCGTTCGTGGTGATCGTCCTGTCGGTTCCGCTCATCGTCATTACCGTGCTGCTGCTGATCGTCGCGATCTCGATGCCGCGCGTGATCCGCCATCTCACGACCCGGCAGTACGCCATGCTGGAGGAGCGGCATGGCGGCAGCTGGTACGGCAGCCTGTTTCATTCGCTCTGGACCACGGTGATTTGCATCGTGCTGCTGTGCGTTTCGCTGCCGTTCTGGTTTTTCCCGCCGTTCTTCGCGATTCTGCCGCCGCTGCTCTGGGGCTGGCTGACCTATCGCGTGATGACCTACGACGCGCTCGCGCTGCACGCCACGGCCGAGGAGCGGCGCGAGCTCGTGCGCCGGCACCGGCTGCCGCTGCTCGCGATCGGCGTGGCGAGCGGCCTGCTCAGCTCGCTGCCCACGGCGATCTGGATCGCCTCCGCGTGGCTGCTGCTGTTTTTCCCGTTCGTTGCGGTGGCGACCGTCTGGATCTATGCATTCATTCTGGTGTTCACGGCGCTCTGGTTCGGCCACTACTGCCTGCGCGCGCTCCAGCACCTGCGTGCTGAGGAAGTGCGCCAGGCCGGGCATGATGTGACCATCGCGCACTGAAGGCCGCGGTACTCATATTCCTCTACTCACAACGCATTGCGACGAATCACGACGAGGTCACTCATGGCATTTGGCGTCATCATCATCGGCGACGAGATTCTCTCGGGACGCCGCAGCGACAAGCATCTGCCGAAGGTCATCGAACTGCTCGGCACGCGTGGCCTCGCGCTCGACTGGGCCGAATACGTCGGCGACGATCCGGCGCGCATCACCGCGACGCTCAAGCGCTCGTTCGCGTCGGGCGACATCGTGTTTTCCACGGGCGGTATCGGCGCGACGCCCGACGATCACACGCGCCAGTGCGCCGCGGCCGCGCTGGGCGTGCCGCTCGCGCTCCATCCGGACGCCGGGGCGGCCATTCGCGAGCGCATCCGCGACATGCACACGGGCGCGGATCCGGTCGACTTCAATTCGCACGAGAATCAGCACCGCTTCCAGATGGGCACGTTTCCGGTGGGCTGCGAGATCATTCCGAACGGCTATAACAAGATCCCGGGCTTTTCGATTCGCGATCACCACTTCGTGCCGGGCTTTCCGGTGATGGCCTGGCCGATGATCGAATGGGTGCTCGATACGAAGTACGCCCATCTGCATCATCAGATGCCGCATGCGGAGAAGTCGTTGCTGGTGTTCGAGCTGCCGGAATCGACGCTCACGCCGCTCATGGAGCACATCGAGCGCGATTTCCCTGGCGTGCGCGTGTTCAGCCTGCCGAGCGTGGGGGACACGGAGCGCGGCGGCGTTTATGCGCGCCGGCATATCGATCTGGGTGTGAAGGGGGAGCCGGAGGCCGTGGCGGCAGCGTTCGTGAAGTTGCGCGAAGGCGTGCATCTGCTGGGCGGTGACATCGTGGAGCCGCCCGAGCCTGCCAAGATCGAGAGCGCGTCGCCGCGCCGGTAACGGCACCTGGGGCCTGAAGCTGGCGCGAGGCCGGATGGGCTTCACGCGGGATTCGCGCTGCCCGCGGCGCCCGGTGTGGTCATCATCGCCGTGTCACATGGGGCGCTCAAAGTGCTCCGTCGGGCTCGCTCCTGCTGGCCCGAACTGTGTTGCCGGTTCAGCCGCTGGGACCGACCCCGGCTTTTCCTGAACGACCGGGCTGGCGTCAGGCGCCCAGCCAGGGCAGGCCGCGGAAGCACCAGCCCGTCACCGTCTTGCGATGTCCTTCGCTGTTCTTGTCGCCCTCGAAACCTTCCAGCAGGTCGTACGCCTGCGCGAAGCCGGCCTTGGCCGCTTCGATGGCCGCGAGCTTCGAGCGCGCGGCGCTGCGGCAAAGAAACAGCACGGGCGTTTCGGGATCGGCGACGCTCTTGAGCTGGGCGATGAATTCCGCGTTGGGCACGCCGCCGGGGTAGCGGGTCCACTCGACATGGGCGTACTGGCCGTCACCGACCACGGGGCGGCCGACCCAGTCGAGCTCGGCGCGCGTGCGCACGTCGACGAGCTTCACGCGCGGGTCGAGTTGCAGAAGCTCGAACGCCTCGGCGGGCGAGACGGCGCCCGCGTAGGGCAGCTGGTTCTCGGCGCGGCGCTTTTCGGCTTGGGCGTACAACTGTTCGAGCGTACTCATGACAGCGGATCTCCTGTTTCTCGTGTTGGACCAAAAGATCATTCTAGCGCGCCGCATGGG
>JAITTX010000214.1 GCA_031286755.1 Paraburkholderia sp.
TGCTGCCGGCAAAAACGCGCGCGCTCCTCGACTTCCTGAAGAGCCGCGCCAGGCCCGAATGGAGCACGGCCCGCCAGAAGGCGAAGCGCAATCTTGCCGTGCGCGGCTAGCCGGGCTGCGCATTTCTGATTCTCCACGTTCGCAATATGACGTTGCCGCCGCATCGATGCACTGATGCGGTGTGCTTCGTTTCGTCCGGTATTCACTTTGTCGTGTTGATGTGCGTTGATGAGTTTACTTAACTAAGTAGTGATTTTTTATCAATAGCGTGTCAAAACGACGGAGGGTAGATTTTCAGCGGGACGGCAAATCAAGAATAAATACATTCAACAATTTCGAATTCAGGAGACAGTCAATGAGAATCGGCAAGCTTGTCAAGCATGCGATGTGCATGGCGGCCATGGTGTGCGTGGCGGGAGCCGCTTATGCGGGCGAGACGCTCGACCGGGTCAAGTCGCGCGGCACCATGGTCGTTGTCACGAGCGCGAAATGGCCTCCGCAGGCCTATTTGAATGACAAGCACGAATTCGAAGGTTTCGATGTCGACGTTGCGAAAGAGATTGGCCGCAGGCTCGGCGTGAAGGTCTCGTTCGAGACGCCGCAATTCAGCTTGATGACGGGCGGTCATTGGCACGGCAGATGGGATCTTTGCGTGTTGTCGGTCACGCCCACGAAGGAGCGCGAAAAGCTGCTCGACTTCCCGGCCGTGTATTACTACAGCCCTTATGTTTTCGCTGTCTATAAAGATTCCAGAATCGCTTCGCGCGACGACCTGGGCGGCAAGGTCATTGGCGTCGAGGCAGGCACGACGTCGGAAGACTACGTCAATCGCCACCTGAACATCGGTGGCCCCGAGGTCCCCGCGTTCAAGTACCTGACGCACGATCCGAAGCAGGTGAAGACCTACGGCACGACCCTGCTGCCCTATGAGGACCTGCGCCTGGGCGACGGCAAGCGGCTCGACGCGATCATCACGCCCGAGCAGACCGCGCGGGCCGCCATCAAGAACGGCTATCCGATCAAGATCCTGCCGGGCGATTACGCGTATCGCGAGCCGCTTGCGATCGTGGCCGACAAGGGCGACCCGGAATGGGACAAGGCCGTGGGCGGCGCGGTGGCCCAGATGAAGCAGGACGGTACGCTGACGAAACTTAGCGAGCAGTGGTTCGGCAAGGACTACACGAAGTAATTCCAGGCTTCGCGCGCCGCATTGGCGCCGCCGCGTTCGCTCCGGCGAATGCGGCGCGCGCTCATCCATATCGAGCGCAATTCAATCCAAACCCCAACCCAAACGCCGCGAAATGCAAAACGCCGGGAAATCAACGGTTGCGGATTACGTGGATAGCTATTATTCACGCACCCTTCGCAACGACAACGCGAGAGCGCCCATCGACACGGACATCGACGTGGACGTCTGCATCGTGGGCGCGGGCATGGCGGGCATCACGGCCGCGCTCGAATTGCTGCGGCGGGGCCGCACGGTCGCGCTGCTGGAGGCGAAGCGCGTGTCGTGGGGCGCTTCCGGACGCAATGGCGGCGTGGTGAGCCCGGGCTATTCCACGGGCGTGAGCCAAATCGCGCAATACGTCGGCATGGAAAAAGCAAAAGCGCTTTACCGGATGTCGATCGAAGGCGTCGAGATCGTCGGCGAAAACATTCGCGCACTCGGCATTGAAGAAGCCGACCCGGTTCATGGCGTCTTGCGTCTGTCGCGTCACGAGAACGCCGCTGAATTGATGGCGCATCAGCAATGGCTATCGCGCGAATTCGGCTACGAGGTCGATTATCTTTCGACTGCGGAGGTCCGGCAGCAGGTGGTCTCGAACAAGTACCGCCAGGGCTTGCTCGACAAAAACGCCTTTCATTTCCACCCCTTGAACTATGCGCGCGCACTCGTGAATGAGGTCGAGCGCCTGGGCGGCCGCGTGTTCGAGCATTCGGAAGTGGTGTCGATCAAGGATCACGGCGCGGGCAAGCGCGTCGCGACGGCGCGCGGCAGCGTGACGGCGCGCGATGTGGTGCTGACGTGCGGTGGCTACACCGGGAGCGTCGTGCCCAGGCTCGCGCGCAGCTATCTGCCGATCTCGACTTACATGATGCTCACCGAGCGCGCGGGGAGCGTGATTGCCTCGGCCATTCGAACGCGCGCCTCGATCGGCGACAGCCGCCGCGCGAGCGACTATTACCGTCTCGTCGATGGCGGCGAGCGCGTGCTGTGGGGCGGCATGATCACGACGCGGCGCTCCGACCCGCACCGGCTCGCCGACGCCCTGCGCAATCGCATGGCGGACACCTATCCGCAGTTGAAAGACCTGGAAGTGCATGTTGCATGGTCCGGAAAGATGGCTTATGCACGGCACCTGATGCCGCTGATCGGCCGTCTCGAAGCGGGCCTCTGGTATTGCATGGGCTTTGGCGGCCACGGCATGAACACCACGGCGATTGGCGGCCGCGTGATTGCCGAGGGCATTGCCGGCGAGTCCGATCGATACCAGTCGTTCGCGGCGCTCGGGCTGCCCTGGAACGGCAGCTATGTCGGGCTCGCGGTCGCGCAGCTCACGTACTGGAGCTACCAGATGATGGATTTCATGCGCGAGCGTGCCGCATGAGTGGATCACGTCCTGTTTCAGGGAGGGAGAACATGTTTGTCGAGCAGGCGCAGGATACCCAGAAAGGCTGGTGGCCGACCGCATTGTCGGCGGTGATCGTCGCGGCGGCGGTTTTCATGATGCTCGCGCAGGGCGCGCCGCAATGGCTGCCGTCGTTCAATCTGCCGTGGCTCGCGAAATTCGGCGCCCTGCCGGGCGGGCTGCATAAGGCCCTGGTGTTCGGCGGAGTCGCTATTGCGCTGGTGGCGAACGGCTATTTGCTCACGCGCTTGCCCTCGCGCGCGCAGATCGGCATCGTCTGGTGTGAGTTGCTGTTGCTGCTCGTCGCGTTTCTTTCGACGTTCGATCTGAGCCTCGAATTCATTCATCGCAAGATCGGCTATCTGATCATGCAGGGCGCGACGACCACGCTGATGGTCTCGGCCATCTCCATTGCGATTGCCTTCGTGCTCGCGCTGATAGGCGCGCTCGCCAAGCTTTCGTCCAACGGCATCGCGGTGGGCATCGCAACGTTTTATACGTCGCTGTTCCGCGGCCTCCCGTTGCTCATGCAGATTTTCATTCTGTATCTCGGCCTGCCCCAGCTCGGTTATGTGGTCGATCCCATTCCGGCCGGCGTGACGGCGCTTTCGCTGTGCTACGGCGCCTATATGACCGAGATCTTCCGCGCCGGCATTCAGAGCATTCCGCACGGTCAATGGAATGCCGCGCGCGCTCTCGGCTTCACGCCTTATCAAATGATGCGGCTCATCATCCTGCCGCAGGCGATGCGCGTGATCATTCCGCCCACCGGCAACCAGTTCATCGCCATGCTCAAGGACAGCTCGCTGGTCTCGGTCGTGGGCGTGTGGGAGCTTACCTACGTGGCCACCACGGAAGGCCAGAAGGAATTCCGGCACATGGAGATGCTGGTGAGCGCTGCGCTCGTCTACTGGGTGATGTCGCTCGTGCTCGAACTGGTGCAGTCGCGCATCGAGCGCAGATTTCGCAAGGCCGTGCGGTGATGGGATTGCGCGTTGGCGAATACTCGTGAACGGGAGCGAAAATGATCGAGATAAAAGATGTTTCGAAGTCGTATGGTCAGTTCCAGGTGCTGACCAACTGCACGGCGCATGTGAAAAGGGGTGAGGTGGTGGTCGTATGCGGGCCCTCCGGATCGGGTAAATCCACGCTCATCAAGACCGTGAACGGGCTGGAGCCGTTCCAGAAAGGCGAGATTCGCGTCGACGGCCATTCGGTGGGCGATAAAAAAACCAATCTCTCCAGGCTGCGCGCGAAGATCGGCATGGTGTTCCAGCACTTCGAGCTATTTCCGCATTTGTCGATTACCGAGAACCTGACGCTCGCGCAGATCAAGGTACTGGGACGCTCGAAGGACGAAGCGGCGGCCAAGGGGCTCAAATTGCTCGATCGCGTGGGCCTGCGCGCGCACGCCGACAAATACCCGGGCCAGCTTTCGGGCGGGCAGCAGCAGCGCGTGGCCATCGCGCGCGCGTTGTCGATGGATCCGGTCGCGATGCTGTTCGACGAGCCCACTTCCGCGCTGGACCCCGAGATGATCAACGAAGTGCTCGATGTCATGGTGGAACTGGCGCGGGAAGGCATGACCATGATGTGCGTGACGCACGAGATGGGCTTTGCGAAGAAAGTGGCGCATCGCGTGATTTTCATGGACCAGGGGCTGATCGTGGAAGACGACAGCAAGGAGGCGTTCTTCGCCAATCCGAAATCGGCGCGGGCGAGAGAATTTTTGCAGAAGATTCTGCACTGATCGTTCCGGCTGTCTCCGTCTGTTTAGCCCCCGTCCGCGAGCCGGCACGTAAAAATCAGACTGCTGGGTAACTCGGCGGAATTGCGGGTAAGCGTGGCCGCGCGCCCTTGTCCGATACTGGGATCACTCCCGCAGCGAATCCAGACGCCGTTGCGTTGTCCAGTGTCCATCCAAGGAAGCGTTCATGACCCACCTCATCCATCAGGCCCAGAAGCTGTTATCGGAGCTCGACGGCTTCAGCGTCGAAATCGACCCGCAGGCGGCGCGCGCCGACATCGTGCTCGACCGGCCGCCCTTCAATATCGTTTCCATGATGCAGCGCGAGCAATTGCGCGCGGCGTTCGAGGCGCTGGACGATCACCCCGACGTTCGGGTGATCGTGGTGCGAGCGGTGGGCGAGCACTTTTCGAGCGGCGGCGACATCAAGGGCTTTATCGAAGCCACGCCGGAGCACGTTTCTAAACTCGCATGGAATATCGCTGCGCCCGCGCGTTGCAGCAAGCCCGTGATTGCCGCCAATCGCGGCTATTGCTTTGGCGTGGGCTTCGAATTGTCGCTTGCCTGCGATTTCCGCATTGCAACGAATACATCGCTTTATGCCCTGCCCGAGCAGAAGCTCGGGCAGATTCCCGGGTCGGGCGGCTCCGCGCGCCTGCAGAAAATGGTGGGGATCGGCCGCACCAAGGACATCGTGATGCGCTCGCGGCGCATTCCCGGCGCGCAGGCCTACGAGTGGGGCATCGCGACCGAATGCGTGGAGGACAGCGAGCTCGAACGCGCCACCGATGCGCTCGTGCGCGAGTTGCTGGCGTTTTCGCCGCTCGCGCAGCGCTCGGCCAAGAAGCTGTTGAACGACACCGAAGATGCGCCGCTGTCGACCGCCATCGAACTGGAAGGACATATCTACAGCCGCTTGCGAAGCTCGGAAGATTTCCGCGAAGGGGTCGAGGCGTTCCATGAAAAGCGCAAGGCCGTTTTCAAGGGGCGCTAAAGCGGAGATCATTCAGTCAGGCGAGTCGCGGGGCGCGCCGCCGATGCCATGATATGTGCATGACGTGCCCCATATTCGCCGAATCGTCTGATCTTATGTAAGAGGTAAAGCGAGTGTCGAGCGCGATAAAAATCTATCAGGGGCGGTTCGGGCGCGTGGCGCTGCTCGATATGGACGCGCCGCTGGTTCATCACGCCCATCATCATTGCCATCTGCTGATCAAGGCAGCGGGGCCCAATACGTTTTTTGCGGTGCATGACGAATTGCAGCCGCTGACCGAGGAAACCGCGGTGCTGGTCAACCCCTGGGAGTCGCACGCGTACCGGCACAACGGCAATCCGGGCGAGCGCACGGGCATTCTCGCGATGTATATCGAGCCCGAGTGGCTGACCCAGATCCAGCATCCGCTCGGGGGCGTCGGGCATCCGCGCTTTTTCCCGCAACCGTGCGTGCAGTTGTCGGCGCACGCGCGCAAGCTCGTCGAGGAACTGGTGCTCGAAATGTGGTGGTCGGACGGCATTGCCTCGGAGCGTCTGGAGGGGCTGCTGTTCGAGCTCATGATTTCCGTGATCGACCCCGACAGCAAATGGCGCGAGCTGTCCACGCAAATGGAGCGCGCCAGCCGCCGCCCCAGCGATCCGCGCATTCGCAAGGCGATCGCCTGGCTGCGCGAGAACACCGGCACCGAGCCGGACATGAACCGGCTGGCCGAGCATTGCGGCTTGTCGCGTGCCCATTTTTTCGCGCTGTTTCACCGCTGCACGGGCGTGACGCCCAATGTCTATCTCAACGTGCTGCGCATGGAGACCGCGATTCGGGACCTCTCCGTGAGCGCCGATTCGCTCGCCAATATTTCATACGATCTGGGCTTTTCAGCGCCCTCGCATTTCACGCGGTTTTTCCGCCAGCACCTGGGCATTACGCCTAGCGAGTACCGCAGGGTGGTGGAGCTCTACGACGCCGGAAACGGCGCGGTCGAAATCTGAGCGGCGCAGACAAAGCGTCAGACTCCAGGGTAATTCGCGCGACGCAGGGGTAACGGAAATCGCGCCCGCGCGCAGTACATTCACTCACAGGGAAAAGCACGGCGGGACGTCATTGGGTGTGCCAATCATCCATGACGCGAGCGCCCGTTCGGTTGCGCATTCGCGTGGCTTGACCCTCGACGAGACCACCTCGAAGCGTGGCCATTCAATGCAGGAGACAACCGTGAGCGAAACCGGGACGAGCCTTTTGGGCGAGCGCCCCGCCGAGCCCCCCTTGGCGGAGAGCATGCAGCGGGCGGGCGCGAGCGCGATGCGCCATGTGGGGCGGTCGATGGAGCGGCTCGAAGACGCCGCGCTCGTGACGGGCCGAGGCCGCTACGGCGACGACATCGCAGTGAAGCCGGGCACCTTGCATGCAGCCGTGCTGCGCTCGCCGCATGCGCACGCGGAGATCAAAAGCATCGACGCGAGCGCCGCGCTGCTGCAAAAGGGCGTGCGTGCGGTCCTGACTCGCGACGATTTGCGCGAGTGGTCGCAACCGTTCGTGGTGGGCGTCAAGGCGCCGATGGAGCACTGGTCGCTCGCCATGGACCGCGTGCGCTACAGCGGCGAACCCGTGGCCGTGGTGGTCGCGGATTCGCGCGCACTGGCCGAGGACGGCCTGGAGTGCATCAAGGTCGACTACGCGCCGCTACCGCCCGTGACATCGATCGAGGCGGCCATTGCCGACGACGCGCCGGTCCTGCATCCGAAGGTGGGCACGAACGTGGTGAGCGAGCGGAACTTCCGCTATGGCGACCCCGAAGCCGCACTGGCGAATGCGCCGCATCGCGTCTGCGTCGACGTGCACTATCCGCGCAACACCTGCACGCCGATCGAGTGCGGCGTGGTCGTGGCGGAGTTTCTGCCCGGCGACGAAGGCTACGAAGTCATGTCCAATTTCATGGGGCCGTTCTCGCTCCATGCCGTGATGTCGATGGCGCTCAAGGTGCCGGCCAACCGGCTGCGCCACAAGGCGCCGCGCGATTCGGGCGGCAGCTTCGGCGTGAAGCAGGCGGTTTTTCCGTACGTGGTGCTGATGTGTCTTGCCTCGCGCAAGGCCGGCGCGCCCGTCAAATGGGTGGAGGACCGGCTCGAGCATCTTGCCGCGGCAACCTCGGCAACGGCGCGCCTGACCACGCTGGAGGCAGCGGTCGAGCGCGATGGCCGGATCACCGCGCTCGCCTACGATCAGATCGAGGATTGTGGCGGCTATCTGCGCGCGCCAGAGCCCGCGACGTTCTACCGGATGCACGGCTGCCTGACCGGCGCCTATGCCATTCCCAATCTTCTCGTGCGCAACCGCGTCGTGTTGACCACGAAGACGCCGACCGGACTCGTGCGCGGCTTCGGCGGCCCGCAAGTCTATTTCGCGCTCGAGCGCCTGATTCAGCGCATCGCGGTCGAGTTGAATCTGGACGTGCTCGATGTGTACCGGCGCAATTTCGTCGCGGCCGACGCCTTTCCTTATCGCACCGCCTCGGGCGGGCTGCTCGATTCCGGCAACTATCAGGAAGCGCTCAAGCGCTCGCTCGCCGGGGGCGGCTATGACGAGCTCGTGCGCCGCCGCGCGGCCGCGCGCAGCGCAGGGCGTCTCTATGGCATCGGCTTCTCCGCGATCGTCGAGCCTTCGGTCTCCAACATGGGCTACATCTCCACGGTGCTGCCCGTGGAGGCGCGGCGCAAGGCGGGGCCGAAGAGCGGCGGCATTGCCAGCGCCACCGTGAGCGTGGACCTGCTGGGCGGGGTGGTGGTCACCGTGGCGTCCACGCCCGCGGGGCAAGGCCACATGACGGTCTGCGCGCAGGTCGTGGCCGACGTGCTGGGGCTCGCCCCGGAGGACATCGTCGTCAACGTGGAATTCGATACGCACAAGGATGCGTGGTCGGTGGCATCGGGCAACTATTCGAGCCGCTTCGCGGGCGCCGTGGCCGGCACGGTGCACCTCGCCGCGATGCGCGTGCGGGACAAGGTCGCGCGCATCGTGTCGTCGCAGTTCGGCTGCGCGCCCGGCGATATCGCGTTCGCGGGCGGCAAGATCATCGTCCCGGGCCATGAGGGCAAGCCGCTCGCGTTCGGCCGCGTGGCGAGCAACGCCCCGCACTGGGCGCCCGCGCTGCTGCCCGAGGGCGAGGAGCCGGGGCTGCGCGAAACGGTGTTCTGGACGCCGCCCAACATGGAGCCGCCCGACGAGCACGATCGCATCAATACCTCCGCGTGCTACGGCTTCGCATTCGACATGTGCGGCGTGGAGATCGATCGCGCGACGGGGCGCGTGCGGATCGACCGCTATGTCACGACGCACGATGCTGGCAAGCTGCTCAACCCGGCGCTCGCGGACGGGCAGATTCGCGGTGCGTTCGCCCAGGGCCTGGGCGCAGCGCTGCTCGAAGAGTTCAAGTACGGCGCCGATGGCAGCTTTCGCTCCGGCACGCTCGCGGATTATCTGATTCCGACCACCTGCGAAGTCCCCGACCCGGTGATCATCCACCTCGAAACGCCTTCGCCGTTCACGCCGCTCGGCGCCAAGGGGCTCGGCGAAGGCAACAACATGAGCACGCCGCCGTGCATCGGCAACGCCGTGGCCGACGCGCTGGGCGTGGCCGACATTCGCCTGCCGCTCACGCCCGCGAAGGTGATGGCGCTGATCGGCATCGACGATCCCGAGCCCTCGCGGCCCGAGTTCCGCGCGGCGACGCCGCCCGCGAAACCCGCGGGCAGCGGCAAGGCGTTGATGGCGCGCGGCAGCGTGGAGATTGCCGCGTCGCCGGAGGCGATATTCGCAGTCCTGATGGATCCGGTCGCGCTCGCTCGGGTCGTGCCCGGCTGCAATGCGCTGGAGGCGACGGCGCCGAACCAGTATCGCGCGGACGTGACGGTAGGCGTGGGGATGATCAAGGCGCGCTTCGAGGCGAAGATCGGCTTGTCGGATATCGAGGCGCCGCGGCGGCTGCGTTTGTCCGGCGCCGGCATTTCGCCGCTCGGCACGGCAAGCGGCGAGGGCCTCGTCGAGCTGACGCCAACCGCGCAAGGGACCGTGCTGTCCTACGACTACGAAGCCCAGGTGTCGGGCAAGGTCGCGGCGGTCGGCGCGCGCATGCTCGAAGGCGCGGCGAAAGTCGTGCTCAACCAGTTGTTCGAGTCGCTCGGCCGGCAGGCCACGGGGCAGCCGGCCGGCCGTCGCGGCTCATGGCTCGAACGGCGTCTCGCGAGGTTGAGGGGGCCGGCATGAGGGCGGCCCAGTTGGT
>JAITTX010000258.1 GCA_031286755.1 Paraburkholderia sp.
GGCCTGCTCGTGCCGGTCACGCCGCTCACGCCGATGAAGGAAGGCGAAGTCAGCGAAATGGCGCAGGTGCGCTTTCGCACCGTGGGCGACATCAGCTGCACGTGCCCGGTGGCAAGCGATGCCGACAACGTCGAGAAGATCATCGCCGAGACGGCCGTGACCGAAATCACGGAACGCGGTGCGACGCGCATGGACGACCAGGCGTCGGAAGCCGCGATGGAACAGCGCAAGAAGCAAGGTTATTTCTAAAGAGCACGTTGAGGAAACATTGATTATGGTTACGACGCATCAACCTGAAGACCTCGGCGTGCTGCGCTTCATCACGGCCGGCAGCGTGGACGACGGCAAGAGCACGCTGATCGGCCGCCTGCTGTACGACAGCAAGGCGGTTCTCTCGGACCAGCTTTCGGCGCTCTCGCGCGCGAAGAACAAGCGCACCGTGGGCGACGAGATCGACCTGTCGCTGCTCACCGACGGCCTCGAAGCCGAGCGCGAGCAGGGCATCACGATCGACGTGGCGTACCGCTACTTCGCCACGGCCAAGCGCAAGTTCATCATTGCCGACACGCCGGGCCACGAGCAGTACACGCGCAACATGGTGACGGGCGCCTCCACGGCGCACGCGGCCATCATCCTCGTCGACGCCACGCGCGTGACGGTCAAGAACGGCGTCACGCAACTGCTGCCGCAAACCAAGCGCCACAGCGCGATCGTCAAGCTGCTGGGTCTCCAGCACGTGATCGTCGCGATCAACAAGATGGATCTGGTCGACTACAGCGAAGCCACCTTCGATCTGATCCGCGACGCCTACGTCGCGCTCGCGCGCCAGCTCGGTCTGGAGGACGTGCGCTTCGTGCCGGTTTCGGCGCTCAAGGGCGACAACATCGTGGCCGCGAGCGAGCGCATGCCGTGGTACGCGGGCGAGCCGCTCCTCGACGTGCTCGAGTCGCTGCCGGTCGAGACGCAGGCGCATGACGCGCTGCGCTTCCCGGTGCAGTGGGTCGCGCGCCAGGACGGTTCGAGCGCCGACGACTTCCGCGGCTACATGGGCCGCGTCGAAGCGGGCGAAGTGAAGCTCGGCGACGCCATCACGGTGCTGCCGGCAGGCCGCCAGGCGACGGTGGCGGAGATCATCGCGCCGGTGCCGGGCGGCACGGCGCAGGTCGACCGCGCGTTCGCGGGCCAGACCGTCACGATCCGTCTCGCTGAAGACGTGGATGTCTCGCGCGGCGACACCTTCGTGCCGGCAAGCGATACGGTGGAGCCGGTGAAGAAGCTCGAAGCGGACCTCTGCTGGTTCGACGAAGAGCCGCTCTCGCCGCAGCGCAAGTACCTGCTCAAGCAGACCGCGAGCACGGTGTTCGCGAAGATCGGCGCGGTCAAGGAAGTGCTCGACGTGCATACGCTCTCGCATGCCACCGACCGTCACAACCTCGCCATGAACGACATCGGCCGCGTCGCGCTCACGCTGCAAAAGCCGGTCGTCGCGGACCTGTATGATGTGCATCCCGGCACCGGCGCGTTCGTCCTCATCGACGAGGCGACGCACCACACGGTGGCCGCAGGCATGATCCGCGCGATTTCCGCTTGAGGCGGACGCGCGCGGCGCGCCGCCAGGGCAGGAAGGCGGCGCGCCGACACATGAGTCAACGAGGCAAATGGGCAAGGTTTATCTGATCGGCGCCGGACCGGGCGCGGCGGATCTCATCACGGTGCGCGGCGCGCGGCTGCTCGCGAAAGCGCAGGTCGTGCTGCATGACGCGCTCGTCGAACCGGCGATGCTCGACTACGCGCCGCGGGACGCGAAGTTCATCGCGGTGGGCAAGCGCTGCGGGCAGCGCTCGACGGCGCAGCACTTTATCAACAAGCAACTCGTGGATGCGGCGCGCGAGCACGATGTGGTCGTGCGCCTGAAGGGCGGCGATCCGATGCTGTTCGGCCGCGCCGACGAAGAGATGCGTGCGCTCGAAGCGGCGGGCATCGAATACGAGATCGTGCCGGGCATCACGGCGGCGCTGGCCAGTGCTGCCGCGCTGCAGCGCTCGCTCACGCTGCGCGGCGTGGCGCGCAGCGTGGCGCTCGCGACGTATTCGCGCGCGGCGAACAGCGAGGAGATCCGCGAGCAGGTGAATGCCGACTCGCTGGTGTTCTACATGGGCCGCGACAGCGCGCCGGAGATCGCGCGGCAGCTGATCGAAGCGGGCCGCGCGGGCGCGACGCCCGTGGCGATCGTCGAGGCGTGCAGCACGGCGCGCGAGCGCACGCTCACGCTCACGCTGGCGGGTCTCGCCGCCGGCGAGGCGCAAGACTGGCTCGATCCGGCGCAGCCCAGCCTGCTCATGATCGGCGAGGCATTCGCCGAGCGCCCGGCGCAGGCGCAAGCCGGAGACGGGACGCAGGATGAAGCGTCAGGCCGCCAGGCAGCCTGAGGTAACGAAGAACACAACAGGGGTAGTAGAACGCGATACGGGCCGCTCGATGAAGCGGCCCGTTTTTTTTGCGCTGTCGCGACCGATCGTGAGGCCGCGCGGGGCAGGGCGCTAGCCGCGCTCCTGCTCGAGACAGTACTGCACGATCGCGTCGAGCACGCCATCATCCTCGCCCACGGCGGTTGCACAGGAAATCTGCACGACTGGATGCATGGCCTGGCATTGCGCGACGAGCGCGGGCAGATCGCGCCGGATATGGCCGCCCTGGCCGAAGAACACCGGCACCACCGTGATGGCGTCGCAGCCCAGCGCGGCCTGCGCCGCGATGGCCTCGGGCAGGCTGGGCGTCATGAGTTCTAGGAAAGCGAGACTCACGGGCCCCGCTGCGCCGCGCGTGGCGGCGAGTTTCTCCGCGAGGCGCGTGAACGGCTCTTTCCAGCGCGCATCGCGCGCGCCGTGGCCGAAGAGGATCATGCCGTGCGTGCCCATCGTCGCGTTTTCCTGCAGAGCGTGGCCGGCCGCCATCGACGTCAGGCGGACGTCAATGCCGGTCGACCCATTTCAGGCCGATCAGCCCGAGCGCCAGATAGATGAGGCCTGGCGTCGCGGCAGTGAGCGGCGCGGGCCACGTGTTCAGTGTACCGATGTGCGAGAACAGCGTGTTCACGAGCTGGAAGCTCATGCCGAGCATGATCCCGCCGAACACCTTCACGCCCACCACGCCCGCGCGCGTATGCAGGTACGCGAACGGCAGCGAGAGCACCAGCATCACGAACACCGCGAACGGGTAGATCAGCTTGCGCCAGAATGCGATCTCGTAGCGCTGCGTATCCTGATGGTTCTCCGAAAGGTGCTGGATGTACCGGAACAGGTTGAACATCGACATGCGATCCGGCGAAACCAGCAGCACCGAGAGAATCTGCGGCGTGAGCTCCGAGCGCAGCGAGTACTCGGGCAGCGAAGTCTGCTGCGCGCGATAGACCGGATTGAGCGCGTCGGCGGGCCGGTTCGGCGGCGGCGCCACGCCGATGAGCTCGGTGTCCGTCACGTCCTTGAGCAGCCAGTGGCCCGGCGGCTGATACTTGCCGCTCTTCGCGACGCGCACGTTCGTGAGCCTGAACTGCGAATCGAATTCGTAGATGCGCACATTGGTGATCGTCGCGTCGGGCTGCAGCTCGCCCACGTTGACGAAGCGCGTTGCCTGCTCGCCGTCGGCGCGCGCGGTGAGCGTGTCCTTCACCCAGACGCCCGACTTGAAGTCCGTCGACACCGCCGAGCCGAGCGCTTCGAGGCGCACGCGCTCGGAGAGCTGGTCGGTGTACGGGCCGACCACTTCGCCCATGAGGTAAGTGAGCAGCACGAGCGGGATGCCGATCTTCAGGAGCGAGCGCAGCGCCTGGCCGGTCGCGAGACCGGAGACGCGAAAGATCGTGTACTCGGAATTGGCGGCCATCTGCGCGAACACGTAGATCGCGCTGATGAGCGCCGCGACCGGAATGATCTCGTAGAGCCGCGAGGGCGCCTGCAGCGAGACGCGCAGCACCGCGTACATGAACTTGTAGTTGCCGTGGCCGACGGAGTTCAGCTCGTTGATCAGGTCGAAGAAGAAGAACAGACCCGAAAAGGCAAACAGGATGAACACGAACGTCACGTAGACCTGACGCGCGAAGTACTTCTCGTAGATGCGCATCGGTCAGCTCCCCTGGGACGCGCGCTGGAACATCGCGCGCGTGAAGAGCGGCCGGTTGCGCACGCGCAGCCAGAAGATGAAGACGACGAGCGCGAGCACGATGACGTGCAGCAGCACGAGCCCGAGGGCGAACGGCATCTTGCCTTGCTCGACCTGCGATTGCACGACGTTGAGCAGGTTCGAGTAGGTGAGGTAGATCAGCACGGCCATCACGAGGTTGATGGTGCGCCCGCGGCGCGGGTTCTGATACGCGAGCGGAATCGCGAGCAGCATCAGGTTGATGGCGATGAGCGGCAGGCCCGCGCGCCACGCGAATTCACCGAGATTGTCGCCGCTCGGGTTGCGCAGCAGGTCGGGCGTGGAGGTGCTGCTCGCCGTGGGCGTGGCGACCACCGGCTGGCTCGTGATCTTCACGCCGTAGCGCTGGAACTCGGTGATGCGGAAGTCCGGGTGGCCGGGCTCGCCGTCGTAGCGGCGGCCGTTCTCGAGCACGACGAAGCGGTCGCCGCTCTTCATGGTTTCGGTGTGGCCGGTCTTGGAGACGATCACGCTGACCTTGCCGTGCTCCGTGCTCGTGACGAACACGTTGTCCACGCGGCCCTGGTCGGGGCTCATGCTCTCGATGAAGAACACGCGGTGCGTGGTGGGCGATTCGCGGAACTGGCCGGGCGCGAGCAGCGACACTTCATCGCGCTGCTGAAAGCGCGCGCGGATCAGCTTGCTTTGCGCGTTCGACCACGGCCAGCCGACGAAAGCGAAGAACACGATCAGCAGAATGATCGGCGTGGAAAAAGCGGCGATCGGCTTGATGAGGCGCGTGAGGCTCACCCCGGAGGCGAGCCAGACGACCATTTCGGAATCCTTGTACCAGCGCGTGAGCACGAACAGGATCGAGACGAAGAGCGTGACGATCAGCATCACGGCGAGGTAGCCGATCACGGTCAGGCCGATCAGGACCAGCACGTCGCGCGGGTCGATCTGGCCCGACGCCGCGAAGCCGACGATGCGGATCATCATCGTCGTCAGCATGATCGTGAGCAGAACCATGAACACGGCGCCGGCCGTGTACGCGAGTTCGCGCTGCAGGGAACGTTCGAAGATCATTATTGATGAGCAGGGCGGGCGGCCCGCGCCGGGCGCCGCGCGGCTCGCGCAACTGCCCAGGAGCCGCCGCAGGAAAAATAGCGGATAATTGCGGCTTTCATCCTAAGCCCTGATTTTATCCGAGGACAAGCGCGATGGACTTTAGCATAAAAGCCTGTGATTGGAGCAAAGGCGGGGAAGGCCCCTTCCTGACCGGCAAGTCGGATTGCGTGGTAGTGGGCATCTTCGAGGCACAAACCCTTTCCGGTCCGGCATTCGTGATCGACAGCGCCATCGGCGGCGCGATCGCCCGTCTCGTCAAGTCCGGCGACATCGACGGCAAGGCCGGCTCCGCGCTGTTCCTGCCTGAAGTGAGCGGCATCGGCGCCTCGCGCGTGCTGCTGGTCGGTCTCGGCAAGCAGGATGCCTTCGGCCAGAAGGCCTATGGCGAGGCCGTCAAGGCGGCCTGGCGCGCGATTCTCGGCACCCGGATCGCGCAGGTCACGTTCACGCTCGCACAGTTGCCCATCAAGGAGCGCACGGGCGAGTGGGGCGTGCGCGCCGCGATCCTCGCGCTGCGTAACGAGACCTACCGCTTCACGCAGATGAAGAGCAAGCCCGACGTCACGCAGCGCGCGCTCAAGCGCGTCGTCTTCAGCATCGACGCCAGCGATGAGAAGGCCGCGAAGCTCGCTGCCAAACAGGCCGTGGCGCTCGCCAACGGCATGGACCTCACGCGCGACCTCGGCAACCTGCCGGGCAACGTCTGCACGCCCACGTACCTCGCGGCCACGGCCAAGAAGCTCGCGCGCGACTGGAAGCTCAAGGTCGAAGTGCTCGGCCAGCGCCAGATCGAAGCGCTCAAGATGGGCTCGTTTCTTTCTGTAACAAAAGGTTCGGTCGAGCCGCCGCAATTCATCGTGCTGCATTACCAGGGCGCAAGCTCGAAGGCCGCGCCCGTCGTGCTGGTGGGCAAGGGCATCACGTTCGACACGGGCGGCATCTCGCTCAAGCCCGGCGAGGGCATGGACGAGATGAAGTACGACATGTGCGGCGCGGGTTCGGTGCTCGGCACGGTGCGCGCCGTTGCCGAAATGGGCCTGAAGCTCAACGTGATCGGCATCATCCCCACCTGCGAGAACATGCCCGCGGGCAACGCCACGAAGCCCGGTGACATCGTCACGACGATGGCGGGCCTCACCGTCGAAGTGCTCAACACCGACGCCGAAGGGCGCCTGATCCTGTGCGACGCACTCACCTACGCCGAGCGCTTCAAGCCGGCCGCCGTGATCGACATCGCCACGCTCACGGGCGCGTGCATCATCGCGCTCGGTCATCACAACAGCGGTCTGTTCTCGAAGGACGACGCGCTCGCGGGCGAGTTGCTCGATGCTTCGCGCGAGGCGAACGATCCGGCATGGCGCCTGCCGCTCGACGACGAGTACCAGGACCAGCTCAAGTCGAATTTCGCCGATCTCGCCAATATCGGCGGGCGTCCGGCGGGCAGCGTGACGGCGGCGTGCTTCCTTTCGCGCTTTGCCGAAGCGTATCCGTGGGCGCACCTCGACATCGCGGGTACCGCGTGGAAGAGCGGCGCGGCGAAGGGCGCCACGGGCCGTCCCGTGCCGCTGCTCGCGCAGTTCTTGATCGATCGTGCCGCGGACGGTCGCGCCGGGAAATGACGCGCATCGACTTCCACACGAACGTCGGCAATTCGCTGATGTACGCGTGCCGGCTCGTGCGCAAGGCGTATCAGGCCGGCCAGCAAGCCGTCGTGCTGGCCGAGCCCGCGCGCCTGCGCACGTTCGATGAGATGCTCTGGACCTTCTCGCCGCTCGACTTCGTGCCGCACTGCATGGCCGGGAGCGCGCAGGCCGCGCAAACGCCCATCGTGCTGGCCACGGATCTCGAGCACGCACCGCATCATCGCGTGCTGCTCAACCTGGGTGCAGCGGTGCCGCCCCAGTTCGCGCGCTTCGAGCGCCTGCTCGAAGTGATCGGCGATGCGCCCGAGGAACTCGCCTCGGGCCGTGAGCGCTACCGCTTCTACCGCGACCGCGGCTACGCGCTGAACAATTACAAGCAGGGCAGTTGAACCCGGCGTGCCCGCTGCTTGTCTCTCTTTTATTGTTTGATCGGAATTCCCAGGAGGTGATCGTGTCCGATTTTCATGATGCTGAAGGGACCCCGATCCCGCTCTTGAACGAGCCGCTCGTGCAGGGCAACCTGCTGCGCGGCCGCCATGGGTCGCCGTTCGAGACGGCTCCCACGCCCGCTCAGGCGGGTGCCGCGCCGGATTCCGCGCCCGGCTCGGGTGCGCCAGCCGGCGCCGCCACTGGCATGCCCGCCGGCGAGTCCGATAGCCCCCTTCCTCCGGAGGCCGAAGCGCTCGTCGGGCGCCTGAGCGGACGGGCCATGAGCTGGCTCACCGGCGATGGGCGTGGCGTGATCGAGGCGCGCTGCGCCGCGGCAATGCAGGAGCATTCGCACTGGATCGTGGGACAGGTGTCGCGCGAGATCGGTCTCGCGCTTGAAGCTGAGTTGAGGGGGTGGGTGAAGGCCGCAGTGCGCGAGGAACTGGCCGCGCGCGAGGGGCAATCGGCACAACCGGGACAATCGGCACCGCCTGAAGCTTGAGGGCGGCTGCCCGCGAGCCCGTGCGGGTAACTTAGGGTTACTTCAGCGTGAGGATCCAGCTTGCGAGCGTGGCCGCCTGGGCGGGACTCAACTGGGTGTTCGCGGGCATGGGCACCGTGCCCCACACGCCGCTGCTGCCTTCCAGGATCTTGTGCGTGAGATAGGTCTGCGCGTCGGGCTTGCCCGCGTACTTCGACGCGACTGCGCGCAGCGCGGGGCCCATGAAGCTGCGCGTGACCGAATGGCAGCTCATGCAGTTCTGCTGCTGCGCGAGTGCGAGTCCGCCCGGGCCGCTCTGCGCATGGGCGCTCGCCGTGGCTAGCGCCAACGCCAATGCCAGCGTGGCAGCCAGCGTCGCTGTCTGGTTCTTCGCCTGCGACTTCAGTTTCATACTGGTCTCCGCCAGCGTGGTCGCCGGCTGTGTCGTCGCATTATAAAAGCAAAGGGCGCACGGTCTGTGCGCCCTCCATGTTGCCTCTTTGCGGCCTTGATGCGGCTCTAATGCGCAGCAAGACAGCACACCGCGCGGCTCACGCGGCGAGCTTCGCAAAGCACGCCGCCCATCGGCCGTTGCCCGCGCTTTTTGTCCGCGTTCAACCCGTCACGGCTCCCTTGTGCGCCGGCCGTGCAAGCGCTGCATATTTCGCCAGCACACCACGCGTGTAGCGCGGCGCCGGCTGCTTCCAGGCCGCGCGCCGGCGCGCGAGCTCGGCGTCGTCGATATTCAATTGCAGCAGCAGCTTGTGCGCGTCGATGGTGATCGAGTCGCCCGCGTGCACGAGGGCGATGGCGCCGCCTTCGAACGCTTCGGGCGCGACGTGGCCGACCACCATGCCCCACGTGCCGCCCGAGAAGCGGCCGTCGGTGATGAGCCCCACCGATTCGCCCAGCCCCTTGCCGATGATCGCGGAGGTGGGCGCGAGCATCTCCGGCATGCCCGGGCCGCCCTTCGGACCGAGGTAGCGCAGCACGACCACGTCGCCGGCCTTGATCTTGTCGGCCAGGATGGCCTCCATCGCGCTCTGCTCGTCGTCGAACACGCGCGCCGGGCCCGTGATGACCGGGTTCTTCAGGCCCGTGATCTTGGCGACGGCGCCCTCGGTCGCGAGGTTGCCCTTGAGGATCGCGAGGTGGCCTTCCTTATAGAGCGCCTGGTCGATCGGGAAGATCACCTTTTGATCGGCGCGCGGCTTCGAGGGCACGTCCTTCAGTTCTTCGGCGATGGTCTTGCCCGTGATGGTCATGCAATCGCCGTGCAAGAGGCCCGCGTCGAGCAGGATCCTGAGCACCTGCGGAATGCCGCCGGCCTTGTGCAGGTCGGTCGCCACATACTGGCCCGAGGGCTTCAGATCGCAGATCACCGGCACTTTCTTGCGCATGCGCTCGAAGTCGTCGATGCTCCAGTCGATTTCCGCGGCGTGCGCGATGGCAAGATAGTGCAGCACCGCGTTGGTCGAGCCGCCCGTGGCCATGATCAGCGCCACGGCGTTCTCGATCGACTTCTTCGTGATGATGTCGCGCGGCTTGAGATCCTTCCTGACCGCTTCGACGAGCACGCGCGCCGACTCGGCGGCCGAATCGACCTTTTCCTCGTCGGGGTTGGCCATCGTCGACGAATACATGAGCGACATGCCGAGCGCCTCGAACGACGAGCTCATGGTGTTGGCCGTGTACATGCCGCCGCACGAGCCCGTGGACGGGCAGGCGTTTTTCTCGACGCCTTCGAAATCCTCTTCGCTCATGCGCCCGGCCGTGAACTCTCCCACGGCCTCGAACGCCGACACGATGGTCAGGTCCTTGCCCTTCCAGTTGCCCGGGCGGATCGTGCCGCCATACACGTAGATGCCCGGCACGTTGATGCGCGCGAGCGCGATCATGCCGCCGGGCATGTTCTTGTCGCAGCCGCCGATCACGACCACGCCGTCCAGCCACTGGCCCTGCACGCAGGTCTCGATGCAGTCGGCGATCACCTCGCGCGAGACGAGCGAGTACTTCATGCCTTTGGTGCCCATCGACATGCCGTCGGAGATCGTGGGCGTGCCGAAGATCTGCGGGTTGGCGTCGGCGCCCTTGACGGCGGCCACGGCCGCGTCGGCGAGGCGCTGCAGGCCCGCGTTGCAGGGCGTGATGGTCGAGTGGCCGTTGGCGACGCCGATCATCGGCTTGTCGAAGTCGGCCTTTTCATAGCCGAGCGCGTAATACATCGAGCGGTTCGGCGAGCGGGCAACGCCTTGCGTGATGTGCTTCGAACGACGGTTGTATGCCATGGGGACGCTCCGTGAGTGGTGTTTTGATTTGTTTCTTTCGCCGGATCCGGGGGGCTTGAAGGGGGATGTGCCGGCGTGTGCGAAGAAGAATGGAGTTTCGCGAGCGCAATGTCCAATATATTATTCTTGGTCTATTGATTCGCAAAAAGAATCACAGGACGCGCTTGCCATGCCCTTACTCCGCTTGCACCCATGAGTTCCACGATTCCCGACCTGCGCCAGCTGCGCTACTTCGTGGCCGTGGCCGAGGAGCAGCATTTCGGCCGCGCCGCCGCGCGCCTTTCGATGACCCAGCCGCCGCTTTCACAGGCGATACGCGCGCTGGAGGAGACGCTCGGCGTCGAGCTCTTCGCGCGCACGCGCCGCTCGGTCGAGTTGACGGCGGTGGGCGCCGATCTGCTACCCGAGGTGCGGCGCCTGCTCGCGGCTGCCCAAGCGCTGCGGCCGCTCGCGCAGAGCCTCGCGCGCGGCGAGGCGGGCGTGCTGGCGCTGGCCTTCGTCTCGACCGCCGATTACGGCCTGCTGCCGCTGTTGTTGCGCGAGTTTGGCGCGCGCCACCCGCGTGTGCGCCTGCAGCTCGCGGAGGCCACGAGCGACGTGCAGATCGACGAGCTGGTGGCGGGCCGCATCGATGCGGGTCTCGTGATCGCGCCCTTGCCGCCGCGCCACGCGGGGCAGCTCGCGTATTTGCCGGTGGCGCGCGAGCCCCTCGTGGTGGCGATGCCGGCCGAGCTTTCGGCGCGCACGGGGGATCCGGGAGATTCGGGCGATAGCGGTGAGTCGGCCGCGCATGGCTGGTGCGAGACGCCGGTGAGCCTTGCCGAGCTCGCCGATATCCCGCTCGTGGTGTTTCCGCGCCATCTGGCCCCGGGCTTTCACGACACCATCATGGATTGCTATGGCGCCGCCGGGCTTGCGCCGCGCGTGGGCCAGGAAGCCATCCAGATGCAGACGATCGTGAGCCTCGTCTCGGCGGGGATGGGCATCGCGCTCGTGCCACGGTCGCTGCGGCATCTGCGGCGCACGGGCGTGGTCTACCGCCCGCTGGCCGAAGCGGCGCCGACGATCGAAACGGGCCTTGTCTGGCGCGCAGATGAGGTGAGCCCGGTGCTGGCGGCGTTCATCGAAATCGTTCGTGCGCATGCCGGGGCAGCAGGTCTGCCGCGCGCTCGATGAACGCCTTCGGGGACCGGGTGAGAGATCTGGTGCGCGGCGCTTTCATATCCGGCCCTTGAACCTGCCGGGAGTCGCGTTCCAGGTGCATTCTGGTTCGTGCTCCCTCGTCTCGGCGATAATGTGTCGCCGCGGCACGCGATGCGAACTGTGCAGCTTTGGAAACGTCCAATGCACTTGCTCCGTGTTTTCGCCTGCGCTTTGGGCATTTTTCTGCCTGTTTTACGCCGTTTTTTACAACTCGATTTCAATCCTCACCGCCGACAAGCACTGACTCCACGATGCTCATCCACCCGAACTTCGACCCCGTCGCCATTCATCTGGGGCCGCTCGCCGTGCGCTGGTACGGCCTCATGTATCTCGTCGGCTTCATTCTCGCGATCGTGATCGGCCGCCTGCGCTTGCGGCTGCCGTATGTGGCCGCGCAAGGCTGGACCGTCAAGGACATCGACGACATGCTGTTCTACGGCGTGCTCGGCACGGTCCTCGGCGGGCGCCTGGGCTACGTCCTGTTCTA
>JAITTX010000267.1 GCA_031286755.1 Paraburkholderia sp.
CTGCCGCCGCTCAAGGTGCTCGAAGTGAGCGCGCCCCCGACGCTCGATCACAACGGCATCCTCTACCGTCTGAACGGCGACTCGCAGCGCTCGGGGCGCTACGCGGACAGCCGCTGGACGATGTCGCCCGCGCGCCTGCTCACGCAGCGCCTGCGCAGCGCGCTCGCCGCGCACGCCACGGTGCTCTCGGGCGCCGACGCCGTGCGGGCGCCCATGCTGAAGGTCGAGCTCACCGAATTCGAGCAGGTTTTCGACACGTCGACGCAAAGCGCCGGCGTGCTCGCCGCGCGCGCGACCCTCATGCGGGATGGCAAGGTCGTCGCGCAGCGCTCCTTCGTGGCGCGCGCGCCCGCGAGCACGCCCGACGCCGCGGGCGGCGTGGCCGCGTTGCGCGCGGCGAGCGATGATTTCGCGGGCCAGATCGGTGCGTGGCTGAGCGCGCAGGCGTTCGCTGGCACGCCTTGAGAAACGCGGCGTCCGGGCGCGTGGGCGCGCTGGACGCATCAGAGGTGGGATTGGCTGCATGAGCGGTGCAAGTACGGGAGATTCGGATCACGAGGCGGGCGGCGGCAACGGCGCCGCCCGTCCGCAAGGCTCGCAGGCGCCTCGCGATTCCGCGGCGGGGGCGCCGGCCGCCGATTCCGTCGCGCGTGCCGCGGGCGGCGCGACTGAAATGCCGCCAGCGCCATCCACGCCACCGAAACCCCCCGCGCCGCCCAAACCCGAAACGCTGCCTCGCCAGGCCTCCACGCTCTCGCGCCAGGCGTTCGTGCTCTTCACCGCGCTGATCGTCTACGCCTCGTGGTATCCGTTCTCGGGGTGGCGCTCGCTCGGGCTCGGCCCGCTCGACTATCTCGGCGATCCGTTTCCGAAATACTGGACGGTCTTCGACGTCGTCACCAACGTGCTCGGCTACATGCCGTTCGGCGCGCTGGCCGTGCTCGCCGCCTGGCCGCGCTGCCGCGGCCTGCTGGCGATCGTGCTCGCCACGCTGGGCGGCACGCTGCTTTCGGGCGTCATGGAGGCGGTGCAGACGTATTTGCCCACGCGCGTCGCCTCGAATCTCGATCTCTCGACCAATGCGCTCGGCGCGCTGCTGGGCGCGCTGATCGCGGCGCCCGCCACCGGCGCGCTGCTCGAACGCGGCTTCCTGCGGCGGCTGCGCTTTCGCTGGTTCGAGCGCGATGCCGGCGCGCTGATGGTGCTTGCCGCGCTCTGGCCGTTCGCGACGATGTTTCCGGTGCCGCGTCTCTTTGGCATGGGCGACTGGCCGCGCGCGCTGTGGGAGCGCTTCGACGTTTCGATGCAGAGCGCCATGCTCGCCTGGGTGCCGGGCGCATGGCACCTGCGCGCGTGGCCCGATGCGCTGGCCGCGCGCCTGCCGGAATCCGACTGGGAGGCGCTCATCGCCACGCTCAACCTGTTTGCCGCGGCGGCGTTCGCCTCGCTGCCGATGCGCTCCCGCGCGCCGCGCGTGCGGCTCATCATGCTGCTGATCGTGACGACGCTCGCCGTGAAAGCCGGCGCGACCTTCCTGCAGTCGCAAAGCGGCCTCCTGTTCGACTGGGCGACGCCCGGCGCGCTCGCGGGCCTCATGTGGGGCACGCTGGCGGCGCTGCTCGCGCTGTTCCTGCCGCGCACGGCGCGCGCCGCCGCCGCGACGGTGGCGCTGGCCATCTCGCTCGTGCTCGTAAACGTGCTGCCGGTGAGTCCCTATTTCGACGTCCTGCTCGCCGACTGGCGCCAGGGCCGCTATCTGCACTTCAACGGGCTGGCGCGCTGGCTCGCGTGGACGTGGCCCTGGGCGGTGCTCGGCTGGACGGCGTTCTCGCTCGAGCGCGCGTGGCTCGCGCGGCGTGCGCGCAACCGGAGGCAAGCTGGCCGCTGA
This sequence comes from Paraburkholderia sp., assembly GCA_031286755.1. GTDB lineage: Bacteria > Pseudomonadota > Gammaproteobacteria > Burkholderiales > Burkholderiaceae > Paraburkholderia. The sequence goes on from JAITTX010000267.1 coordinate 1,889, forward strand.
AGCAACGCGCGAACGACCCGACGCGGGCCGATGCGGCGTCCCGGTGGACTTCGATCGCGCGAGAAGCGTTTACGCCACGCTCGCTATAATCGAGCGCATTCCACCAACCGCATTGCATCGACTGCGCCGCGCGAATTCGAGCCGAATTTGAGCCGAATGCAAACCGGACGCGAGCCCAATCTGTGCCGAACGGCACGCGCGCCGCACCCGACACTTCACCGGTATCCCCCGCCATGACCGACTCGTTCTATCAACACCACGTCTTTTTCTGCCTGAACCAGCGCGACCCCGGCGCCGATCGTCCGAGTTGCGCGAACTGCAACGCGCAGGCGATGCAGGAGTACGCGAAAAAGCGCGTGAAGGAGCTGGGCCTCGCGGGCCCGGGCAAGGTGCGCATCAACAAGGCCGGCTGCCTCGACCGCTGCGAGGAAGGCCCTACCGTCGTCGTGTATCCCGAGGGCACCTGGTACACCTACGTCGACGAGAGCGACATCGAGGAGATCGTCGTCTCGCATCTGCAGAACGGCCAGGTGGTCGAGCGCCTGAAGATCGACCGCTGATCGGCCACTGATCGACCGCCAGGGAACCGCGCCCGGACCACGGCAACGACACGAAACCACCCAAGGACCGCAGCACGATGAACGCACAAACCGAAAAATTCCATATCGACGGTCCCATCGGCCAGATCGAATGCGCGCTCGACAGGCCCGACGCAAACACGCCCGTGCGCGGCATCGCGCTCGTCGCGCATCCGCATCCGCTCTTTGGCGGCACCATGGACAACAAGGTTGCGCAGACCCTCGCGCGCACGCTCGTGCAGCTCGGCTACGTGACCTACCGCTCGAACTTCCGCGGCGTGGGCACCACGGCCGGCACGCACGACAACGGCATCGGCGAGCAGGACGACCTGCTCGAGCTCATTGGCTACATGCGCGCGCAGCCAGGCCAGGCCGACACGCCGCTCGTGCTCGCCGGCTTTTCGTTCGGCACCTTCGTGCTCTCGCATGTGGCGAGGCGCTATCAGGAAGCGGGGGGCGAGATCGAGCGCATGGTGTTCGTCGGCACAGCCGCGAGCCGCTGGGAAGTCGCGCCCGTGCGTGAGGACACGCTCCTGATTCACGGTGAGCTCGACGACACCGTGCCGATCCTCTCGGTGTACGAATGGGCGCGGCCGCAGGAGCTGCCCATCGTCGTGATTCCGGGGGCGGAACACTTTCTGCATCGCAAGCTGCATATCCTCAAGCGCATCATCGTCGACGCCTGGCGCTGAACGATGCCGCCGCGCGCACATCGCGCGTACGTCGCGAAAACGAGGCAAAACCACGCACCTTACGAGCGCCATGCGTGAGAAATGCGCTACAGGTACGCGCAAACGTGTGGCCAGTTCGAAAAACGCCATCACGTGACGCGTATAATGGGCCGTCTTTTTTTGCGCATCGCCGCGCCCGCTTTTCTTGTGTTCCGGCGTGTGAGCGAGGCGCCGCAGTTCGGCCATTGAATTTGGTCCCAGACTTCGGCCCCGGAATCTGGCCTTCGACTTCGGCCTCCGACATGCGCGCCAGCTGGCGCGCAACGTTCATCCCGACCCCAATCCGTTCGACCTGAACCTATGCGTTTTCTCTCCTCCGGCCAGCCCTCCTTCGTCTCTCCTTCCATCGTCCGCAACGTCACGCTCGGCGTCTTGCTGCCCGCCACGCTCCTCGCCAGCGCGAGCGCGTTCGCGCAGGTGCCGCCGCCCGCGGTGACCGCGCGCTCGTGGGTGCTCGTGGACGCCACCGCGAACCAGGTGCTCGCCTCGGGCAACGCCGACGAGCGCGTCGAGCCGGCTTCGCTCACGAAGCTGATGACCGCCTACCTCGTGTTCGAGGCGCTGCAGGCCAAGAAGATCACGATGGACCAGATCGTCACGCCGGGCGAAGCGGTGCGCCGCGTGAAGAATGACGAGTCACGCATGTTCATCGAGGCGGACAAGCCGGTGTCGGTGCACGATCTCGTGTACGGCATGATCATCCAGTCGGGCAACGACGCGGCTATCGCGCTGGCGGAGCTCGTGGGCGGCAGCGAGGCGAACTTCGTCAACATGATGAACGCCGAGGCGGCGAAGCTCGGCATGACGCACACGCATTTCGCCGACGTGAACGGCATGCCCGACCCGAATCACTACACGACGGCCGGCGACCTCGCCAAGGTTTCGACGCACCTGATCCGCGACTATCCCGAGTACTACAGCATCTTCTCGGAGAAGGAGTTCACGTATAACAAGATCAAGCAGCCGAACCGCAACCGCCTGCTGTGGATCGACCCGACCGTCGACGGCCTGAAGACCGGCCACACCAAGGCCGCGGGCTACTGCCTGATCGCCTCGGCCAAGCGCCCGCTCGCGGGCGGCGGCAACCGCCGTCTCGTTTCCGTGGTGATGGGCGAGCAAAAGGAGCGCGATCGCACTCAGGACAGCATGAAGCTGCTGAACTACGGCTATAGCGCCTACGACTCCACGCGCATCTACGCGGCCAACCAGGCCGTGGCCACGCCGCGCGTCTACAAGGGTGCGCTGGACGCCGTGAAGGTGGGCGTGAAGAAGGATCAATACGTCACGCTGCCCAAGGGCGCCGCCGACAAGGCCAAGCCGCAGATCGAACTCACCAGCCCGCTGATCGCGCCGCTCGCGGACGGCCAGCAGGTGGGCTCGGCGAAGTTCGTCGGCGCCGACGGCAAGGTGCTCGCGCAGTTCCCGCTCGTCGCGCTCGAGCCGGTGCCGCAAGCCGGCATCGCGGGCCGCGTGTGGGATTCGCTCATGCTCATGTTCAACAAGAAGAAGTAAATGACCGCTCCAACAGCCTCTTCCCGTCCGGATTCGCAGGCGGCGCAAGCCGCGGAACCCATCGTCTGGCTCAACGGCGAGCTCACGCCGCTTTCCGAAGCGCGCGTGCCGGTGCTGGACCGCGGCTTCATCTTCGGCGACGGCATTTACGAAGTGGTGCCGGCCTACGCGCTCGAAGCCGAGGGCGCCGCGCCCGGCGCCGGCATGCTGCGCGTGCCGTTTCGCATGGCGCAGCATCTCGCGCGGCTCGCGCGTTCGCTCGATAAGGTGGGCATTGCGAATCCGTTCGACGAGGCTGGCTGGCGCGCGCTCATCGCGCGCGTGATCGAGACGAACGAGGCCGCGGGCGCGCTCGCGCGCGATGCGCACGCGAACGTCTACCTGCAGGTGACGCGCGGCGTGGCAAAGCGCGGCCATGCGTTCCCGGCGAATGCCACGCCCACCGTGCTCGTGATGGTCACCCCGCTGGTGCTGCCCGGCGCCGCGCAGCGCGCGAGCGGCGTGGCCTGCGTCACGGCCGAGGACCGCCGCTGGCTCAATTGCGACATCAAGTCGACGTCGCTGCTCGGCAACGTGCTGATGGCGCAGAACGCGGTGGAGCACGGCGTGTTCGAGACCATTCAGTTGCGCGACGGCTGGGTGACCGAAGCGTCGTCGTCGAACGTGTGGATCGTGAAGGACGGCGCGCTCTACGCGCCGCCGCGCAGCAACAAGATTCTCGAGGGCATCCGTTACGGGCTCGTCGAGGAGCTGGCGCAGGAGTGCGGGATTCGCTTCGAGGCGCGCGAGATCGACGAAGCGGCGCTGCGCGCCGCCGACGAGCTATTCGTGACCTCGGCCACCAAGGAGCTTTTGCCGGTGGTCGCGCTCGACGGGCAGGCGGTGGGCAACGGCAAGCCCGGCCCGGTCTATGCCGCGCTTTACGAGGCTTATCAGCGTGCGAAGGCGCGTGAGGCGCGCGCGGTTCTCGCGGCGCGCGAAGCCCGCGCGGCGGCTTGCAAGTAAGCGCGGGACGCGGACGGGACGCAACAGGAAGTGGAAATATGACTGCATCTGAACTGAACGGCGGCGCTCAGGCGCCTGCAAAAGAATCCCTGATCGAATTCCCCTGCGACTTCCCCATCAAGGTGATGGGCAAGACGCATCCGGAGTTTCAGGACACGATCATCGCCGTGCTGCGCGAATTCGACGGCAGCTTCGACACGGCAACCATCGAGTCGCGGCCGTCCAGCGGCGGCAACTACACGGGCCTCACGGTGACCGTGCGCACCACCAGCCAGGCGCATCTCGACGATATCTATCGCGCGCTCACCGGGCATCCGATGGTGAAGATCGTGCTGTAAAACCTCGCTTCAGGTTGTGTCGCAAGGGCTGCCTTCGGGCGGCCCTTGTTGCTTCATGACCGGGCGCGCAAATGCGGGGGCGAATTCACGAGCGCGCGCCCGGGCGTTCAGAGCGCGTCGTCTTCGCGTGCGCGCAGCGCGGCGGCGGCGGCCGTCATGAGCGGGCCCGCCTCGCAGGCGTTCTCGTAGAGCCGCCGGAAGCGCGCGACCTCGTCGAACACCCAGTCGCGAAACGCCTGCACGCGCTCGGTCTGCATGCGCTGCTGCGTGCAGATGAAGTAGTAGCGCCACGGGCTCGGCCCGTCGATGTCCTTGAAAAGCCGCACGAGCCGCCCGCGCGTGATCTCGTGCATGGCGAGCGAGCGGCGCACGAGCGCGATGCCCTGGCCGTCCATGGCGGCTTGCAGCAGGTTCGACGAATCCTGGTAGAGCACGCCGCGCTTGGGCTCGGGGGTGTCGTGCAGGCCGGCGGCGTCGAACCACGGGCGCCAGAGCTCGTCGTCGGAGCGCAGGAGCGGGAGCTTCGTCAGTTCGCGCGGATCCTCGGGCAGCTTGCCGCCGTTGAAGTCCGGCGAGCACGCGGGAAAGAAGATCTCGTCGAGCAGCAGCTCGGCGTGCAGCCCGGGATAGTGGCCGTAGCCGAAGCGCACGGCCACGTCGACGTCGTCGCGCGCGAAGTCGACGAGCGAGTTCGTCGATTGCAGCTCGACGTCCCATTGCGGATGCGCCTCGATGAAGCGGCCGATGCGCGGCGTGACCCAGCGCGCGGCGAACGACGAGAGCATCGACACCACGAGGCGCCGGTCGCGGTCGCCCGCGCGGATCTCCTGGGTGGCGAGCGCCAGTTGCGTGAGCGCGTCGCGCACCTGGCCCGCGTAGCGGCGGCCCGTGTCGGTGAGGCGCACGCGCTTGCCGTCGCGGGCGAACAGCGTGATGCCGAGTTCGCCTTCGAGCGCGCGAATCTGGTGACTGACCGCGCCGTGCGTGACGAACAGTTCGTCGGCGGCGCGCGAGAAGCTTTCGTGGCGGGCGGCGGCCTCGAACGCCTTGAGGGCGTTGAGCGCCGGAAGCTGGCGCAGATCCATCGTAATTTTTCTCACATAGCCGTGAAAATTGATCGTTTGGCCCGATCCCTTGCTGCGCCTACGATTGTAGCCATGGATGCGGCACCTTCGGAGGCGAAAATGAGAGAAATTTCTTCGGATATCACGTTTGAAGTGGCGGCGGATCAGGTGGCTTCGGTGCGGGTGGCGCGCAGCACGCGGCTCACGGTGCGCTGCGGCGCGGTGTGGGTCACGCGCAGCGACGATACCGCCGACTACTGGCTCGAGCCCGGCCACACGCTGCGGCTGCGGCGCGGCGAGCGGCTGTGGATCGGCGCGGAGCAGGGCGGGGCCGCCTGGGTGGCGTTCGCCACACCCGCGCGCGTGAGCGAGCGCCTGATCGATTGGGGCGCGCGTCTCGCGGCGCGCTGGGGCATCCACGCCGGCGACGGCTGGCGCACGGTTTGAGACGCCCGGTTAGGGGTGCCCGGCCAGGGGCGCCCGGCTTAGGGGCGCCGGTCTGAGGGGGCTCGGCGCGCTTGTCCCGAATTAGGTAAACTTCGGGAATCATGTGCGCCACCCCGGTTTCAGTCTCCCCACTTCCATCCTCACCCGAGTCCGCCTTGCCGGGCGAGCGCTGCGCGCCGCCCATCGTGCGCTGGCGCGGCAGCGAGGCCTACCAGGCGAGCTTCGACGCCATGCGCGCATTCACCGCGCAGCGCGATGCTCAAACGCCCGACGAACTCTGGCTCGTCGAACATCCCCCGGTTTTCACGCTCGGCCAGGCTGGCAAGCCCGAGCACCTGCTGATTGCCAACAGCGGCATTCCGCTCGTGCAGATCGACCGCGGCGGCCAGATCACGTATCACGGGCCGGGCCAGGTCGTGGCGTATCTGCTGCTCGACCTGCGGAGGCGCAAGCTGATGGTGCGCGAACTCGTCACGCTCATCGAGCAGGCCGTGATCGAAACCCTGGCGGCGTATAATCTCGCGGGCGAGCGCAAAGCCGGCGCGCCCGGAATATACGTGCCAGAAGGCGCGTCCGGACCCAGCGCCGCTCATATTGGCGCCAAGGTCGCGGCACTGGGCCTGAAGATCAGCCACGGCTGCAGCTACCACGGCGTGAGCCTGAACGTCTCGATGGACCTGAGCCCGTTCCTCGCGATCAACCCGTGCGGTTATGCAGGCCTCGAAACCGTCGACATGGCCACGCTGGGCGCACAAGCGTCCTGGCAGGACGTGGCCGCCACACTGGCGGCCCGGCTCGAGGCGAATCTCGCCGTGCACTGGGATTCGACTCTGGCAGCAGCGCTTTCGGTGGCCGAAGCGGCTGCCTCAGACCCTTCAGCCTAAGCGGCTGCAGTGGGAATCGGCCACATCGGCCACCATCGGCGGACAACCGCCGCAACCGCAGGCCGGCGTTACCCCGGCGGCCTGACTGGATCGAAACGAATGACTGACGTAACCGCTAATCCTGCTCCCAACGCTGCAGGCACCCCCGCCGACGCCGTTCCCTACGACGCCACCGCGAAACAGAAAGCGCAGGCCAAGACCTCGCGCATTCCGATCAAGGTCATCCCCATCGAGAAGCTCAAGAAGCCCGAGTGGATCCGCGTGAAGGCGGCCACCGGCAACTCGCGCTTCTACGAGATCAAGAACATCCTGCGCGAGCACAACCTGCACACGGTGTGCGAGGAAGCGAGCTGCCCGAACATCGGCGAATGTTTCGGCAAGGGCACCGCCACGTTCATGATCATGGGCGACAAGTGCACGCGCCGTTGCCCGTTCTGCGACGTCGGCCACGGCCGTCCCGACCCGCTCGACCCGGACGAGCCGGCCAACCTCGCGCGCACCATCGGCGCGCTCAAGCTCAAGTACGTCGTGATCACGAGCGTGGATCGCGACGACCTGCGTGACGGCGGCGCCGGCCATTTCGTCGAATGTATCCGCCAGGTGCGCGAGCAGTCGTCGGAAACCCGCATCGAGATTCTCACGCCGGACTTCCGCGGCCGTCTGGACCGCGCGATTTCGATTCTCAACGCCGCGCCGCCCGACGTGATGAACCACAACCTCGAAACGGTGCCGCGCCTCTACAAGGAAGCGCGCCCGGGCTCGGACTACGCGCACTCGCTCAAGCTCCTGAAGGACTTCAAGGCGCTGCATCCCGAGGTCGCGACCAAGTCGGGCCTGATGGTGGGTCTTGGCGAGAGCCCGGAAGAGATTCTCCAGGTCATGCGTGATTTGCGCGAGCACGACGTGGACATGCTGACCATCGGCCAGTATCTGCAGCCTTCCGAGCATCACCTGCCGGTGCGCGAGTACGTGCATCCGGACACCTTCAAGATGTACGAGGAAGAGGCGTACAAGATGGGTTTCACGCACGCGGCCGTTGGCGCGATGGTGCGTTCGAGCTATCACGCCGACGTGCAGGCGCATGGGGCGGGCGTGGTCTGATAGGCCGCCGTTGTATCGCACGCCGTAGCGTATGCAAGGGAGCCCGCTGAAAAAGCGGGCTTTTTTGTTTGTAGCAGAGGTTTTAACCGTGGCGATTGCCGGTACGGCATCGCCCAATTGACGAAGGGCAAGAGCGGCCATGCCGACGGTCCATTGGGTCCTGGCGCTAGCTGGTTAGTACCGGAGCTGTGGCATGCTATGTACCGTCTCTCGCTAGAAACCCGGAGCACCATGGCGCAGCCTCTATCAGACCATCGTCACGCGGCGCCGCAGGCGCCGAAGCGGCACATTGTGCCGTCACATGTACAGACCTTTATCGATGCGCATCTCGCTGATGCACTAGAGATTCAACGCAAATACAAAATTCCTGCCGGCCTCGTGATTGCCCAGTCTGCCCTTGAAAGCAACTGGGGGCGGTCGGTGGTGGCAAACGCTTACTTCGGCGTGAAAGGGAGATCGCCGGCTGGTGACAGCACCGCATTCACCACGCATGAAGTGGTCAACGGCAGAGCGATCACGATCGAGGCTACCTTTCGTGCGTATGGCAGCTACAAGGACGCCGCCGAAGACTACGCACGGATGTTGCGCGACAACCCACGCTTCAGGTCCTGCTTTCTCTACACAAGCAGCACCAGGTTCGCCGTCGCGCTCGCGAACAATGGCTATGCAACCGATCCAGGCTACGCGGCGAAGCTCAACTCGATTATTCGCCATCACAAACTCGATCAATACGACAACCGGGGAGCGGCCCAATGATACGAGGTGCTGTCGCGGTTGCCGCGCTGGCGGTGAGTTGTTACGCATGGGCGGGCCAGGACGCTGTTCGGAGCGGTGACGAAGCCGCGACGAAAGCGGCCGAGATCACGCAAACCTATGCTTTGTCGAAGAACAAGACCGAGTGTTTGCTGTTCGATACCGCGGACAAAGGACGCTATTTCCTTATCCGGGTGCGTGAGAACCATACCGAAGCTTGCGGCGGCGAGGTGGATGTTTCGCCTGTGCTGTTCTTCCTGAAAATTCGCAAGCGTGATGGCCATGCAGTCACGACTGCCTATGACAGCGAGCACTACGAGCCGCTAAGACGGCCTTCCAGCAAATAAGGCGCGATTCGTCACAGCACGAAAAGCAATGCTCCAGCGGCGTCATTAGCTATCGCGGATAAATTAGAACCACTTACCGCCAGACTCCCTATAGTCGGAACCTTCTTTCACTCGAACGTCGTTCCGCCGGAGTCTCACGATGAGCCATCGCGTCCCTTTCTCGTCGCGTTTTGCGCATGCGCCTTCCCTCGCGCATGCGAGCGCGGCACGCCGTCCCCGCGTGCTCGTGGTCGCGCTTGCAGCGGTTTCGGCCATGCTGGCCGCCGCGTTCGCCGCGCCGCGCGCGCACGCCGAAACGCGCGAAGTCGTGATCGCGTATCAGGACATGGTGGTGCCGTGGCGCTACGCACAGGCCACCGGCGCGCTCGAGCAGGCCACGGGCTACAAGATCACCTACCGCAAGCTCGCAAGCGGCGCCGATGTGATCCGCGCGCTCGCCTCGGGCTCGGTGCAGCTCGGCGAGGCCGGGTCCAGCCCTATTGCTGCGGGTCTCTCGCAGGGCGTGAATCTCTCGCTGTTCTGGATTCTCGACAACATCAACGACGCCGAGGCGCTCGTCGCGCGCGACGGCTCGGGCGTGACGAGCGTCGCGGGCCTCAAGGGCAAGACCATCGGCGTGCCGTATGTGTCGACGTCGCACTTTCATACGCTAGTCGCGCTGCAGAACGCGGGCGTGGACCCCAACGCGGTGAAGATCGTCAACCTGCGTCCGCCCGAAGTCGCGGCGGCGTGGCAGCGCGGCGACATCGATGCGACGTATATCTGGGACCCCGTGCTCGCGAAGGTGAAGAAGAACGGCAAGGTGCTGGTTACTTCGGGGCAGGTGGCGAAAGCCACGGGCAAGGCGACCTTCGATGGCTTCGTGGTCGACCGGCGTTTTGCCAAGGATAACGAAGCATTCCTCACGAAGTTCGTGCAGGTGCTGGCCGCCGCCGATGCCGACTACGGCGCGCACAAGGCCGCGTGGAATGCCGCGTCGCCGCAGGTGCAAGCCGTGGCGAAGGTGTCCGGCGCGAACCCGCAGGACGTGCCGGCGAGCCTCGCGCTCTACGCCTTCCCGACGCCCGCCGAGCAGGCCTCGAAGACGTGGCTGGGCGGCGGCGCGCAATCGGGTGCGGCGCAGTCGCTGCTCGCGACCGCGACCTTCCTCAAGGCGCAAGGCACGATCCAGTCCGTGCTGCCCGACTACTCGGTTGGCGTCGATCCGCAATTCGTGCAGCGCGCCGCCGCGCACTGAGACATCGACCGTATCGACCAACCCGGCAATGGAGGGCACCGATGAGCACGCTGGAGATCCGCGATCTGAGCGTCGTCTACGAGAGCGAGCGCCGGGGCGACGCGCCGAACGTGGCGCTCGCCAACGTCAATTTGAACGTCGCGAGCGGCGAGTTCGTGGTCGCTCTCGGCGCTTCGGGCTGCGGCAAGACCACGCTGTTGAACTGCATCGCGGGCTTCGTCGAGCCCGCGCAGGGCGAGGTGCGCGTGAACGGCGCACGCGTTACAGGACCGGGGGGGCCGGGCGCTGAGCGCGGAGTCGTGTTCCAGAAGCACGCGTTGCTGCCGTGGCTCGACGTGCTCGATAACGTCGCGCTCGGCCTGCGCTTTCGGCGCGTGCCGAAGGCCGAGCGCGCACGCATCGCGCGCGAGCAGCTCACGTTCGTCGGGCTCGAGGGCCACGCGCATTCGCGCGTCTATGCGCTCTCGGGCGGCATGCAGCAGCGCGTGGGCATTGCGCGCGCGCTCGCGAGCAATCCCGAGGTGCTGCTGATGGACGAGCCGATGGGCGCGCTCGACGCCATGACGCGCGAGTCGGTTCAAGCGCTCGTGCTCGACGTCTGGGCGCGCACGCGCAAGACGGTGTTCTTCATCACGCATAGCGTGGAGGAGGCGCTGTTTCTCGCGACGCGTGTGGTGGTGATGGCGCCGGGGCCGGGCCGCATCGAGCACGAATATGAATTGCCGTTCGCGCGGCGCTACCTGCGCACGCGCGATGCGCGCGCGGTGAAGTCGTCGCCCGATTTCATCGAGTGGCGCGAGCGTCTCGTGCGCCTGCTTCACGCCGATGCCGGCGAGCCGGCACTGTCGTGAGCCCGGTGGCGTGCAGCGTCGCTGCGGAATTGATCGAAGAGGAAAGGAAGCCATGAGCGTGCCACAAGAATCGCTGGGGGACGTCGCGTTGACGGCGCGCGGAGCCGGGGCCTTCGACGCATTCGACGCCGGGGTCGCCGCTGCACGGCCCGGGTCTTCGAAGCGCGCGCGGCGCGCGAGCCTCCGCCGCATGCCGGGCGAGGGCCCGACCGCGGCGCTGAGCGTCGTTTCGGTGAGCGTGCTCGCGCTGCTCTGGTGGCTGGCCACGCATCTGCACTGGCTGCCGCTGCTTTTTCTGCCCACGCCCGAGGCGGTCTGGCAGGCTTTCACCGATGCCTGGCACGGCCGCATCCAGGGCGGTTTGCCGCTTTCGGAGCACCTGCTCTGGAGCGCCCTGCGCGTGTTCGGCGCGTTCGCGCTGGCGGCGGTGACGGCGGTTCCCGTCGGCATTCTGATGGGCGTGTCGCGCGTCGCGCGCGGCTTGCTCGATCCGCCGCTGGAGTTCTACCGGCCGCTGCCGCCGCTCGCCTATCTGCCGCTCGTGGTGATCTGGTTCGGCATCGACGAGACGGCCAAGCTCGTGGTGATCTGGCTCGCCTGCTTCGCGCCCATCGCCATGGCCGCGCGCGCCGGCGCGAAAAGCGCCAGCGTCGAGCAACTGCGCGCGGCGGCCTCGCTCGGCGGCAGCTTCGCGCAGATCGTGCGCTTTGTCGTGCTGCCCGCCGCGCTGCCCGAGATCCTCACGGGCCTGCGCATCGCCATCGGCTTTGGCTGGACCACGCTCGTCGCGGCGGAGATGGTGGCCGCCACGGCGGGTCTCGGCCAGATGGTGCTCAACGCGTCGAGCTTCCTGCGCACCGACGTCGTGGTGATGGGCATCGTGCTGATCGGCCTGATTGCCTGGGGCTTCGATCTGGGCATGCGCGCGCTCGAGCGCCGTCTCGTGCCCTGGAAGGGCCGCGGCTGAATCGCCGCGCCGCCCGCTGGCCCGCGCGCTTTCGGTTCGAGCGCGCGCGGCGCGTGATTTTTCTCCAGTCCCCATTTTCCCGCGCAATCCGGAAACCCGGACGCTGCACGGCTACATTTCTGGAAATCCAGATTCCTCCTACACTTTCAGGACGGAGAGGCCTTGCCGGTCAAGGCTGAAGGCACTTCGCGTCGCTGGCATCAACCTTGCTCTATAGATCGCGCGGCTCCCCAGGCCGCGACAAAAAAACATCAAGGAGACAGCCGATGTCCGATCCCTACTTCTGGTTTCGCTGATCCCCCCGTTTCGACCTGTCGCGGCCAGGCGCTCGAAAAAGCGTGGCCATCGGCTTAACCCATTTGCAGGATCCAATCGTGAAGAAACCTCTGCACAAAATCCTTTATGTCCAGGTGATCGTGGCGATCGTCATCGGCGTGGTTCTCGGCCACTACTGGCCGGCCATCGGCATCGACATGAAGCCGCTCGGCGATGCCTTCATCAAGCTCATCAAGAGGGTGATCGGGCCGATCATCTTCTGTACCGTCGTGACCGGCATCGCGGGCATGGAGGACATGAAGAAGGTGGGCCGCGTGGGCGGCAAGGCGCTGCTGTACTTCGAGATCGTCTCCACCTTCGCGCTGGTGCTCGGCCTCATTGCCACGCACGTGCTCAAGCCGGGCGCGGGCTTCAACGTCGACGTCAACACGCTCGACGCCAAGGCCGTGGCGAGCTACGCGGCGAAGGCGCACGGTCAGAGCACCGTCGACTTCCTGATGCACATCATTCCGGACACGATGTTCTCGGCGTTCGCGCAAGGCGAAATCCTGCAGATCCTGCTTATCGCGCTGCTGTTCGGCTCGGTGCTCGCGCATCTGGGCGAGCGCGGCCGGGTGGTGACCGATTTCATCGAGGGCGTTTCGGGCGTGCTGTTCGGCGTCGTCAAGATCGTCACGAAGCTCGCCCCCATCGGCGCGTTCGGCGCGATGGCGTTCACCATCGGCAAGTACGGCGTGGGCTCGCTCCTGCCGATGCTCAAGCTGATCGGCACGTTCTATCTCACCGCAGTGGTGTTCGTGCTGGTGGTGCTGGGCACGATTGCGCGCCTCACGGGCTTCTCGATCATCCGCTTCGTGTCCTACATCAAGGAAGAGATGCTGATCGTGCTGGGCACGAGTTCGTCGGAGTCGGCGCTGCCGCAACTGATGCAAAAGCTCGAGCGCCTTGGCTGCTCGCGCTCGGTGGTGGGTCTCGTGGTGCCCACGGGCTATTCGTTCAACCTCGACGGCACCAACATCTACATGACGATGGCGGTGCTCTTCATCGCCCAGGCGACCAACACCGACCTCACGTGGACGCAGCAGCTCACGCTGCTCGCGGTGACCATGCTCACCTCGAAGGGCGCGAGCGGCGTGACCGGCGCGGGCTTCATCACGCTCGCGGCCACGCTGGCCGTGGTGCCGACCATTCCGCTCTCGGGCATGGTGCTGATCCTCGGCATCGACCGCTTCATGAGCGAGTGCCGCGCGCTCACCAACATCGTCGGCAACGGCGTGGCGACGGTCGTGGTCTCGGCATGGGAGAAGGAGCTCGACCGCAACAAGATGCGCGCCGTGCTTTCGGGCCAGGCAGAAGACGTAAAGGAGAGCGCGGGCGCGTAAGCTCGCGTGGCGCGGTGTCCGGGGCGGCGCAGGCCGCCGCCGCGCCCTGACCCGCCGCCGTATCTGTTTTCGCGGTGCGCGCCGCCAGCCGGCGCGCGCTGTTTTCCCCGCCTTCCTGCGTCTGCGCGGCGGTTCGCCCGCCTGACCTCTCTGCGTTTTCCTCCCGGCGCTTTCCTCGGCGCCTTGCGTTTCTCACCGTGGGCCGCCTCGCGCGGTAAGCGTGTGCCACAATTCCAGCCATCCCCGCACGATCATCCGGAAGCCTCATTCGTGACGCGCCGCCTCATCCTGTTGTTCGCGCTCGCCGTCGGGCTCGCGGCGGTGTGCACGCTCGCGTGGTCGCTCGCCTGGCAGACCGGCGTCGACGCGCTGCGCCGCAACGCCGCCGTGCGCAGCGACCGCACGACCGCCGCGCTCAAGAGCACGCTCGAGCGCTACGAATCGCTGCCGTATCTGGTGGGCGCGCACCCGCTCGTGCAGGACGTGCTGGCCGACCCGAAACCCGGCTGGGTGGCGCAGGCCAACCGCTATCTCGAGGACGTGAACCGCCACGCGCACGCCACCACCACCTACATCATCCGCGCCGACGGCCTGTGCATCGCCGCGAGCAACTGGCGCGGGCCGGACAGCTTCGTGGGCGTGGGCTACCAGTTCCGGCCGTATTTCATCGAGGCCGCGAAGGGCAATGTGGGGCGCTTCTTCGGCATCGGCACGATCTCGCACGACCCGGGCTACTACATTTCGCAGCCGGTGCGGCGCAACGGCAAGATCGTCGGTGTGGCCGTGGTCAAGCTCAATCTCGAATGGTTTCCGGGCTCGGACGCCTCCGAGCCGCTGCTCGTCACCGACGATCACGGCGTGATCTTTCTTTCCTCGGTGCCGGCGTGGAAGTACCGCACGGTGCGCCCGCTGGCCGCCGACGTGGTGGCCTCCATCGACGAGACGCGCCAATACGCGCGCCAGGACATCGCGCCGCTGCCCGTGAGCGTGGAGCGCGTGCTGGAGGGCGGCGCCGATATCGTGCGCATCGGCAGCGGCCTGCGCGCGCCGCGCTATCTGGAGACGCGCCGCGCGCTCGGTGAGCCCGACTGGCATCTGGTGACGATGTCGCCGGTCGATCCGGTGCTGGACGCGGCGCGCAACGCCACGATCATGACGGGCTTCGGCTACGTCTCGCTGTGCCTGCTGGCGTTCTACTGGCGCATGCGCCGCGCGCGCGTGCAGGAGGTGCTGCGCAGCCGGGCGATGCTGCAAAAGGCCTACGCCATGCTCAACGACCGCGTGGCCGAGCGCACCATCGATCTCTCGCAGGCCAACGAGCGTCTGCAGCGCGAAGTGGCCGAGCGCACGCGCACCGAAGCGGAACTGCGCGCGACCCAGGACGAGTTGATCCAGGCGAGCAAGCTGGCCGCGCTCGGGCAGATGGCGGCGGGCATCACGCACGAACTCAATCAACCGCTCGCGGCGCTGCGCAGCTTCTCCGACAACACCCGCGTGTTTCTGGAGCGTGGCCAGTACGACGTGGCGCACGAGAATCTGGAGGCGATCGGCTCGCTCACCGAGCGCATGGGCAAGATCGTGAATCAGCTCAAGCTCTTCGTGGGGCGCGCGAAGCCGAGGAGCCAGCGCTCGCCGGTGGCGCGCGCGCTGCGCAACGCGCTCGGGCTGCTCGGCAAGCGTCTCGAAGGCGTGAGCGTGGCGCTCACCGTCACCGATGGCGACGTGGCGAGCGCGCCACTCGACGCCCACGCCGACTACCCCGAACTGGTCGCGCAATGCGACGACCTGCGCCTCGAGCAGGTGCTCATCAATCTGATCGGCAACGCGCTCGACGCGGTGGCCGGGGCGAGCGCGCCGCGCATCGCGATCGACGTGCGCGCGCAGCCCGCGACCATCGAGATCGCCGTGTGCGACAACGGTCCCGGCATTCCCGCCGACGTCATGCCGCGCCTCTTCGAGCCGTTCTTCACGACCAAGGAGATGGGGCAGGGCCTGGGCCTGGGGCTGGCGATCTCCTCGTCGATCGCGCGCGATTGCGGCGGCACGCTCGCGGCGCACA
>JAITTX010000511.1 GCA_031286755.1 Paraburkholderia sp.
ACGCCGCTGGTGGAAAAGCAGATTCCCGAGCAGGCCAAGGAACTCGGTATCTCCGAGGAGGAAGTGGTCAAGCGCGTGATGCTGGGCGGCACCGTGGACGGCATCTTCACGACGGTCGAAGACGTGGCGCAGACGGTGCTGTTCCTCTCCGCCTTCCCGAGCGCGGCCTTCACCGGCCAGTCGTTCGTGGTGAGCCACGGCTGGTTCATGCAATAACGCGGAGGGCCGGTCATGGCGCAACGCAAGAAAGGGCAGGTCGAATCGAGCGCGGTCGGTGAAGAGGCCGGCGCGCGCACCGGAGCCGGGCAGCGGGCTCGCACGCAGCCGTTCGCCACGAGCTGCGCGAGCGAGTCCGGGCAGTGGGAGACCGTCGCGCTCACGCTGCAAGGCGGCGGCGCGCTGGGCGCCTACCAGGCGGGCGTCTACGAAGGCTTGTTCGAAGCCGGCATCGTGCCCAACTGGATCGCTGGCATTTCGATCGGGGCGCTCAATACGGCGCTGATCGCGGGCAACGCGCCCGAGCATCGTGTCGCGCGCCTGCGCGAATTCTGGGAGACGATCTGCCAGCCGGCTTACACGCCGCCGCTGCCGGCCTTCATCGAACACGCGCTGTTCAACTCCAGCGCGGCCATCCGCAAGACTTTCACGGCAATGCAGGCGGCCAGCGCGCTGGTCGAAGGGCAGAAGGGCTTTTTCGTGCCGCGCGTTCCGCCGCCGCTGCCGCAGGCGTCCGGGCATCCGGAGAAGGCGAGTTACTACGACACGAAGCCGCTCAAGGCCACGCTCGAGCGGCTGTGCGACTTCGATCGCATCAATTCGGGCGAGACCCGCGTGTCGGTGGGTGCCGTGAACGTGGCCAGCGGCAACTTCGTCTACTTCGACAACACCACCACGAAGCTGCGGCCCGAGCACTTCATTGCCTCGGGGGCGCTGCCGCCCGGTTTCGCGGCGGTGGAGATCGACGGCGAGTACTACTGGGACGGCGGGCTGATGTCGAATACGCCGCTCTACGAGGTGATCCAGACTTCGCCGCGGCGCGACACGCTCGCCTTCCAGGTGGATCTCTGGAGCGCGCGCGGGCCGGTGCCCGACAGCATCACCGACGTCCAGGGCCGCGTGAAGGACATTCAGTATTCGAGCCGCACGCGTCTCGTCACCGACATGCTGCAGCGCTCGCAGCGTTACCGGCACGTGTTGCGCGAAGTGCTGGATCGTGTGGCGCCCGAGCATCGCGACGACAAGTGGGTCAAGCTGGCGGACGAGCTTTCATGCTCGAAAAAGTACAACGTGATCCATCTGATCTACCGGCAGAAGGAGTACGAGGGCCACTTCAAGGACTTCCAGTTCGGCGTCTCGACGATGCGCGAGCACTGGGCGAGCGGTCTGGAGGACATTCGCGGGTCGCTCGGGCAGCCGGGCTGGCTCGACAAGCCCGAGAACGACTCCGGTTTCGTCACGCACGACATCCATCGTGACAGCCGCGGACACGACAACGGGGAGCGCGGCGCCTAACCAGCGGGAGCGTCCTGCGTCCAGGAAGCCCCGGGAAAACAAAAAGCGTCCGCTCTTTCGAACGGACGCTTTTTTGTGCTTCTTTCGCCGCTGCAAGGCGCGCCGTCTTGTGCGGCGGCGCGCCTTGCCCGCGAAGACGAATTACTTCAGCACTTGCGCGACGGCGTTGGCCACGGCGTCGAGGTTGCGCATGTTCAGCGCGGCCACGCAGATGCGGCCCGTGCTCACGGCGTAGATGCCGAACTCGTCGCGCAGGCGATCGACTTGCGCTGCGGTCAGGCCCGAGTACGAGAACATGCCGCGCTGCACGTTGATGAAATTGAAGTCGCGGTCCACGCCCGCTGCCGTGAGGCGCTCGACAAGGCCCGTGCGCATCGCGCGGATGCGGTTGCGCATTTCGCCGAGTTCGGTTTCCCACATCGCGCGCAGTTCGGCCGAGCCCAGCACCGCTGCGACCACCGAGCCGCCGTGCGTCGGCGGGTTCGAGTAGTTGGTGCGGATCACGCGCTTGAGCTGCGAGAGCACGCGTGCCGTTTCTTCCTTGCTGCTCGTGAGGATCGACAGCGCGCCCACGCGCTCGCCGTACAGCGAGAACGACTTCGAGAACGAGGACGAGACGAACACGTTGAGTTCCGAGGCGGCGAACAGGCGCACGACTTCGCCGTCTTCGGCGATGCCGTCACCGAAGCCCTGATAGGCGATGTCGAGGAACGGCACGAGACCGCGAGCCTTCACGGCTTCGATCACCTGTTTCCACTGGTCGATGGTGAGGTCGACGCCGGTCGGGTTGTGGCAGCACGCATGCAGCACGACGACGGTGCCGGCGGCGTAGCCGTTGAGCGCGCCCAGCATGCCTTCGAAGTTCACGCCGTTGGTTTGCGCGTCGTAGTACGGGTAGGCGACCACTTCGAAGCCCGCGCTTTCGAACAGGGCGCGGTGGTTTTCCCAGCTCGGGTCGCTGATGGCGACCTTGGCATTGGGGTTCACGCGCTTGAGGAAGTCGGCGCCGATCTTGAGCGCGCCCGTGCCGCCCAGCGCTTGCGCCGTGACGACGCGGCCCGCCGCGATCAGCGGCGAGTCGTTGTCGAGCAGCAGCTTTTGCACGGCGGTGTCATAGGCGGCAAGGCCTTCGATGGGCAGGTAGCCGCGCGGCAGACCGGCTTCGACGCGGGCCTTTTCCGCCTCGCGCACCGCGCGCAGCAACGGAATCTTGCCTTCCTCGTTGGTGTACACGCCCACGCCAAGGTTGACCTTCGTAGCGCGCGTATCGGCGTTATAGGCTTCGTTCAGACCCAGGATGGGGTCGCGGGGGGCGAGTTCGACAGCGGAAAAGAGGGACATGATGGTTCGGCAAAAGTGAGTGAGAAGCTCGGTGGGCCGCGCGCTGCGGGTGTTTCGGGTTGCTTCTGGCATGCGCCATCCTAGCGGGCATGGCGCCGGGCAGCCGGCCACGCAACTCGCTATTGTAACGAATCCTCAAGCGGGTTTTTCGTCGACTGCGAAGCCAGCGGGGCCATTTTTTCCGGCTTTTTCCCGCACGAACGGACGATTCTGGCTGGATGTCCGGGCGGGTGCGCTGTTCGTGCGCCCCCCGGTGCATGGCGCGGGCCCTTGCAGCGCAGGCCGTTGCGCCCCATCTACGACGAAGGCCCGTTACGGTACCCTTGGCCCGCCCTGGCCTGCCCATCGGCAAGCTTCGGCAAAACGCTAGAATAGTTGTTTGCTCCGCGCACAGGATGTCCCCCATGTCCGACCACACCGTCGCCGACGCGCCCGCGCTCGACGAGTCGAAGTTCGTCCAGTACGACGGCTCGCCATTTCAGCTCTACCAGCCGTACCTGCCGGCCGGCGACCAGCCGACGGCCATCGAAACGCTCATCGAAGGCGTGGAGGACGGTCTCTCGTTCCAGACCCTGCTGGGTGTGACGGGCTCGGGCAAAACCTTCACGATGGCCAACACCATCGCGCGCCTGGGCCGCCCGGCCATCGTGTTCGCGCCGAACAAGACGCTCGCCGCGCAGCTCTACTCGGAGTTCCGCGAGTTCTTCCCGCGCAACGCGGTCGAGTACTTCGTCTCGTACTACGACTATTACCAGCCGGAAGCCTATGTGCCGCAGCGCGATCTCTTCATCGAGAAGGATTCGTCGATCAACGAGCACATTGAGCAGATGCGCCTTTCGGCCACCAAGAGCCTGATGGAGCGCCGCGACGTGGTGATCGTCGCGACGGTTTCGGCGATCTACGGTATCGGCAATCCGTCCGAGTACCACCAGATGATCCTCACGCTGCGCCAGGGCGACCGCATCGGCCAGCGCGACGTCATCGCGCGCCTCATCGCGATGCAGTACACGCGCAACGAGCAGGACTTCCAGCGCGGCACCTTTCGCGTGCGCGGCGACACCATCGACATCTTCCCGGCCGAGCACGCCGAAATGGCCGTGCGCCTCGAGCTCTTCGACGACGAAATCGAAACACTCCAGCTCTTCGATCCGCTCACGGGCCGCGTGCGCCAGAAGATTCCGCGCTTCACGGTCTATCCGTCGTCGCACTACGTGACGCCGCGCGAGACCGTGCTGCGCGCCGTCGAGACCATCAAGGCCGAATTGCGAGAGCGCCTGGAGTTCTTCCAGGGCGAGGGCAAGCTCGTGGAGGCGCAGCGCCTCGAGCAGCGCACCCGCTTCGATCTGGAAATGCTCCAGGAACTGGGTTTCTGCAAGGGCATCGAGAACTACTCGCGGCACTTCTCGGGCGCGCTGCCCGGCGAGCCGCCGCCCACGCTCGTCGACTACCTGCCCACCGACGCCATGATGTTCCTCGACGAATCGCATGTGCTGATCGGCCAGTTGAACGGCATGTACAACGGCGACCGCGCGCGCAAGGAGAATCTCGTCGATTACGGCTTCCGCCTGCCTTCCGCGCTCGATAACCGGCCACTCAAGTTCAACGAGTTCGAGCGCAAGATGCGCCAGGTGGTGTTCGTCTCGGCCACGCCCGCCGACTACGAGAAAAAGGTCACGGGCCAGATCGCCGAGCAGGTGGTGCGCCCCACGGGCCTCGTCGATCCGGTGATCGAGGTGCGCCCGGCCGCTTCTCAGGTCGACGACGTGCTTGGCGAGATCAACGAGCGCGTGGCCGCGGGCGAGCGCGTGCTGGTGACCACGCTCACCAAGCGCATGGCCGAGCAGCTCACCGAGTTCCTTGCCGATCACGGCGTGAAGGTGCGCTATCTGCATAGCGACATCGACACGGTCGAGCGCGTGGAGATCATCCGCGACCTGCGCCTGGGCACCTTCGACGTGCTGGTGGGCATCAACCTGCTGCGCGAGGGCCTCGACATTCCCGAGGTGTCGCTCGTGGCGATCCTCGACGCCGACAAGGAAGGCTTCCTGCGCGCCGAGCGCTCGCTCATTCAGACGATCGGCCGCGCGGCGCGCAACGTGAATGGCAAGGCGATTCTCTACGGCGACCGCATCACCGACTCGATGCGCCGCGCGATCGACGAGACCGAGCGCCGCCGCGCCAAGCAGATGGCCTTCAACGAGGAGCACGGCATCGTGCCGCGCGGCGTGGTCAAGCGCATCAAGGACATCATCGACGGCGTCTACAACGT
>JAITTX010000367.1 GCA_031286755.1 Paraburkholderia sp.
CTTTACGGCGTGCCCGGGTTCGGCTACATCATCACCGCGACCTTCCTGCCCGTGATCGCGCGCCACGCGCTGCCGGGCTCCGCGTGGCCCGACCTGTTCTGGCCGATGTTTGGCGTCGCGCTGATCGTGGGCGCGCTCTCGGCGGCGCGTCTGCCGCTGCACTGGGACAACCGGCTCATGCTCGCCGCGTGCTACGTGCTCCAGGCACTGGGCATCGCGCTCGGCATCGTCTGGCCGAACGCCGCGGGCTTTTCGCTCGGCAGCGTGCTGATCGGCCTGCCGTTCACGGCGATCACGCTCTTTGCCATGCGCGAGGCGCGCCTTCTGCGCGGCGAGCATGCCGCCGCGCTCATGGGGTACGCGACCGGCGCCTACGGGGTCGGCCAGATCGCCGGGCCGCTCGTTGCCGCGCCGCTCGCGGCATCGACGGGCTCGTTCTCGCCCTCGCTCTGGCTCGCGGCGCTGGCCTTGCTCGCGGGCGCGGCGGGGCTCGTGTGGCGGGCTGTGCGGGCGCGTGCGTGAGGGCGTCGTTCGTCGGCAGGGTGCCTCGGGTAGAAACCGGCCTGCACGTCGTCTGCGGTGGCGCACTAAAATAGCCGTTTCGCGCTGTTTCTTGCCATTGCGTGCCGTCGCAGTGCTGCCTGCCCGGAGCTACCCGGAGTTGTCCGCCGGCACGCCTCGCCGAGCGGCCGCCGCGCATTCTGCCACCCCGACCGACTCATGAGCGATTACCAGTTTTGCCCGCGTTGCGCCTCGCGCCTCACCGAACGCGCCGATCCCGAACACGAGGGCGGCCGCCTGCGCCACGCGTGCCCCGACCTCGCCTGCGGCTATGTCCATTGGAACAATCCGTTGCCCGTCGTGGCAGCCATCGTGGAGTACGAGGGGCGCATCCTGCTCGCGCGCAACGCGGCCTGGCCCGAAGGCATGTTCGCGCTCATCACCGGCTTTCTCGAGAACGGCGAGACGCCGGAGGAGGGCATCGCGCGCGAGGTGTTCGAAGAGACCGCGCTGCGGGCGCAGAGCGTCGAGCTCGTGGGCGTCTACGAATTCATCCGCAAGAACGAGCTCATCATCGCGTATCACGTGAAGGCCGCGGGCACGATTGCGCTCTCGCCGGAACTGCTCGAATACCAGCTCGTGGAGCCCGCGAAGCTGCGGCCGTGGCGCGCGGGCACGGGCCCGGCGCTCGGCGAATGGATGCGCCGGCGAGGCCTGCCGTTCGAATACGTCGAGCGGCCCGGGCAGTGAACCTGTACTCGAGCATGCCTTGCACCGGATGGCCGGTCGCTTTCCGGCCATCGTCCCGAGTTTCATTCCGACTCCCGCTCATTCGATGAATCGATCCGCCCGATGAACCGACCCATCGCCATTGCACGCGCCGACTATCGCCATTTCCTGTCCATCACCACGCGCTGGATGGACAACGACGTCTACGGCCACGTCAACAACGTCGTCTACTACAGCTACTTCGACACCGTCGTGAACGAGTATCTGATTCGCGCCCGGGCGCTCGATATCGAGCATGGCGCGACTATCGGGCTGGTGGTCGAAACACAGTGCAACTACTTCGCGCCGCTCGTGTTTCCCGAGCGCGTGGAGGCCGGGCTGCGCGTGGCGCGGCTCGGCTCGTCGAGCGTGCGCTACGAAGTCGGCCTTTTCCGCGAGGGCGAATCGATGCCCGCCGCGCAGGGGCATTTCGTGCACGTCTACGTCGAGCGCGCTACGCGCCGCCCCGTGAGCGCGCTGCCCGACGCCTTGCACGCCGCGCTCGCGCCGCTCGTGGTCGACGGCGCCGGTGTGCCGCCGGCCTGAGCACGCGCGTTTCGATCCCGCGCGCTCATCCGACGCGACACTCAAGGCGCCCTCCGTGCAGGCTTTTCTGATCGACATGCTCAACGGCGCAAGCTACGGCCTGCTGCTGTTCATGCTGTCCGCCGGGCTCACGCTGATCTTCAGCATGCTCGGCGTGCTCAACTTCGCGCATGCGAGTTTCTACATGCTCGGCGCGTATCTGGGCGTCACGCTTGGGGGGACCCTGGGCTTTGGCTGGGCGCTCGTGCTCGCGCCGTGCTGCGCAGGTCTCGCCGGCGCCGCGTTCGAGTGCATGCTGCTGCGCCGCACGCATGCGGCACGCGCGGGCATGGCGGGCGGTACAGGCAACCCGGGCAACCCGGGCAACCCGCTCAATGCGCTTTTGCTGACCTTCGGCGCGGCTCTCGCGATCGGCGAGCTGGTCAAGCTCGTCTGGGGATTGCAGCCGCTCGCGGCGAGTGTGCCCGCATGGCTCGACGGCGCGCTCTTCAGGTTCGGCGGCGCGGCGTTCTCGCGCTATCGCGCGTTCGCGATGTTCGTGGCGCTCGCCATGCTCGGCGCGATTCACGTGGCGTTGCGCGTCTCGCAAACGGGCCTCGTGGTGCGCGCGGCGCTCACACATCGGGCGGCGGTGGAGGCGCTCGGCCACGATGTGCCGCGCGTGCAGACCATGGTGTTCGCGCTCGGCACGGCGCTCGCCGCGCTGGCGGGCGTGGTGGCCGCGCCGCTCTTCGTGGTGGAGCCGGCGATGGCCGAATCGGTCGGCTCGATCGTGTTCGTGGTGGTCGTGACGGGCGGGCTCGGCTCGCTCTCCGGTGCGTTCGTCGCCTCGCTCGCGGTGGGGCTGCTGCAAACCTTCGCGGTGTCGAGCGACGTGTCGCTGGGCGGCCTGGCGGCGCACCTCGGCATGACGCTCGCGCCCGCGTGGCGTGGGCTCACGCTGGCGCAGATTGCGCCGCTGCTCCCGTATCTGCTGCTGGTCGCGATGCTCGCGGTGCGCCCGCAAGGTCTCTTCGGCCAGCGCGGCGAGGACGCGTGACGCCCCATGAAAGCCGATAAATCCCGCCCCCAGCCGGATGCGACCGACCCGCGGCGCGCACCGGCGTCACGCCCCGCGGCGCCGCATCGGGAGCATCCAGGGCATTGGGCACGCTGGGCGCCGTGGCTCGCGCTCGCGGCGCTGCTGGGCGTCCCGCCGCTCGTTTCGGCATGGCTTTCGCCCGCCGGGGTGCCGCAGGGCTGGCTGCTTGCGTGTCTCGCCCAGGCGGCGACGATGATCGTCTTCGCGCTCTCATACAACCTGCTGCTCGGCGAGACCGGGTTGTTGTCGTTCGGCCATGCGGCGCCTGCCGGGCTCGGGGCGCTCGTGGCCGCGCACGTGTTCAATCGCTACGCGATTCCGTTGCCGCTTTTGCCGCTCGCGGGCGGTTTGGGAGGGGCGGCGGTTGGCGCGCTCATTGCGCTCGTGGCCGCGCGCCGCGCCGGCACCGCGTTCGCCATGATCACGCTCGGGCTCGGCGAGCTCATTGCCGCCGCCGCGTGGGCGCTGCCCGACTGGTTCGGCGGCGAAGCGGGCGTCGCCATCGACCGGGCGAGCGGGCCGGCTACATCGATCGCCGCAAGCTGGACCTTCGGGCCGGATCGTCAGGCGTACTGGCTAATCGCAGCGTGGTGTCTCGTTGCGAGCGCCTCGATCCATATGCTGTCGCGCGCGCCGTTCGTGCGTCTCGCCAATGCCGTGCGCGACAACCCGGTGCGCGCGGCAGCGCTGGGCGCGTCGCCGGCGCGCGTGCGGGCCGCGATGATCGTGCTTGCCGCGGGCTTCGCCGGTGTCGCGGGCACGCTCACGCTCATCAACGTGGAGCTGGCCGCCGCCGAAAGCGTCGGCATGATGCGCTCGGCCGCCGTGCTGATCGCAACCGTGACGGGCGGGGCCGCGTCGTTCTTCGGGCCGGTGCTCGGCGCGCTGGTGTGGGTGGTGTTCAGCGTGGGCGTGGCGAGCGTGTCGCGGGCCTGGATGCTGTACGTGGGGCTTTTTTTCATCGTCGTGGTGCTGGCTGCGCCCGACGGGCTCGCGGGTCTGGCAATGCGTCAGCGCGCGGCGCTGGCGCGATACGGCTGGCGGCGGTGCAGCGCGTACTGGACGATGGCCGCGCTCGCGGCCTCGTGCGGCGCGCTCGCGCTCGTGCTGGCGGTGCAATGGGCCTACGCGCTGCGTTTCGGCGATGACGACTCCGGCGCATGGCTCGCCGCGCTCTCGCCGCGCGCGGCGGCAGGGCTCGCGGTGGCGATCGCCGCGTTGACGGCCGTGGCGCTCTGGGCGGGGCGGCGCGCGCGGCAAGGCGTGCGCGCGCTCGAGCGGCTTGAACGACTCGAGCGGCCCGAGCGACTTGACCGGCGCACGGAGGCGCCATGACATCGGCGCTGCGGCTCATCGGCATCGAAAAGCGCTTTGGCGCGACGGACGTGTTGCGCGGCGTCGATCTCGACGTGCGCCAGGGCGAGCGCCACGCGCTGATCGGCCCCAACGGCGCGGGCAAGTCCACGCTGTTCAGCCTGATCGCGGGCGAGCGCCGCGCGAGCGCGGGCCGCATCGTGCTGCACGGCGAGGACATTACGCGTCTGGCGAGCGCCGCGCTGGCCAGACGCGGTCTCGCGCGCAGCTTCCAGACCACGAGCGTGTTCGCGCGCCTCCCGGTGCGCGAGAACCTGCGCTGCGCGGTGCTGGCGTCGCTCGGCGGCACGGCGGGGCTGGCCGCGCGCTGGTTCGGCTCGGCGCGCGCCGATGCCCGGGTCGCCACGCTGCTCGACGCCCTGGGCATGGCGCACGCGGCCGAGCGCGAGGCCGCGATGCTGAGTTACGCCGAGCAGCGCGCGCTCGACCTGGGCCTCGCGCTCGCGGGCGGGGCGCACACGCTGTTGCTCGACGAGCCCACTGCGGGCATGAACCGCGCCGAGGCCATGCGCGCCGTCGAGCTGATTCGCTCGACCACGGCGGGCAAGACGGTGTTGCTGATCGAGCACGACATGGACGCGGTGTTCGGCCTTGCCGACCGCGTCTCGGTGCTGGTGCAGGGGCGCGTGATCGCCACCGGAACACCCACGGAGATTCGCGCCGATGCCGCTGTGCGCAACGCGTACCTGGGCGCGCATTTCGATGCGCGCTTGAACGCCCCGGGGCACATGAGGCGGGCGCCATGAGCACGCTGCTCGAAGTCGGGAACCTGCGCGCGTGGTATGGCGCGAGCCAGGTCCTGCACGGCGTCGATCTGTGCGTGAGCGCGGGGGAAGTCGTCGCGCTCGCGGGCCGCAATGGCTCCGGACGCTCGACGCTCGCGAAGGCGTTGATGTCGATGGTCGATGCCGATGGCCTGCGCCGTTTCGCGGGCGCGGATCTCGCGCCGCTGCGCACATTCGAGGTTGCGCGGCTGGGCTTGGGCTACGTGGCGGAGCAGCGCGACGTGTTCCCGATGCTGAGCGTCGACGAGAACCTGAGTCTTGGTCTCGCGAAGCGCCGCGCCCCGCGCTTCACCATCGACGATGCTCGCGCGCTTTTTCCCATCCTGCTGGAGCGTCGCGGCGCGCGCGCGGGTGTGCTCTCGGGAGGCGAGCAGCAGATGCTCGCGCTGGCCCGCGCGCTCGTGGGCGCCCCCGATCTCCTGATCGTCGACGAGCCCGCCGAAGGGCTTTCCGCGCAGATGGCCGCGCGCGTGGGCGCGTGCCTGCGCGCTTGCGCCGCGCGCGGCATCGCGGTGCTGCTGATCGAGCAGCGGCTCGCGCTCGCGCCGGGGCTGGCGGACCGCGTCGCGGTGATGGGGCATGGGCGCGTCGTGTTCGAGGGCACGCCGCAGGCGCTCGCGCGGCGTGAAGACGTCGTGCGCGACTGGCTAGGCGTGGGTTGACGCCTTCAGCGCATCCGGTTTCGCGACGCGCGCGAGCGCCGTCATCGGCCCGATGCGCGCGAGCGTGTCCCGTTGCGCGGCATCGCGCACGAACAGCGAGCCCGCGAAGCCGAGCGCGTTCACCGAGATGCCCTCGACACGCTCCGTCTCGCGCGGCACGACCAGCATCCAGCGGCGCGTGACGAGCAAGTTGTAAGGCGTGCGCTGATGCGGCACGCCATCCACCTCGCCAGTGCCGATATTCGCCGCGCGCAGCAGCGCCAGATAGGTGTCGAATGCGCATTGTGCGTCCCGATGCGCTTGCCGGTCCGTGCGTGCTTCCATAGCGCTTCCGGCCAGATCGAGCCGCACGAAGGCATGCGCGAACGGCAGCCCCGGCACGCGCATCGCGCCAGCCGGTGCCGCGTCGAGCAGCGTCTCGATGGGCGCCGTTCGTCCCGCCGCTCCAGCCGCATCGAGCGGCAGCGGCACGGCCTGCAGATGCTTGTGCGGCTGGCTCGCGCCGGCTTGCGGGCCGCCGTTGTAGAACCCCAGCGCGTCGAAGCCGCGCAGCGCGACGAGCAGCGCCGCGAAATCGGCATGATCGAGCAGCGCTTCTTGCGGCACGAAGCGGCGCGTGACGATCAGCAGATGCGCGTCGAGCACGTTGTACTTGTTGAGCAGCGCGACGTGCGTGGGGGAGAGCGCGCCCACGCACAGATCGTCGTCGTAAGGCAGGAAGGGGTTGGGCCGCGGCGTTTGCTGTGCGCCTGGCAAAGGCGCATCCGCGCGCCGCGCCGCTTCCTTGCGCGCGAGGCTCGACACCTCGCGAACGGCAAAGCGCACACCGCCATCGTCGATGTGCGTGAGCGTGGTTTCGATGGGCCGCAGCGCGCCGCACCGCAAGGCGTGTCGCGTGCGCCGCGCGATGGCCTCACGCAGCGTGTGGGCCGTGAGCACGGTCGCGGTCATCGGCGCGCAGTTTCTGTATCAGGCCTTGTAGCCGATCGCGCGCAGCAGATCGAGACGCCAGCGCACGTCTTCCCCGGTTTCCACGCCGAGCGGCGGCTCGCCATCCACCACGCCGATAATGCCGCGCCCCTTGTCGGTCTCGGCCACCAACACCTCGGTCGGATTGGCCGTTGCGCAGAAGATGCGGCAGACCTCGGGCACCGCTTTCACGGCATTGAGCACGTTGACGGGAAAGAAGCCGTCGCCCAGAAAGACGATGAAGCTGTGACCCGCCGCGATGCGCAGCGCGTTGCTCGTGGCCATTTCGACGAGCGCGTCGCTGGTGCCCGAGCGGCGCACGAGCCGCTTGCCCGAGGCTTCGCAGAACGCGAGGCCGAACTGGATGCCCGGCACCGCGCCGTAGAGCGCTTCGTGCAGGTCTTCGACCGTTTTGATGAAGTGGGATTGCCCGAGGATGAAGTTGGTGGCTTCGGGCTTGACGATCTCTACCGTGGACAGTTGCATGGCGGACCTCCCGGCGCGACGGCGGCATGATTCAAGAAGCCTAGTACGAAGTCGCGGCGCGTCCAAGGCGAGGCTGGCTGAACACGCTCACGCGCTGCAGCAATGAAAAACGGCCGGCGCCACTGGGGGCAACCGGCCGTCGTTCATGATGACGCGCGCTGGTGAACTGTCGCGCGCCGGGTACGTGCCGCGTGGGGCGCTCAGGCCGCTTTCCTCGCGCGCTTGCCCTCCACATCGGGCAGGAACACCGTGAGGATGCCGATGAGCGGCAGGAACGAGCAGACCTTGTAGACGAAGACGATGCTGGTGGCGTCCGCCAGTTGGCCGAGCACCGCCGCGCCAATGCCGCCGAGGCCGAATGCGAAGCCGAAGAACAGGCCCGCCACCATGCCCACCTTGCCGGGGATCAGCTCCTGCGCGTAGACGAGGATGGCCGAGAACGCCGAGGCGAGCACTACGCCGATGATCACCGTGAGCACGCTGGTCCAGAACAGGTTGGCATAGGGCAGCAGCAGCGTGAACGGCGCCACGCCCAGAATCGAGCCCCAGATCACGTACTTGCGGCCGATGCGGTCGCCCACCGGGCCGCCGATGATCGTGCCCGCCGCCACGGCCGCGAGGAACACGAACAGGTGCACCTGCGCGGCCTGAATGGGCAGATGGAAGCGGTCGATCAGATAGAACGTGAAGTAGCTGTTGATGCTCGCGAGATAGAAGTATTTCGAGAACACCAGCAGCACCAGAACGCCCATGGCCATGGCCACGCTGCGGCGCGAAAGCTGCGCGTGCGGGACTTCGGCGCGCTTTTTCTTCATCGCCGGATGAGCCTTGTACCAGCGGCCGATCTGCGTGAGCACGAACATTGCCACGAGCGCGGCCACCGAGAACCACGCGATGCTGCGCTGGCCATGCGGAATGACGATCAAGGCGGCGAGCAGCGGCCCGAGCGAGGTGCCTGCGTTGCCGCCCACCTGGAAGAGCGATTGCGCGAGGCCGTGGCGGCCGCCCGAGGCCATGCGCGCAACGCGCGAGGACTCCGGATGGAACACCGAGGAGCCGCAGCCCACCAGCGCCGCCGCGACGAGCAGCACGGGGAAGCTCGGCGCCACCGACATCAGCAACAGGCCGCACAGCGTGAAGCCCATGCCGACGGGCAGCGAGTACGGCATCGGCCGCTTGTCGGTGAACACGCCCACGAGCGGCTGCAGCATGGAGGCCGTGATCTGGTAGGTGAGCGTAATGAGGCCGATTTGCGTGAACGACAGCGAGAAGTTGTCCTTGAGCATCGGATAGATGGCCAGGATCAACGACTGGATCATGTCGTTGAGCAAATGCGAAAAGCTGATCGCGCCGAGCACGGAGTACACGGTGCGCTGCACGCCGGCGGCGGCGGACGCGTGCGCGGCGCCAGGCGCAGCGCGCTTGTCGAGGCTGGTTTCCATATTGTCGATAAGCGAAAAGGCTTCACGCGGGCACCGCGCCTGGAGTCCGTAAAAGAGGGATCCAGCGCGGCGATGGCGTGAAAAGGTCATGTATAGGAGTTATGAAGCGCAGTGTAATGTGTCTCGACCGAACAGTCCGGACATCTTTTGTCGAGAATCGGCCATTCGTGGCTCATTCGTGGCCGTTTTTCCTGCATGACCTCTCGCTCATCGAACTTTGGGCGTCCCGTTAAGACGGTCCGATGCGCTTGCCGAGCCAGAGCGTCGCCGCTGGCCGTGCCTGCCACCATGCGTAGCGTCAGTTTGCGGCCGCCGATGTCGAAGGTCGCGTTCTGGCTGTCCGCGGTGCTGCCCGGGGCGATCTGCGCCTTGTCGAAGAGGCGCTGCAGCGCCCACGGCCCCTCGCTCTGCAGCGTTTGCGGTCCGCCCACCGTGTTGATTTTCAGCGCCGCGCGCTGGGTGCCGTCGGCGGACCATTCCCTCGCCTTGCGGGAAGGGCCCGCGAGTGCAGGATGCCGTGGGCGCTAAAGTTCCCTGGCAATCTGCCGTAGACCGGGTTGTGGCGAACCCGGGGGACTCCCTTGGGTGGCCTGACAACAAGAAGGAGACCATCAAGACATGAAAGCTGCATTGCAGGGGCGTGCGGGCGAGGCCAGATCGCTCTCGGTGAAGATGATGCTGCGCCTGGCATTCGCGGTGGTGCTGATCGGCACGCTGGCCATCGGTGCTTTCTCGCTCGCGCAGATCAGCCGCCTGAACGAGTCAACGGAGTCGATTTACGAGCAGGGCCACATTGCCAGCCGTGCCGCGGAGGAGGCGCGTGGTCATGTGCTGCGGGCGAGCCGCGCGCAGAAAATGCTGCTCACCGCAACTACCGCGAAGGAGCGGGACGAGTTGGGCGCAGGCATCGAGAAGGACCTCGCCGCGCTCGTGGTCGAGATGAAAGTGCTCGGACAATATTCGTCGCCATCGGGAGGCAAAGGGGACGGCGCGGCGCTTGCGCTGCAAAAGCAGTTTGCAGCGGCAACGCAGACGTGGAGCGGTCAATTACGCGAGTTCGTCACGCTCGTGAAGTCACAGCCGCTCGATCTCTCGCAGATGAACTGGCAGGTCGGCACGCAGGACGTCTCGCTGCTCGTCGAAACGGAGAAGCTCGAAAAGCTCGTCGATGGCCTCGTCGCGCAGCGTGGCGCCGCCGCCAAGGCGACGATTGCGGCGTCGGCGTTCATCTACCGGTCGTCGTTCGTGATGATCGCCGCGGCGACCGTGGCGCTGTTCGTGCTCGCGTTCGTGGTGAGCGAATGGGTTGTGCGGCGCATTGCGCGCCAGCTCGGCGGCGAGCCCGCGCACGCGAAAGCCATTGCCGCGCGCATTGCCTCGGGAGATCTGGCGCAGCCGGTCGAGGTGCGTGCACGCGATGCGGCCAGCATGCTGGGCGCGCTGCGCGACATGCAGAACGGGCTTTCGGCGACGGTGGCCGAGATCGCCGCGAGCGCGGAGGCCATCGCCGCCGCCTCGGGCCAGATTTCGACGGGCAATCTCGATCTTTCACACCGCACTGAGGCGCAGGCCGTTGCGCTCGAACGTACCGCGAGCAGCATGGAGCAACTGACGTCCACAGTGCGTTTGAACGCGGAAAACGCGCAACAGGCGAGCACATTGGCGGGCAACGCCTCGCGGATCGCGCAGCAGGGTGGTGCCGTGGTGGGCCGTGTGGTGGCCACGATGAACGAGATCAATGACAGCGCGAAGAATATCGCGGACATCATCGGTGTGATCGAAGGCATCGCGTTTCAGACCAATATTCTGGCGCTCAATGCGGCGGTCGAGGCCGCTCGGGCGGGTGAGGAGGGGCGCGGTTTTTCGGTGGTCGCGGGCGAGGTGCGCCATCTTGCGCAGCGCAGCGCCGCCGCGGCCAGGGAGATCAAGGCGTTGATCACCGACTCGGTCGGGCGCGTCGCGAACGGCTCGACGCTCGCCACCGACGCAGGGCGGACCATGGAAGAAGTCATGCAGGCCGTGAAGCGCGTGAACGACATCATCGGCGAGATCTCGGCGGCATCGAGCGAGCAGCGCGCCGGCATCGAGGAGATCAACCGCGCGGTGACGCACATGGATGCGGGCACGCAACAGAACGCGGCGCTGGTGGAGCAGGCCACGGCCGCCGCGCAATCGCTGGACGATCAGGCAAGAGTACTCAAGCGTCTCGTGGGCAAGTTCCAGCTCGCTTGACCGTCACCCAGGGGCGGCTCATGCCGCAAACAAGAACGCCGCGCTGCTTGTCGATCAGCGCGGCGTTTTGCATGACACGAGCCGTCACGCGTTATTTCGCGTCGCGCTCGATGATCCACTCGTGCGCAGGATCGTTGTGGAAATGCCACTCGCGTTTGGGGCCGGCCATGACGTTCAGGTAGTACGAATCGTAGCCGTACGGCACGACCACGGGATGATAGCCGCGCGGCACCATGACGACGTCGTGATCCTCCACGGCCATGGTCTCGTCGAGGTCGCGCGCGTCGGTGTAGACGCGCTGGAATGCGAAGCCCTGGCGCGGATTGAGCCGGTGGTAATAGGTCTCTTCCAGGGCGCTCTCCTGCGGCAGGCGGTCGGCATCGTGCTTGTGCGGCGGGTAGCTCGACGAGTGGCCGGAAGGCGTGCGCACCTCCACCACGAGCAGCGACTCCGCCGGCTCGGTTTGCGGAAGAATATCGCAGACGTAGCGCGTATTCGCACCCTTGCCGCGTGTGGAGCGCTGCATTTGCGCCGGCTCGATGAGCCGCACGGGCAGCGTGCCTTGCGCGGGCGCGCTCGCCACGCCCAGTTCGGCGTCGCGCGTGGCGCGCACCGTGGCTTTCACGCGGGGCGGCACATAGAGCGCCCAGGGCGCGGCATCTTCGAACACGCTGTCGCGCGAGCCGAGACTTGCATAGCGCTTGCCATCCGCCTCGATATCCACGGCGCCCGAGAGCACGACGATGCAGCTTTCGCGATCCGTTTCGTGAACATAGACCACCTCGTCGGCCGCGAGCCGGTACGCGGCGAAGCCGACATAACGCCAACCCGCCGTGGTGGGCGTGACGCGCGCGATCGTCTGGCCTTCGCGTTCGGCCTTGACCAGCAGGCTCATGCTGCCTCCTTGCTTGTGTCGTTGCTGGTGCCATTGCTGGCGCCATTGCTTGCACCCTCTACCAGGCTGTCCGAATCAACGAGCGAGCGCAGCGTGCGATAGCCCTTCTGCGCGTACTCGTACGACGGCGCGATCACTGGATCCTGCTCGGCCTCCACGACGAGCCAGCCGCGATAGCCGTGCTGTTTCAGGCGCGCGACGAGCGCCGGAAAATCGACGGCGCCGTCGCCGGGCACCGTGAATGCGCCCGCGAGCACCGCGTCGAGGAAGCTCCAGTTGCGGTTGCGCGCGAGCTTCACGACGGCGGGGCGCACGTCCTTGCAGTGCACGTGGCACACGCGTGCGATGTGCTTGTCGAGTTCGGTAACGGGGTTGCCGCCCGCGAAGGTGATGTGGCCCGCGTCGAACAGCAGACCCACCGCGTCGCTGGTGCGCGCCATGAGCTTGTCGACGTCGGCGGGCGTTTCCACGTAGGCGCCCATGTGGTGGTGATACGCGAGCCGCACGCCGCGCGAAAGCGTATGGCGCGCAAAAGCGTCCACGCGCGCGGCATACTCGTCCCATTGTTTCTCGCTGAAAAAGCGCGGCCGCTGATAGAGCGGGCGGGCCTCGCCCTGGATCGAATCGGCCACTTCGCCGTAGACCATGACCGTTGCGCCGTTTTGCGCGAGCAGGTCGAGATGCTGTTCGACCGCGGCGATCTCTTCCTCCACGCTGCGATGCGCAAGCTTGCCGGAATACCAGCCGGACACGAGCGCGAGATCGTATTGCGCGAGCAGCGCCTTGAGCGCCTGCGGCTCGCGCGGAAACTTGTTGCCAAGCTCGAAGCCTTCGTAGCCGATCTCGCGCCCCTCGGTGAGCGCCACAGAGAGCGGCGTTTCGCCTCCGAGCGAAGGCAGGTCGTCGTTCATCCACGACAGCGGATTGATGCCGATACGTACTTCAAATGCGCTCATGTGCGTTCCTCGATCAGCGGATCGTGAGTCTCGTCATGCATGGGTTGGATCGGAAGCGCCGGGGCTTTCCTTGCCGTTTTCCGTTTCACCTTCTGGCGAATCGTCCGGCGCGGGCGGTGTTTCTTCAGGCCGCTCGCGCCGGCCGCGCGCCGCGAGATGCGCGTCGTAGTGCTCGCGCGCCTCGCGTACGGCCGCGCGTGTCGAAACCTCGGGGACGGCCACTTCCCACCACCAGCCGCCGTCCTCGGTCGTGCGCGCAGGATCGGTGTCGATGCTGATGAGGTAGGTGCGCGACGCCGCGCGCGCGCGTTGCAGCGCATTTTCCAGTTCCGCGACATTGGCGACGTGCTCGGCCTGCGCGCCCAGCGAGCGCGCGTGCGAGGCGAAGTCGATGCGCGGTGCGCCGAGCGGCCCTTGCGCGCAGTCCTCGAACAGGTTGTTGAACGGCGCGCCGCCGCAGGCTTGCTGGAGCCGGTTGATGCAGCCATAGCCGCGGTTGTCGAGCACGACGACAATAAGCTTCGCGCCGAGCATCACCGAGGTGGCGATCTCGCTGTTCATCATCAGATAGCTGCCGTCGCCCACCATGACGATGATTTCGCGTTCGGGCCGCGCGAGCTTCGCGCCGAGCCCGCCCGCGATCTCGTAGCCCATGCATGAGTAGCCGTATTCGACGTGGTAGGCGCCCGGCTGGCCGGCGCGCCAGAGCTTGTGCAGTTCGGCAGGCAGCGTGCCGGCCGCGCACACGACAATGTCTTCGGTGTACGAACGGCTCGACGAGCGCTGCACGGCGCCAATCACGTCGGCATCGTAGGGCAGGCTGTGGCGGTCCTGGGGCGCGTGCGTGAGCGCTTCGACGCTCGCGCGCCATTCGTCGGCGAGGCGCCTTGCGTAGGCGGTCCAGTTCGCGTCAGCGCGCCAGTTGACGAGTTCGTCGTTCAGCGCCGCGAGCGCGAGCTTCGCATCGGCTTGAACGGCGAGCCCGTTGTGCTTGAGCGCGTCGAAGCCGTTCGCATTCACGCCAATTACGTGAGCGTGCGCGAACAGCGAATTCGAGCCGGTCGTGAAGTCCTGCAGACGCGTGCCCACCGCGAGAATGCAGTCGGCGTCGCGTGCCAGCGCGTTCGCGGCGGGCGAGCCCGTCACGCCGATCGCGCCCACGTTGAGCGGGTCGTCCCAGGCGAGCGCGCCTTTGCCGGCCTGGGTCTCCGCCACCGGAATGCCGCGCGCCGCCGCGAGCGCGTGGAGTTGCGTCGTGGCGCGCGAGTACAGCACGCCGCCGCCCGCGACGATGAGCGGACGTTTGGCGCGGTGCAGTTGCGTGAGCGCCGCGTCGATCTCGCTGGGCACCGGCGCGCTCGCGTGAAAGCTCACGAGGCGCGGCGTGAAGAAGCTCGCGGGATAGTCCCACGCCATGGCCTGCACGTCCTGCGGCAGCGCGAGCGTGACCGGGCCGCATAGCGCGGCGTCGGTGAGCACGCGCAGTGCGCGCGGCAAGGCGGTGAGCAACTGCGCGGGATGCACGATGCGATCGAAGTAGCGCGATACCGGCTTGAGCGCGTCGTTGGCCGAAAGCCCGCCGTCGTGGGGATCTTCGATTTGCTGCAGCACCGGGTCGGGCTCGCGCGAGACGAAGATGTCGCCGGGCAGGAGCAGGAGCGGCAGGCGGTTCACGTGCGCGAGCGCGGCGGCCGTCACGAGATTGGTGGCACCCGGGCCGATCGAGGTGGTCACGGCCATCATGCGGCGGCGGAAATGCGCCTTCGCGTAGGCGATCGCGCTGTGCGCCATGGCCTGTTCGTTATGCGCGCGCAGCGTGGGAAGCTCGTGGCGATAGTGATAGAGCGCCTCGCCGAGGCCCGCCACGTTGCCATGCCCGAAGATGGCGAACACGCCGCCGAACAAGGGCTCGGTGCGTCCCGAGCCGTCCTCGCAGGCCACGCGCTGCGCTGCCAGAAATCGCACCAGTGCTTGTGCCGCGGTGAGTCGCACGGTGGCGGCCGGCGTGGTTTGCGTGGGGTTCGGCTGGGTGTCGGGCGTGGAGTGCGTGGCGCTGGTGATGGGAGCGATGCGTTGATTCATGCTGCTTTCTCCTCGCGTGCGCTGTGCGTCCCCGGACGCACAGCGCGGCCTGCCTGCATGCGCGCCGCGCGCCACGCCGAGATCAGCGTTTCGAACGCGTGGCGCACGCGCGCGATCAGTTCCTTGTCGTCGATTTCGCCTGCGAGCCAGGCGAAGCTCGGCTCGTAGAAAATGGTGCGGCCCACCGTGAAGCCGCGGCAGGTCTGTGAAGCCGCCGCCGCGCGAAACCCGCTAGTCAATTGCTCGATGGGCGCGGAGAGCCCGAGCAGCACCACGCCACGGCAATGCGGGTCGCGTTCGGCGATCAGCGCGTCGATCTTGCGCCACTGCGCCGCGTCCATCGGCTCGAGCTTCCACCACTCGGGGTAGAGGCCGATGTTGTAGAGCCGCTTGAGCGCACGATAGACCGTGTCCGGCGCGTTTGGCTTGCCGTCGAGCTTCGGCGGAATCACTTCGAGCAGCAGCTCGTGGCCGCTCGCCTGCACCGCGTCGTAGAGCGCGCGCAACTGCGCTTCCTGTTCGAGACGCTGCTCGATCGGCTCGTCGGGATGGAACTGCACGAGGCATTTGACCGTATGCCCGATGGGCCAGGCCGCGAGCGTCGTGCCGATCGAGCGGCCATGGTCGAACACGAGCGGCACCGAGCCGGGCAGTTCGACAGGGCGGCCGATCCACCAGTCGCGCCCGGTGGCCGCGTTGAGCGCGTCCTGGCCATAGCGGTCGTCGATCAGCACGCCGATGCTGCCTTGCAGGCCAAGCGCGCTTTCCGTCTGCGCCACCGCATCGACGAACAGGTTCTTCAGGTGCGAGATGCGCGCCTCGCCGGCGCCGGTTTGCTGGGCGAGGTCGAAGAACTGGTTGCGATGGTCGAACGCGAAGCCGAGCACTTCGTCGTACTGTTTGCGTGCGGGCGTCACGCGATGCAGGCGCGCGAGCGTGGCGTCGCGGTCGGGGCGGCGCATGCGCACGGGGTCTGCGGCGGCCTCGCGCAGGAAATAGTCGAGCTCGGCGGGCGTGGGCATGGCGGGCGCGCAGCCGTGGCGCGAGACCACGAGCGCGCCGCATGCATTGGCCGCGCGCGCGCAGTCTTCGGGCGACGCGTCGCGCAGCCAGCCCGAGAGAAAGCCCGCGGCGAAAGCATCGCCCGCGCCGAGCACGTTGAGCACCTCGACCTCCACGCCGCGTTGCAGCGGCACGGTGTCGAGTGAATCGGGCACCGCGCCTTCGACGATCTGGCAGCCGAGCGGGCCGCGCTTCACGAGCAGCGTGGCGGCCGTGACTTCGCGCACGCGCTTGAGCGCGTCGACGAGCGTTTCCTTGCCGCCCGCGATGCGGAACTCTTCCTCGGTGCCGATCACGAGATCGAAGCGCGGCAGAATGCGCTGCAGATGCTCGCTCACGCCCGCGCTCGCGATGAAGCGCGTCTCGCCGTCGGCCTTGCCGGTCAGGCCCCAGAGCACCGGGCGATAGTCGATGTCGAGCACGGTGCGCACATTGTTGCGGCGGGCGTGGTCGAGCGCGGCCAGGCTCGCGCGGTTCACCTGCTCGGTCGAGAAATGCGTGCCGGTGATGAGCAGCGCTTTCGACGAGGCAATGAAGGCCTCGTCGAAGTCGCTGGCATCGACGGCCATGTCGGCGCAGTTCTCGCGATAGAAGATGAGCGGGAAGGTGTCGCGGTCTTTCAGGCCGAGCAGCACGAGCGCGGTGAGCCGCTCGGGGTCGATGCGCACGTGACTCGTGTCGCAGCCTTCCTTCGCGAGCGTTTCGGTGAGAAAGCGCCCCATGTGGTCGTCGCCCACGCGCGTGAGCATGGCCGCTTTCAAGCCGAGCCGCGCGCAGCCGAACGCGATGTTCGCCGACGAGCCGCCGAGATACTTGGCGAAGGTGGAGACGTCTTCGAGCCGCGCGCCGACTTGCTGCGCGTAGAGATCCACGCCAAGCCGGCCGAGGCAGACGATGTCGCGGCTGCGTGCGCTCGCGAAGCGCGAAGGGGTGGTGCTGGGGAGGGCCATGAGCATTCCTGTCGTGTTCGGTCTCGGTGCGCAGCCGGCTCGAAGCCGGTTCGGCGTCCGCTTTGGCGGCGATGCGCGCCTCAAATGGTCGCGCCGTCGAGTTCGGCAATCATCTTCTGCATCTCCGCGCCGCCTGCCATCATGTCGAGCACTTCGTTCTTGCTGATGGTTTCCTTCGTATACGTGCCGAGCGAGCGGCCGCGATTGAGCAGCGTGAACGAGTCGCCGATGGGGTAGGCGTGATGCACGTTGTGCGTGATGAAGATCACCGAGATGCCTTTGGCGCGCGCGTTGTGGATCAGCTTGAGCACGTTGAAGCTTTGCTTCACGCCGAGCGCGGCCGTGGGCTCGTCGAGAATCAGCACGCGCGCGCCGAAGTGAATGGCTCGCGCGATCGCGAGACACTGGCGCTCGCCGCCCGACATCGTGCCGATGGCCTGATGCGGGTCGCGCACGTTGATGCCCATTTCCGAAAGGCGCTCTTTCGCAATGGTTGCGCTCGCATCGAGATCCATCACGTTGATGAAGCCGAAGAGCTTCTTTTGCGGCTCGCGGCCCATGAAGAAGTTGCGCGCCACCGAGAGCAGCGGCACCAGCGCGAGATCCTGGTAGACGGTCGCGATGCCGAGGTCGAGCGCGTCTTTCGGCGAATCGAAGCGCACGGGCTTGCCATCCACGAAATACTGGCCCGAGGTAGGCGCGTGCACGCCGGCCAGCGTCTTGATGAGCGTGGACTTGCCCGCGCCGTTGTCGCCGAGCAGGCAGTGCACCTCGCCGCGCTTTAAGCGCAGCGTGACGTTGTTGAGCGCGATGACCTTGCCGAAGTACTTGCTGACGTTCTCCAGGGCGAGGATCGTGTCGCCGTTTGCGTCAGGGGTTGCAGTCCCGTTCGCGGCGCTGTTTTGCGCGCTGTTGTGTGATTCGGTCATGTCGGCCTCCGGCTTACGATTGCGCGACGCGGCGGCGCACATAGTGGTTGAAGAGCACGGCGATGAGCAGCATCACGCCAAGGAAGACGCGGAACCAGTCCGAGTCGATGTTGGTATAGGTGATGCCGATCTGCACGACGCCGAAGATGAGCGCGCCGAACGCCGCGCCGATCACCGAGCCGTAGCCGCCCGTGAGCAGCGTGCCGCCGATCACCGCGGCGATGATGGCCTCGAACTCCTTTTGCAGGCCGCGGTCGGCGGCGGCCGAGCCGATGTCGCACACCTGCAGCACTGCGAACAGGCACGAGCAGAACGCGGTCAGCATGAAGAGCGAGATCTTCACGCGCTTGACCGGCACGCCCACGTTTTTCGCGGCGTTGGCGTCGCCGCCCACGGCGAGGATCCAGTTGCCGTAGCGCGTCTTGGCGAGCGTGAACGCGCCGATGGCAACGAGCGCGAACCACCAGAGAATGACCTTCGGCACGCCCGGCACGAGCGGCTGGCCGTTGTCGAGCATCTTGACGATGCCGATGTGCCCGAGCGCCACGAAGAGGCCCTTGAACGCAGTGCCGTGAAAGAGCAGGTTGGTCACGTAGTCGGCCTTCGCGACGTCGCCCACGCCCGAGACGATGGTGCGGTCGGCGAACATGATCGAGAGCGCGAGCGTGAGGCCGCGCAGGATGAACAGGAACGCGAGCGTGACGATGAACGAGGGCAGCCGCGTGCGCATCACGAGGTAGCCGTTCAACGCGCCGAGCGCGGTGCAGCCCGCGAACGCGAACAGGATGGACAGCGCGATGGGCCAGTGGAAGTACATGGTGGGAATGGCCACCATCATGCCGGCAAAGCCGATCATCGAGCCGATCGAGAGGTCGAATTCGCCGGCGATCATCAGCAGGCAGGCGCCCACGGAAAGGATGCCTAAATAAGCGGCCACTTGTGACCAGTTCATCACGCCGTCGAGATCGAACATGCCGGAGCCGCCCGCACCGATCGCGAACACGGCGAACACGAGCACGGTGCCGGAAATCGCGGCGAATTCGGGGCGGCCGAGCAGATGCCCAAACCACGATTCGCGCCGCACGCGCTCGTCGGTGGCTCCTGGTCCCGCCGGCGACGGCTGGCTTGCGCGCGGGTCCTGCGCGCCGTCCGTTGCATGCGAGGGGAAGTGTTTGCCGGCTACACCCATGATGACTCCTTGTGTCGACCCCACCCGGC
This sequence comes from Paraburkholderia sp., assembly GCA_031286755.1. Classification (GTDB taxonomy): domain Bacteria; phylum Pseudomonadota; class Gammaproteobacteria; order Burkholderiales; family Burkholderiaceae; genus Paraburkholderia. The sequence continues at coordinate 18,939 of JAITTX010000367.1, forward strand.
AAAGCGCCCGGTGCGGTCCCTTGCAGTTGCGGATGCCCGGGCGCAGGTGCCGCAAGCGGCGTGCGAGGCCCGGCAATCGACGCGCGGCGCGGTGAGCGTGAGGCGGGCCGGTGGCACCGCCCCGCCGCCGCGCGTGACTGACGAAAAAAGCGAAAAAACGCGTAAGCCCAGCGGGATCAGCGGTACTGGCCCGCGTACTTCACAACCTTGTCGAGGTTCTCCTTGGTGATGAAACCCGGGCCCGAGCGGATATTGCGCGGCCCGTACGAGGGCTGCAGGCCGTAGGTTTCGAGGCGCTGCTTGAACTTGGGATTGGCTTCGAGGATCTGGCGGATCTTCGCCGGATCGGTCGTATGGTCCTTCTTCACGATCGCCAGCACGGCCACCGGGATATAGCCCTGCAGATACGGCTGCTGGTCGATGGCGAACTGGATCGTGCCGGCGCGAATCGCCTTGGCGATCTCGTCGGAGAAGTCGAAGGTGCAGAAGTAGATCTTGCCCGCGAGGCCCATCTGCTGCACCGCCTTGAGGGTGGCCGCGGCAGGCACCGGACCGAGCGTGAGGATCGCGCCCGTGTTCGGATGGTTGCGCAGATACGCGCTCACCTTCGACTGGATTTCGGTCGGGTCCTGGCCGGAATCGATCGTCGAGGTCTTGTAGTTCACGCCGATGGCGTCCGCAAAGCCGCGGCAACGGTCGAACGAAACGGTATTGGTGGCGATGTGGTTCACGCAGAGGAACGATTTCACGCCCGCGGCCTTGGCCTTTTCGCCGGCCGCGTGGCCCGCCACGTATTCGGGCTGGCCCACGTGCATGATGGCGCCGAGTTGCGCGCTTTGCTCCTCGGTGCCGGAATTGATCGTGACGAGCGGGATCTTCTTTTCCGTGACCTTGCCGATGGAGCTCTTCAGCACGTCGTAGTCGGCGATGGTGGTGATGACGCCGTCGTAATTGCGCGCGGCGGCCTGCTCGATCAGGCGGGCCATGTCGGCGATGTCGCCGTTGGGCGGATTGCGGTAGTCGGTCTCGACGTTCCAGTCTTCGTCGGCCTGCTTGATGGCGTTCTTGATGGTGTTCCACCACGAGTCCGAATCCGGCGCGTGGCTGATCAGCACGAAATGCGCGTCGGCGGCGTGCGCCGGTTGCGCGCCCAGCACAAAGAAGCTGCTCAGTCCCGCTGCCAGCGCGAGCGCTGCGGCCAACCTTCGGAGCACGGTCTTGCCCTTGCGTTGCGTCATAGTCTCCACCTTTCTCGGTCTGTCGTTCGTTCTTGGGGTGAGCGCCGCGCGACCTGCGTTGCCGCTTCGCTCATCGACAAGAGTAGGCGATCGCCTGGCGAGTTGCAACAAAAATTTCATTGCAAATAAAAATGGAAAATTTGTTCCAATCGCATTAGGCAGTGCCTATAATCGGCTCCGTCAGCGTGTCGTGCGAAGCAGGCCCAGTAAGGGTTTGCGGCACTGCGGCAGGCACAAGGGAAAAAGATCATGGCCGATGAAACCAGCGACGCCGTAGCGGGCGTGGACGAATTGATGCAGCGCATCGCACACGAGTACGAGGCGCTGCCACGGCAGTTGAAGAACGTCGCGACTTATATCGAGCAGAACCGGGCGAGCGTCATGATGGCGCGCACGAGCGACATTGCCGCGAGCTGCGGCGTGCATCCGTCGGCGGTGGTGCGGTTCGCGCAGCGCTTCGGCTTTTCGGGCTTCTCCGATTTGCAGGCGGTGTTTCGTCAGGCCTATGCGGGGCAGGGCGCGTCGGCCACGAGCTATCAGCAACGCATACGCCAGCTGATCGAGGCGAAGGACGGCAACGCGAGCCCGGACCTCGGCGGCGCGGTGGCGCGCGAATTCATCGGCGCGTGCCGCAACGGTCTCGACGAACTGGAGGCCGGGCTCGACGACGCGCAGTTCGACGCCGCGGTGAAGATGCTCGAGCACGCGGACAACATCTACGTGATCGGCGTGCGCCGCTCGTTCGCGGTGGCGAGCTATATCGTCTACGCGTTGCAGCACACGCGAAAGCGCGTGCATCTGGTCTCGGGCCTGGGCGGCATGTATCACGAGCAGATTCGCAGCGTGAGGAAGGGGGACGTGGTGATCGCCATCAGCTTCGCGCCCTACGGCAAAGAGACGCAGTACTGCCTGCGCGTGGCGCAGCAGCACCAGGCGAAGACGCTGGTCATTACCGATAGCCAGCTTTCCCCGCTCGCGCGTCACGCCGACGCGCAACTCTATGTGAAGGAGGGGAGCGCGTTCGCGTTCCGCTCGCTGACGAGCACGTTTTGCCTGTGCCAGGCGCTGTTCGTGGCGCTTGCGTACCGGCTCGAACTCAACGTGGAAGAATCGACCGACCCTGGAGGATACGATGACTGAAGTAAGGACGCCGGATGCCGCAGTGAATGTGGCCGTGAACGTGGCGGTATTCGGCGCGGGCCGCATCGGCCGCATTCATGCGGCGAATCTCGCGCGCCAGCCCGGCGTGCGCCTGAAGTACGTGGTCGACGTGAACCGCGAGGCGGCGGCCGCGCTCGCGGCGCAGCACGGCGCGCAGGTGGCCGACGTGGACGGCGCATTCGGCGATGCCTCGATCGACGCGGCGGTGATCTGCTCATCAACCGATACGCATTCCGAACTGATCTTGAAGTCGGCGGCGGCGGGCAAGCATATCTTCTGCGAGAAGCCCGTCGATCTCGCCATCGGGCGGGCGCGCGAGTGCGCCGAGGCTGTCGCGCGCGCAGGCGTGGTCGCCATGATCGGCTTTCAGCGCCGCTACGATCCTACCTTTGCCGCGCTCAAGGCGCGTCTCGACGCGGGCGAGATCGGCGTGCCCGAAATGCTGATCGTGACGAGCCGCGACCCGGGCGCGCCGCCTGTGGAGTACATCAAGCATTCGGGCGGCATCTTCAAGGACATGCTGATCCATGACTTCGACATCTGCCGCTGGATTCTCGACGACGAAGCCGAGACCGTGCATGCCACGGGCAGTTGCCTTGCCGATCCGGCGATTGCCGAGGCGGGCGACATCGATTCCACCGCCGTCACGATCCGCACGAAACGCGGCCGCCTTTGCCAGATCAACACGGCGCGGCGCGCGGCCTATGGCTACGACCAGCGCTTCGAGATTCTGGGCAGCGAAGGCATGCTCCAGGCGGGCAATATGAAGCCCACGGAAGTGGTGGCGTGGACGAAAAGCGCGGTGGCGCAGGATGTGCCGGAGGCGTTTTTTCTCGAGCGCTATCGGGCGGCGTATGCACGCGAGATGGCGCACTTTTACGAAGCCGTCACAGAGGGCACGCCGGTGCGCACGAGCGTGGCTGACGGCCTCAAGGCGCTGGAGCTGGCGGAGGCGGCGGCGCTCTCGTGGCGCGAGGGCCGGGTGGTGAAGCTGGGGGCGTGATCCGGTCGCCTGAGTGAGGGGCGAGTGGCGTCGTGCGCGAAGCGCGGCGCGTGCCAGATAGGCAGGATGCCGAAGAAGGGGCAAAGGAGACGGATCATGCAGGCGAACGAACGAGCCCGGCCGTTGCGCGTGGGTGTGGCGGGACTGGGGCGGCTCGGGCGGCGGCACGCACAGAATCTCGCGTATCGCGTGCCCGGGGCGACGCTGGCGGCGGCATGCAGCCCGCTCGCGGAGGATCTGGCGTGGGCGCGCGATGTGTTGCCCGAGACACGGCCTTATCGCGACTACGCCGAGTTGCTCGCCGATGCATCGGTGGACGCCATATGGCTCGTGACGCCATCGGCGCTGCATGCACAACAGATCGTCGAGGCGTTGCGCGCGGGCAAGCACGTGTTCTGCGAGAAGCCACTTTCGCTCGACGTGGGCGAGTGCGAGCGCGTGGTCGCGCAGGCGCGGCGCTTTCCCGGCCAGCAGGTGACGATCGGCTTCATGCGCCGTTTCGACCCGAGTTATCACGACGCATTTGCGAAGGTGCGCGCCGGAGCGATCGGCCGGCCCTTTCTCGTGCGCTCGCAAACCTGCGATCTCAACGACCCGGACGGATTCTTCGTGCGCTTCGCGCCCACCTCGGGCGGCATCTTCCTCGACTGCACCGTGCACGACATCGACGTCGCGCGCTGGCTTCTCGGCAAGCCGCGCGCCACGCGCGTCTTCGCGGCGGGCGCGGTCGCGCTGCACGAGGGCTTGCGCGAATTCGGCGATGTCGACAACGGCGTCGCGATCTGCGAGTTCGAAGGCGGCAAGCTCGCGATGTTCTATGCGTCGCGCACCATGGCGCACGGCAACGACACTTCGAGCGAGGTGATCGGCACGGCTGGTGCGCTCGCGATCGGCCGCGTGCCGCGCGCGAACCGGGTGGAGATCCATGATGCGCACGGCGTGCGCAGCGAGTGCACGCCAACTTTCTTCGAGCGCTTCGAGGAGGCATTCCTCGCCGAGGCCCAGGCGTTCGTCGCGGCGGTGCGTGCATGCCAGGGCGGGGCGGCCGGGACGATGGACGGCTCAGCGCAGGGCGCGACGCTGGAGGACGCGCTGGAGGCGACGCGCATCGGCTCCGCGCTGCGCGAGTCGCTGCGCACGGGGCAGGCGGTGACGCTCTGAGGCGCGAGGGCGCGCAGGCTGCGCAAGGGGTGTGCGGGGAGGGTGAAAATTGGGTGCAAAGAGGGCGCAAGCGCCGTTGTACGCGGCTGCGGTAAAATCGCTGCTATCCGTGACGCACCCAGCGCCGTCCGCCGAGGCGGCGCGCCAACGAAGGATCCAACCCGATGCAGATTCAGGTTCACAAGGAAGTGGATGCGCGTGGGCTGAACTGCCCGCTGCCGATCCTGCGCGCCAAGAAGGCGCTCGCCGACATGGAAAGCGGCCAGATTCTCAAGGTGCTGGCCACCGATCCCGGTTCGCAGCGCGATTTCGCCGCCTTCGCCAGGCAGACGGGCAACGAGATCGTGGAAAGCTCGCAGCAGGACAAAACCTTCGTGTTCCTGATGCGCCGCCGCTGAAACGGCCGGCGCGCTACGCTCGCGCGGCGCATGAAAAAAGCCCGCAATCGTGAGATTGCGGGCTTTTTTATCGCGGTGTGGGGCGCCAGCGTGCTCCCGGCGCCTGGCTGGTGCTGCTTAGCCTTCCAGTTCCGGCTTGCGCGTGCGCAGATACTCCGCGAAATCGCCGGCCACTTCAGGGTGGCGCAGCGCGAATTCCACGGTCGCCTTCAGGTAGCCGAGCTTGCTGCCGCAGTCGAAGCGCGTGCCGTGATACTTGTACGCGAGCACCTGCTCGTCGGCGAGCAGCGACTCGATGGCGTCGGTGAGCTGGAGCTCGCCGCCCGCGCCCGGCTTGAGCGCGCGCAGGTGCTCGAAAATGCGCGGCTTGAGCACGTAGCGGCCCACCACGCCGAGGTTCGACGGCGCGACTTCGGGCGCCGGCTTTTCGACGATGCCCGAAAGCTTGACGATCGAGTCTTCCCACTCCTTGCCGTCGACGATGCCGTACGAGCGCGTTTCCGAGGGCGGGATCTCTTCCACGCCCAGCACCGAGCTATGGTAGTGGTCGAACACCTCGACCATCTGCTGCATGACGGGCGGCGTGCCGTAGAGCAGGTCGTCGGCGAGAATCACGGCGAACGGGTTGTCGCCCACGAGCTTTTCCGCGCACAGCACGGCGTGGCCCAGACCCAGCGCTTCGGGCTGGCGCACGTAGAAGCAGTCGACGTTGTTCGGCTTGATGTTGCGCACCAGCTCGAGCAGCTTTTCCTTGCCGCGCGCTTCGAGCTCGGCCTCGATCTCGTACGATTTGTCGAAGTGGTCTTCGATCGCGCGCTTGCTGCGGCCCGTCACGAAGATCATTTCGGTGATGCCGGCTGCGACAGCCTCCTCGACCGCGTACTGGATCAGTGGCTTGTCGACGACCGGGAGCATTTCCTTCGGGCTGGCCTTGGTGGCGGGAAGAAAGCGCGTGCCGAGGCCCGCCACAGGGAATACCGCTTTGGTAACTTTTAGCATGTCTATAGTCCTGGTCCTGGCGAGTCTGGCGCCGCGCGCGCCGCCAGACCCCACCTTAGCCGATTCAGGCAGGCAGCCGCGCGAGTTGCGCGGTCAGCTTGCCCAGCGTTGCCTGAAATTCTGCCAGCCTCTTCTGCTCCTGCTCAACCACCGCGGGAGGAGCTTTTGCAACAAAACTGTCATTTCCCAGCTTGGCATTGCACTTCGTCACTTCATTCGTCAGTCGCGCGATTTCCTTCGAGAGACGCTCGCGCTCGGCTGCCACGTCGATCTCCACCTTCAGCACGAGCTTGTCCGTCCCCACAATAGCAACCGGCGCGCCCGCCGAGGCGGCGTCGAGCGCGGCTTCGTCGGCGATGATCTGGACCTCCGAGAGCTTCGCGAGCGCTTGCGCATAGGGCGCGAACGACGCGAGGCGCTCCGCGTTGCCCGTCACCAGCAGCGGCACCTTCGTGGCGGGCGAGAGGCTCATCTCGCCGCGCAGGTTGCGGCAGGCGTCGATCACGGCCTTCAGGTCGGCGGCCCACTGCTCGGCGGCTTCGTCGATCTTCTTCGGCTCGGCCAGCGGGTAGCGCTGCATCATGATCGATGCTTCGCCCTCGGCCGCGCCCTGGGGGTACGCGTCGGTGAGCGGCGCCACCTTCTGCCACAGCGCCTCGGTGATGAACGGAATCACCGGGTGCGCGAGGCGCAGCACCGTCTCCAGTACGCGCAACAGCGTGCGCCGCGTGGCGCGCTGCTGCTCGGGCGTGCCGGTCTGGATCTGCACCTTCGCGAGCTCCAGGTACCAGTCACAGTATTCGTCCCAGACGAACTTATATATGGCGTTGGCCACGTTGTCGAAGCGATAGTCGGCGAAACCCTTCGCGACTTCGGCTTCCACGCGCTGCAGGAGCGAGACGATCCAGCGGTCGGCCTGCGAGAAGTGCGTGTAGCCGCCCGGTTCGCAATCGCCCGGCGCGCAGGGGCCTGGCTTGCTGAAACCGCAGTCCTGGCCCTCGCAGTTCATCAGCACGAAACGCGTGGCGTTCCAGAGCTTGTTGCAGAAGTTGCGATAGCCCTCGCAGCGCGCGAGGTCGAAGTTCACATTGCGGCCGAGCGTGGCCATCGAGGCCATCGTGAAGCGCAGCGCGTCGGTGCCGAAGGCGGGGATGCCGTTCGGGAACTCCTTGCGCGTCTTCTTTTCGATGGTCGCGGCCTGCTTCGGGTTCATGAGGCCCGTGGTGCGCTTGGCAACGAGCGCTTCGAGCTCGATGCCGTCGACGATGTCGATCGGGTCGAGCGTGTTGCCCTTGCTCTTGGACATCTTCTGGCCTTCGGCGTCGCGCACGAGGCCGTGCACGTAGACCGTGTCGAAGGGCACCTTGCCGGTGAAGTGCGTGGTCATCATGACCATGCGCGCGACCCAGAAGAAGATGATGTCGAAGCCCGTGACCAGCACGGAGGAGGGCAGGAAGGCCTTCAGTTCAGGCGTCTCCTGCGGCCAGCCGAGCGATGAGAACGGCACGAGCGCCGACGAGAACCACGTGTCGAGCACGTCTTCGTCGCGCTTGAGTGCGCCCTTGTAGCCCTTGGCGTCGGCCTGCGCGCGCGCCTCTTCCTCGCTCTTCGCGACGAAGATCTCGCCGTTCTCGCCGTACCAGGCCGGGATCTGGTGGCCCCACCAGAGCTGACGCGAAATGCACCAGTCCTGAATGTTTTCGAGCCACTGGTTGTACGTGGTCGTCCAGTTCTCCGGCACCAGCTTGATCTGGCCGTTGCGCACCACCTCGAGCGCGACTTCGGTGATCGATTTGCCGGGATTGAAGGTGCCTTCGGGCGCGGGCTTGGTCATGGCCACGAACCATTGGTCGGTGAGCATCGGCTCGATCACGACGCCGGTGCGGTCGCCGCGCGGCACCATGAGCTTGTGCGGCTGCACCGACTCGAGCAGGCCCAGCGCCTCGAAGTCGGCCACCACCTGCTTGCGCGCCTCGAAGCGGTCGAGGCCGCGATACTTTTCAGGCGCGTTGTCGTTGATCTTCGCGTCGAGCGTGAGGATCTCGATCATCGGCAGGCCGTGGCGCTGGCCCACCTGGTAGTCGTTGAAGTCGTGCGCGGGCGTGACCTTCACGACGCCCGTGCCGAACTCGCGATCCACGTATTCGTCGGCGATGATGGGGATCTCGCGGTCCGTGAGCGGCAGCTTCACCATCTTGCCGATCAGGTGCGCGTAGCGCTCGTCTTCGGGGTGGACCATCACGGCCGTGTCGCCGAGCATGGTTTCCGGGCGCGTGGTGGCGACCGTGAGATGGCCCGAGCCGTCCGCGAGCGGGTAGCTCAGGTGCCAGAGATGGCCGTTTTCCTCTTCGCTCGCCACTTCGAGGTCCGAGACGGCGGTGAGCAGCACCGGGTCCCAGTTCACGAGGCGCTTGCCGCGATAGATCAGGCCCTGCTCATAGAGGCGCACGAACACGTCGCGCACGGCGGCCGACATCTTGTCGTCCATCGTGAAGTATTCGCGCGACCAGTCGATCGAGGCGCCCAGGCGCCGCACCTGGCCCGTGATGGTCGAGCCCGACTGCTGCTTCCATTCCCACACGCGCTCGACGAACTTTTCGCGGCCGAGGTCGTGGCGCGAGATCTTCTGGGCGTCGAGCTGGCGCTCGACCACGATCTGCGTGGCGATACCCGCGTGGTCCGTGCCCGGCACCCACAGGGTGTTCTCGCCGAGCATGCGGTGGTAGCGCGCGAGGCCGTCCATGATCGTCTGGTTGAACGCGTGGCCCATGTGCAGCGTGCCGGTGACGTTGGGCGGCGGCAACTGGATCGAGAAGTTGGCGCGGCCGGGCGTGAGGGTCGCGGCGGCATAACCGCGGCGCTCCCATTCGGGGCCCCAGTGGGCTTCGATCGTCTGCGGCTCGAAGCTTTTCGCTAGCGTGCTGTCGCTCATGGGTGGAATCTGCCGAAAAAAGATGCTGAAAACCTTCGATTATAAGGGGAAGCGCCGTCAGCCCGGGCCGCGGCCCGGTCCATGGCCGGCATGGCCTTTATAATGATGGTCTACTTCAAAGCCCGCCGCGCTGGCGCCCGCTGGTGTCTTTTGCTCGCGGCTTTCCTTGCGGCCTTCTTTGCGCCCCTCATTTCATGCCCGAACTGCTCGCGAACCTGAACCCCGAACAACACGCCGCCGTCACGTTGCCGAACGAACCGGCGCTCATTCTGGCCGGGGCCGGCAGCGGCAAGACGCGCGTGCTCATCACGCGCATTGCGTGGCTGATCCAGCAAGGCCTCGCCTCGCCGATGACGATCCTTGCCGTGACCTTCACGAACAAGGCCGCGCGCGAAATGATGAGCCGCCTGCAGGCGATGATGCCCATCGACACGCGCGGCATGTGGATCGGCACCTTCCACGGCCTGTGCAACCGCATGCTGCGCGCGCACTACCGCGATGCCGGCCTGCCGCAGACCTTCCAGATCCTCGACACGGCCGACCAGCTTTCGGCCATCAAGCGTCTGATGAAGGGCCTGAACATCGACGACGAAAAGTACCCGCCGAAGAACCTGCAGTACTTCATCAACAACGCCAAGGAGCAGGGCCTGCGGCCGAAAGACGTCGACGTCACGGACAACTTCAACCGCAAGTTCGTCGAGCTCTATGAAGCCTACGACCAGCAGTGCCAGCGCGAGGGCGTGGTTGACTTCGCCGAGCTGCTGCTGCGCTGCTACGAGCTACTCGCCTACAACCCGCCGCTGCGCGCGCACTACCAGGCGCGCTTTCGCGACATCCTCGTCGACGAGTTCCAGGACACCAACAAGCTTCAGTACGCGTGGCTCAAGCTGCTCGCGGGGCCGGGCAACGCGATCTTCGCCGTGGGCGACGACGACCAGTCGATCTACGCGTTCCGTGGCGCGAACGTCGGCAACATGCGCGACTTCGAGAACGAGTTCCGCGTGAAGCACATGATCAAGCTCGAGCAGAACTACCGCTCGCACGGTCATATTCTCGATGCCGCGAACTATCTGATCGCGCATAACTCGCGCCGCCTCGGCAAGAACCTGCGCACCGACGCGGGCCACGGCGAGCCGGTGCGCGTCTACGAGGCGGCCACCGACTCGCAGGAAGCGGGCTGGATCGTCGAGGAGATTCGCGCGCTCATCAATCAGGGGCTCGCGCGCAACGAGATCGCCATTCTCTACCGCAGCAACGCGCAGTCGCGCACGATCGAGCACACGCTCGTGAACGCGGGCGTGCCGTACAAGGTGTATGGCGGCCTGCGCTTCTTCGAGCGCCAGGAAGTGAAGCATGCGCTCGCGTATCTGCGCCTGATCGACAACCCCAACGACGACACCGCGTTCGCGCGCGTCGTCAATTTCCCGACGCGCGGCATCGGTGCGCGCTCGATCGAACAACTCGCCGACGCCGCGCGTCTCTATAACTGTTCGATGGCAGCGGCCGTGCCTTACGTCACGGGCAAGGCGGGATCGAGCCTCGGCGCGTTCGCGACGCTGATCGCGAAGATGCGCGCCGAAACGCAGCAGATGAGCCTGCCGGAGACGGTCGAATACGTCGTGCGCGCGAGCAGCCTCGCCGCGTTCTACGAAACC
>JAITTX010000469.1 GCA_031286755.1 Paraburkholderia sp.
CGGTCGTGCCGGGCCACGAGATCGTCGGCCGCGTGACCGAAGTGGGCAAGAACGTCACGCGCTTCAAGGTGGGCGAGCTCGTGGGCGTGGGTTGTCTCGTCGACTCGTGCCGCACCTGCGCGAGCTGCGCGGAAGGCCTCGAACAGTATTGCGAGAACGGCTTCGTCGGCACCTATAACGGCGTCGACCGCGTGAGCGGCGAGCTCACCTACGGCGGCTATTCCACGCAACTCGTGGTGGACGAAGCCTTCGTACTGCGCGTGCCCGAAAACCTCGATCCCGCGGGCGCCGCGCCGCTGCTATGCGCGGGCATCACCACGTACTCGCCGCTGCGCACGTGGGGCGCGGGCCCCGGCAAGCAGGTCGGCATCGTGGGCCTCGGCGGGCTCGGCCACATGGGCGTGAAGCTCGCGCATGCGATGGGCGCGCACGTGGTGCTGTTCACCACCTCGCCTTCGAAGATCGAAGACGGCAAGCGCCTCGGCGCCGACGAAGTGGTGATCTCGAAAGACCCGGAGCAGATGCAGGCGCACGCCAACAGCTTCGATCTGATCGTCAACACGGTGGCCGCGCAGCACGACCTGAACCCGTTCATCGAGCTGCTCAAGCGTGACGGCACGCTGACGCTGGTGGGCGCGCCCGAGCACGATCACCCGTCGCCGCAAGTGTTCAACCTGATCTTCAAGCGCCGCCGTCTCGCGGGCTCGCTGATCGGCGGCATTGCAGAAACACAGGAAATGCTGGACTTCTGCGGGCAGCATGGCATTACATCGGACATCGAAATGATCAAGATGCAGGACATCAACAACGCCTACGAGCGCATGCTCAAGAGCGATGTGAAGTACCGCTTCGTGATCGACCTCGATTCGCTGCGCCAGTGAACGACCTCTGACGCCCGACGTAACACCTGCTCCCGCCGGGCCGTCTGTCCCTGACGGCCCACCCAGCCTCTTCGTGCCGGGGCCTGCTTTTTCCGGCCTCACGTAGTCGAGCGGCGCTGCCTCACGCGAGGCGCGCGCCGCCCAGAAACCGCTTTTACCGCTTTACCCGATTGGCTTCGCTAACCGCCGCGCGTCCATTCCGCGAGACGCCGGCACCGCGGCGCGCTTTTGCCATTTGAGCAAACGCCGCGGCTCACTCTTTTCTGCCGTAACGCGGATTTCGTTCCAGCCGTTTTAGCCTGTTATTTGGCCCGTTAGCCAGGAGCAAAGCCCGTGATCGACCGCATTCAGGCGATGCGCACCTTCATTCGCATCGTCGATACCAACAGCTTCACCAAAGCCGCACAATCGCTCGACATGCCGCGCGCCAGCGCGACCACCTTGATGCAGAACCTCGAAGCGCTGCTCGGCACGCAATTGCTGGTGCGCACGACGCGCCGTCTTTCGCTCACGCCCGAAGGCGCCGCGTACTACGAGCGCGCCGCGCGCATTCTCGCCGACATCGACGATGCCGAAGCCAGCGTGCGCCAGTCGCCCAGCGCGATCGGCGGGCGGCTGCGCGTGGAAATGCCGGGGCTGATCGCCAACGCGATCGTGCTGCCGGCGCTCGACGACTTTCACGAGCGCTATCCGCAAATCGATCTCGTGATCGGCGTGAGCCTGCGCAACGTCGACCTCGTTGGCGAAGGCGTGGATTGCAGCATCCAACTCGGCGAATTGCCCGACTCGGGGCTCGCCGCGCGACGCCTCGGCGTGCTCGAGCACGTGACCTGCGCGAGCCCCGCGTATCTCGCGCGCCATGGCGCGCCGCAGTCGCTCGACGATCTCGCGCGGCATCCCGTGGTGAATTTTCTTTCGCCGCTCACGGGCCGCCCCTTCGAGTTCGATTTCGAAGTGGACGGCAGCGCGACCAAGGTGAAGGTGGACGGCTTCGTGCACGTCTCCGACGAATTCGCCTACCTCACCTGCGGCCTGCAAGGCTACGGGCTGGTCCAGCCGCCGCTGCTCGCGGCGCAGCGCTATCTCGACAGCGGCGCGCTCGTCGAGGTGCTGCCGCAGTGGAAGCCGCTGCCCACGCCGGTCTCGGTCGCGTTCGTGAAGTCGCGCCAGGTCTCGCCGCGCGTGCGCGTGTTCGTCGACTGGCTCGCGGCGCTGTTCGAGGACGCCGGCGCGATCAATCGCGATCTGTCGCGCGTGCGGCAATTGCTGGGCGGGTTGCAGCCGGCCTGATCGTGGTGGGGGTCAAGCTGGCGCGAAAGGGTGGCGCAACGTCAGGCTGTCCTCGACGATCAATCCGTGATGCATGTCTTCTGTGTAGAGCGCGTGGCATCCCTCTATCCGCGCTGCCGCGACGATGCAGGCATCGTAAAAGCTCAGCCCATAGCGCTCGGCGAGGCGCCGGGCGTCATCGTGCACATCGACGGTGAGCGGCACAACATGACAGAGGCGCTTGATCACGTCGAGAAACGGCCCGATTTCGCTCCACGCCATGCCGAGCTTGCGCCTGCATACGTGGGTGACCTCATTGAGTACCTGCACGCTGATGGCGGGCCGCTGCCGGAGCAAGGCTTCCGCTTGCTCGGCCTTGCTCGTATCGGCCGAGAGCAGATACAGCACGACATTGCTGTCGACGAACAGCTTCGCGCGCTCAGCCACGCTCGTTCGCCTCGTCGCGGCTGAACTTGAAATCCGCCGGCAGCTTGCCGCGAAGATGCCGTAACCGCGCAAGCAACTCATCCGGTCCCGCTTTCCGGCGCACGGCAAAGGTACGCGGGTCATCGACAATGATCTCGATGTCGTCCCCTTCCCGAAGCTCGAGTGCTTCCACGAGGCTGGCGGGAAGACGGACCGCGAGGCTATTGCCCCATTTGGCGACCTGCATGACTGGCTCCCAAGATATACATCGATAAATGTATATCCAACGCAGCCCGCTGACAAGATCAGACGGTGCGAGCTTGTGTCGCGGAAGAACCGGAAGTCGCCACCCGCGTAAGCGCCATTCCCCGCCGCGCATGAAAACGCGCGACGGTTTCGTAAGGCAGCCAGGCATCGGCCTGATACGGCGCGACACCCGACGGATTGTGGAACCACACGCCGCCATTGCCGCAACCGTGCAGCAGGATCAGATGGCCGCCCTGACGCGCGTTCGCCCGCTCGGGATAGCGGATCTCGGGGCTCACGGAGACGATCGCGAGCGTGTCGGCATCCAGACGCGCGGCGCTGGCCTCGATGCCCTCGTCGGTCATCACCGCCACGCGCACGCCGAATGCCGCCTCGGCCCACGCGGCGAACGGCCGGTAAATCAGCCCGTCCACGCCGCCGTCCTCACGCAGGCGGTAGACGCCATGGCGCAGCGCCTCTTCGAGCAGCCCGGCACGCGGCGCGTGGGCGATGCCCCAGTAGTCGAGCGCCGATTCGAAGCAAGTCAGCCCGCATAGCCGCTTCGCCCAGAAGCGGTAGTCGCCGGGCAGCGCGAAACCGCTCGCGCGCCAGTCCGGGTCGTCGCACGGGTCCGCGCCCTCTTCGACAATGCGCGCCACCCAGTCCGGGCTACCCCATTGGCTGTGGTACGGCACGCCACGATGGCGGATCGCGCGCGCGCATGTGCCGCTGCCGTCATGCGCCGCTGGTTCGGCGGCCGGTTTGCTCGTGAATTCGTTCAATGGTTTCTCGCGGTATCGGCCCAATTTGCCCCGATTCTGCCCAGTTCCCCTCGATCGCGGCCCCGCCCGCGACAGCGGACAGACCTGCGGCTCGCAGCGGGAATTTCGCGTAAAACGGACATTGTCGCAAACCCGGGAGCAGACGCTCGCGTGAGCGCCCCGATGCCACCGCGAAACCAGGAACGGTTGTTGCGCACGCATCCATATTCGTCATCGAATGTTGTCGATCAAAAGCTTTCGCAATTGTAATCTCATGCGTTTAGAATATTTCGCGCCCGCGCTCTGTCAGAATTATTTATTCTTGGCCGAGCGTCCCGGCACGAGATAATTAGCCCAAATCACCCTCGATCCTCCCCCATTTGCAGCATGTCGAACGTTGAACCTTCAACCGACTCGGCCGCGGTCGCGGAACGCGTCCGCGAGCTGATGAGCCGTCACGGCATCGGCAAACGTCAGCAAACGACGGAGCTATGCCGGATTCTCGACCTGAGCTTTTCGCAAGGGCACCGCAAATTGCGCGGCAACAGCCCGTGGACGCTCGCGCAAATCAAGAAAGTAGCCGAAGCGTTCGGCGAGCCTGCCGGGCAGTTGTTCGGCGCGCAGTTGCTCGACCCCGGCATGGTGGGCGCGAGCGCGCAGGAAGCGCTCTTGTGCGTGAGCGCCGTGGAGCTCGCCTGCACGGCCTGGATTGGCGCGCCCGTGGAGCCGGGCAGCCGCCCGGACTTCGTCGCCTACGAGAGGCAGGGCCAATGGCGCGTGGTGCGCCCCGACGGCGCGCTCTACCAGAACGCGCGCGAAGTGCACAAGATCGAGATCTATCCGCGCCGCGCCGAGTCCGACAAGCCGCTCATTGCCGTGGTGGACGACGACCAGGCCTCCGCCGACAACCTGCGCGACTATCTCGAGCACAGCGGCTACGCGGCGCACGCGCTCTACGGCCTCGTCGCGTTCGAGCAGGCGCTGGAGCAAAACGTGTTCGATGGCGTGGTGATCGACTGGCTGTTCGGCAGCCAGACTTCCGCCGAGGCCATCCGCAAGGTGCGCGCTTCCGAAAACCCCGACGCGCCCATCTTCGTGCTCACCGGCGAGCTGCTCACGGGCAAGGCGAGCGAGTCGGAGATCAGTCAGGTGGTGCGCCACTACAACGTGGCGTGCTATGAAAAACCGGCGCGCATGGCGATTCTCGTCGCCGATCTTTCCAAGCGGCTCAATCGCGGCTGAGTTCCGCGGCTGAGTTCCGCAGCGAACTTCCGCGGCTAACACCCACGGCATGGCCAGACTGGCATGCCGCGCCGCTGGCGGCGTCCGCCGTTCCCCGGCACATTCCGGCCGCTCAGGTCCCGAGCTTCTCGCGCGCCAGGCTGGCCGGGCGCGGTGCGCGCGGCGCATCGAACGCGCGCAGCAGCGCCGCGCGCAGCACTTCGTAGTGCACCGGCTTGGGCAGCAAGTCGAAGAACGGACTCTCGCTGTCGGCGGCAGCCGCCGCCAGCGCGGCTACGTCGGCGCTCACGGCGATCACGCGCGGACGCTCGCCCCTCGCCCCCTCGTTCGTCTCCAGCTCCGCCATGAACGCATAGCCGTCGCGCCCCGGCATGTGCAGATCGAGCAGCACGACATCGCATGGCGTCTCGTCGAGGCGGGCCAGCGCGCTATCCGTGTCGATCGCGGCGAGCGCCGCGTAGCCCATGTGCGCGACCATCTCGCAAAGCGACACGCCCACGAGCGGATTGTCGTCCACCACCAGCACCTGCTGCTGCGGCGCCCCGTCATGGGGACGCGGCACGGCCAGGTCGGCCACCGGCGCCACGACCTTCACGGTGACGGGTATCGTCACCGTGAAGGTCGTGCCCCGGCCCACGCGGCTATCGGTTTCGATCGTGCCGCCGAACAGGTCGACGAGCCCGCGCACGATCGCGAGTCCCATGCCGGCGCCTTCGTAGCGGCGCGAGCGCGAAGTGTCGAGCTGCGTGAACTCCTTGAAGATGAGCGGGATCTGCGCGGCGGACACGCCCGGCCCGGTGTCGCTCACGATGATCGACAACGTTTGTGCGGGCGGCATACCGTCGGGCGTCGCCACGCCGGGCGTCGCCACGCCGGGCGTCGCTACGCCAGTGACGAACTCGATGCGCACCGAACCCTGCTCGGTATAGCGAATCGCGTTGGTCACGAGATTGTTGGCGATCTGGCGAATGCGGTGCGGATCGGCCACGAGAGCCTGTTGCGGGCCGTGGCAGGCGTGCTCGAACGCAAGGCCGCGCGCCAGCGCGGCCTGCTCGTTTTCGTCGACGATCGACTGCAGGAGCTCGCGCGCATCGAACGCTTCCTGACGCAACTCGAGCTTGCCCGCGCCAAGGCGCGCGTAGTCGGTGAGGTCCTTCATCTGCGCCTCGAGCTGGCGCGCGGCGGTTTCGAGCCGCTGGATCACCTTGCCGTCCGCCTCGGAATGCGAGTTGAAGCCGAGCAGCTCGATCGACGACACGATGGCATGCAGCGGCGTGCGCAGTTCGTGGCTGATCATGCCGAGGAACGCGTCCTTGGCCATGCTCGCCTCGCGCGCGGCGCGGCTCGCCTGGGCCTCCGCCTCGAGCGCCGCGTGCTGCTGCCGGATGAGGCGCGTGCGCCGGTAGCCGTTCATCACGAGCAGCACCCCCGCTGCGGCCGAGAGCATCAGCAGCACGAGACCCGCCGCGAACAGTTCGCGGCGCTTCGCGATGAAGTCGCGCCGGATGGCTTCGCGCTCGGTCACGTCGGCGAAGCGCCGGCTCAGCGCGAGATCGGTCACCTGGGTCCAGTGCGTGTCGAGCGCCATCAGCATGGGCACGGCGCGCTCGGGGTTCTCGGCGAGCGTCTCGATCTCGTCGTCGAACGGCGCGATGGCGAGATCGATCGCGGCCAGATCGGTGCGCTGGCGCCGCAAGAGATCGGATTTGCCCGCGAGTTCGCGCGTCGAGCCCTTCATCACGTTGAGCTTGGACTGCAGGACTTCATAGCGCAGCCGCACCTTGTCGAGGTCGCGGTCGAGGCCATCGGCATAGATCAGCAACTGGCTTTCGAAGCGCGCATAGGCGATCTGCGTTTGCGCGGCGTCCCAATAGAGGCCGTCGTAGTTGCCGGTCAGGCGTTGCACCACGTTGGGATTGAGCAGGTTCGCGTAAAGCAGGTAGCCCACGGCCATCACCGGCGGCACCAGCGCGGCAACCCAGATCAATACATGCAGCACGCGCCGCAGCGGACGTCGCATCACCCTCTCACTGCTTGATGGTCATCGAAACGATCTGCCAGGCGAACTTGGCGTCGCCCGCCGCGCCGTCGAGCTCCAGCGGGAACTGGTCGCGCGGATAGATCAGGAATAGCGGGCCGAAATTGCTCACCTTCAGGCGCTTGCCGTTCATCTCGTAGGCCAGCACCGCGCCGTAGCGCACGGCGTCGGCCACGGGCACGACGCAGGTGTAGTCGTCGATGGTGTGGATCTCGATCTGGCTGCCATAGGCGCCCACGGTGCTGAGCACGTCCGAGAGCAGCGGCCCCGTGAAAGTGGAGCGCGGCGTCCAGGTGGTGGAGGTCACGATCGAATGCGCCGGCAGCTTGAGCAGCGCCGCTGCGCCGAAGTGATAGGCGTTGTGCGCGGCGTTGTTGGTCACGCGCACTTCGCCGTTCACGTCGAGCTGGAGCGAGCCGTTCGAGGCCGCCAGCGCGGGCCGGGAAGCCGGCGCGGCAGCCATTGCCAGCCAGCCCGCGAGCGCAGCCGTGTAGCGCCGGCGCGCGCGGCAGGCGGGCCGGTCTTCTGGCCGGCCATCTTGCCGGACAACTGGATGCTGCATGGCTCTCGCTCCCCTGGCGCAAAATTCATTGTATGGTCATAGCGTGGCCGCACGATCCGGCCCCTTGCCCTGTCTGTGCTCCTGGCGCGGCCCGCGCCGTGGAGGTCTGCATGAGCCGGCAAGCATAGGCATAATATCGTCAAACATTGATCCGACAATAGATGTCGCGTTCGCCGTCTGGTTCGCCCGTGCACGCATCGGTGGCACGCGGTGGCGCGGCGCAACCGACCGTCATTGCACTGCCATCCCCGCCCCATGAACAAACCCGTCGTTCCGCTCACTTACGAACAGCTCGACCATTGGGTCGAATCGCTGCAGCCGTTGCTGGTCGAGGAAAATTTCGCCGCCGTCGTCGGCATCCTGCGCGGCGGCGCGCCGCTCGCGCTGATGGTCTCGCACGCGACCGGCGCGAGCGTCGCGTTCCTGCGCTACTCGCGCGAAACGCGCGAAGTGCGCTGGGATTCCACGCTGCCCATGCCCGAGCCGGGCTCGAAAGTGCTGGTGTGCGAGGACATTGCCGGACGCGGCCACACGCTCGTGGACTGCATCGCGTTCCTGCGCGAGCACGGCCTCGTGGTGCGCACGCTCACGGGCGCCTATGACGACCTGAGCCGCCTGCGCCCCGACTACTCGATCGACGCGAGCGGCTATTTCGCGCTGTTCCCGTGGGAGCGCCAGGCCTACACCGACCGCTATCGCGCCGACTGGTCGCGCGACGGCGCGCGCGAAGGCACGGGCATGGCCGACGATCACGATTACACGGTCTACGCGATCGACCTCGACGGCATTCTCCTGCCCGACATTCCGCTCTCGCGCTACGACGAGAATCTCGAAGCGGCGCTCGCCGAGCGCGACGCGCTGCTGCCGCTCGAGCGCATTCCCGACATCGACCTGAAGCACGCGCGCGCGATCATCACCGGCCGCCCCGAGATCGACCGCGAGCGCACCCAGGCCTGGCTCGACCGCCACGGCTTCGGGCATCTGGAGCTGATGATGCGCGCGCCTGGCGAGCACGACGACACGCCCTCGGGCGCCGCCGAGCACAAGGCCGCGGCGGCGGTGCGCTGCGGCGTGACGCATTTCATCGAGAGCGATCCGGTGCAGGCCATCTACATCGCGCAGCGCGCGCCGCTCCTGCGCGTGATCTGGTGGAATGCGCAAGCGCGCGCCGGCACGCTGATCGGCGCGTCGGTCTGGGGTTGAGGCGCGCGGCGGCCCGCCTCGCGCTGCGGGCCTTCCCGTACCGCTATTGCGGCCGCGCCAAGTGATAAATCGGGTCGAGCGGCACGTTGCCGCCTCTATACTGAGGATTGCATAACAAATCGCATTACCCTGTGATCCAGCGCTCGGCACTGGCGATCTGCACGCAATAGTCCCGCTGGAGCGGGTCTTTCAATGGAATCAGCGCCGCAAAATGCGACCAGCTCAATTGTCGTGACCGTGTCACGACAATTGACTCGTCCGGAAACGCGACCACGAACTACACCATGCGGCGCAGGTTTTTATCCGCGAAACTGCGCCCGTGGTCACGCACAAGCTGCGTGGCCAGGGTCGACAGAATTTCCTCGCCGCACCCGGCCCGCTGCCCGGCCAGCACCTCCGTATGAATGCGCCGGCCGATGCGCCAGAACAGCAAGGTCAGCTCCGCGTTGACCGCCAGTACGGCGCGTTGACGCGGCGCCTCGATCAATGCCCGAATGTCGCCCAACAGCGCGGCAGGCGCTGCCGATGAGGCAATAGACACCTCGTGGTTAGTCATGTCACTGTTCCCTCGATCTACCGGGTTGTGACCATAGCGCATGCACATTGCCGCGGACTTGTGCGCCATCAGTAAGTACCATGCCAACTTCAGCCGGCGCGCCCAGGCAGGCGCAGCGCGATATGCTGGACGGCTGCCGTCACGAAACAAAACCCCCGCGCGAATCGTGTATCGTTGCGGTCCTGGCCCCATCGAACGGGGCCGCGCCGCGCGCCGCCCGCGTCAGCCGACCCGACGCATCGCGCGCCCATTTTTGCTGCCAAGGAGAGAGCACCGGATGATCAAAATCTGGGGACGCGCCAACTCGGTGAACGTCCAGAAAGTGCTGTGGTGTTGCGACGAACTCGTGCTGCCGTTCGAGCGCATCGACGCGGGCGGCCAGTTCGGCCACCTCGACGAGCCGTCGTACCTCGCGATGAACCCGAACGGCAAGATCCCGACCCTCGCGGACGGCAATTTCGTGCTGTGGGAATCGAACGCGATCCTGCGTTATCTGGCCATGGAGTACGGCCCCTCGAGCCCGCTCTACCCCGCCGACCCGAAAGTGCGCGCCTCGATCGAGCGCTGGCTCGACTGGTCGATCGGCACGCTCGCTCCCGCCGAGCGGCCGCTCTTTCTCGCGCTCGTGCGCACGCCGCCGGAAAAGCGCGACCCCGCGAAGATCGAAGCCGATGTGCAAAACGTGGCCACGCTGTGGACGCTGCTCGACCACCATCTGCAAGGCCGCTTCTTCCTCGAAAACGAGCGCTTCTCGCTCGCCGACATCGTGCTGGGCGCGTTCGCGCGCCGCTGGTTCGGGCTCGAAGGCATCGAACGGCCCGCGTTGCCGAATCTCGAGCGCTGGTATCAACGTCTCGCGCAGCGCCAGGGTTTTCGCAAGTACATCGATCTGCCGCTGACCTGAGCGGTTCTCGCGGGTCCCGGGGCGGTGCGCGGCCCGGCGCGGCATTCGTGCACGCCCGGGCGTGTCAGCGCGCGCACGGCACGCCCCGTATAATCGCTGCATGAAGACAGCAAAACCGTCCCCGGATACCGCGGCCCCGCACGGCCACGCGCATGATCACGCGCATGGTGACGATCACGCCCACGAAGCGCACGATCACCGTCATGACGAAAGCGGCGCAAATGGGGTTACGAGTACGCACGGCGCACACGGCATGAGCAGTGGCGCATCGCTCGAAAGCGCGCTGGCGATGGCCGAAGCCTACTGCCGCGAGCGCGGCGAAAAACTCACGCCGATCCGCCGCAAGGTGCTCGAGCTGTTGCTCACCTCGGGCCGCGCGACCAAGGCCTATTCGCTGCTCGATGAAATGCGCCAGATCCATCCGGGATCGGCGCCGCCCACGGTCTATCGCGCACTCGACTTCCTGCTTTCGGCGGGACTGGTCCACCGCATCGAATCGATCAACGCGTTTGCCGTCTGCCACGACCTCACGCAGTGCCAGCACGGCATCCTCGTCGTCTGCCAGCAATGCGGCAACGTCACCGAACTGCACGAGCCCAAGCTACGCCAGGCACTGGTCGCGCAAATCGAAGCCGCGGGCTACCGGCTCTCCGGAGACGGCATCGAGCTCAAGGGCATCTGCGCGCAATGCCAGGAAGCCCAGGCCGAAGGGGCCGCCAGCCAGGCCACCGCCGCGGGCGCGCAAGCCGCGAAGGCCGCGGCGCAGCCCTGAGCGGCACAAAGCGTCCTCATCGCGCCGCAGCGGCGCTCCGTCAAGGCATCTGACGAGCGTCGATCGCGTTGCTCAGCAACGCCACCAATACCTCGGGCCGCGCCGGCTTGGTCATGAAGTGCTGAAAACCCTCGCCGATGCTGCGCAGGCGCCAGCTTTCGTCGGTGTGGCCCGTGAGCGCCACCGCGACAGCCGGAGCATGATC
>JAITTX010000472.1 GCA_031286755.1 Paraburkholderia sp.
CGGGTCTTCATGATCACTTACCTCCATCGCTTGTTGTGTGCCGGCTTGCAACGCCCTGCCGCGAGCCAACGATTCCAAGTTTATTGAGACGGGAGATAAGGGCAAATACCTATTTCTCAAAAATACAGTTTCGTTCAGGGCAACAATGCAATATGCAAAAAGAATCGCCCTCAGGCGCCATTCGCCAGCAGTTTGCGCGGGCCGCTGACAAAGGGGCTGCCCATCTCGTAGAAACGCAGCAGCCGCTCGGTTTCGCGCGACAGGCCGATGCGCGTCGTCACGCCCACGGTCCGGGCCGGGTCCTCCTGCGCGGCTTTTTGCGCAGCTTTGTGCGCCGCCAGGTCGAGCCGCCCGATCCACAGCCCTTGCCCGCTGCAAAGATCGAAGCCGTCGAACGACTGGCCAATGCCGTAGGCCTGCGTGAGCCGCCCCGGCCCGCGCGTGAGATCGCGTAGCGGCGCGCCGCGTCGGCGGTGTGCCATCAGCGCCAGTCCTTCGAGCGGCTCAACGGCGCGAAACAGCACGCCCGCGCCCACCTCCTCGGGCTCGCTCGACATGTTGAGCATGTAGGCGCTGCCGTAGGTGAGGCGCACATAGGCATGCCCGCGCGCGAGGAACATCGACGCGTTCCAGGCGCGCTGCCCGATGAATGCATGGCTGGTCGAGTCGCCGAGCGGGTAGGCCTCCACTTCGACGAGGCGTCCCGCGAGGCGCACGTCGCCCGCGCCTTCGCCGGCATCGCGGACCAGATACTTGCCGACCATGAAACGCGCTAGCTCGACGGTATCCACAGGCAGCTCCTCGCGGCGCAGCGGCACGATGGGCAGCGCGGCGGACGCGTCGATGGCGGGCGCGTTGTCGTTGCTGACGTATTTGCCTGCCAACGTCGACATGGCGTTGCTCTCCAGGATGAAAATGGCCGATTGCAGCGGCCGCTCAAGCGAGGGCCGCGCGCGTCGCTCCGGCTCGTGGCGCAACGATGCATGCAGTGGCACGGTCGCGCTTTGCGGGAACCGGCCGAGTGTAGCGCCGCCTTCCGGGGCGCGCACGCCGGCCTGCTGCGGGCGCGCCGCATCAGTGCAACGCGCGCTGCCCCGTTGCGCTACCATCGTCGCCATGAGCGCGCGCCTTGCGCGCCGCGCGATGTCGAACGCTATTCAGGAGCCGCCACGATGGACGAAGCCCGCGCAATCCAGTTCCTCTCCGAAGTCCGCAAGCCGCTCCTTACGCTGCACAAGGCGATTCTCGACCACGAGCGCGCCGAGTACGAGCGCGAGTTCGGGCCGACGACGCCAGCCGCCTTCCTGCAAGTGTTGATCAACGGTTCGGGATTCCGCTGGCTGATGCCGCTCTCGACAGTGATCGCGAACGTCGACGAAACGCTCGACGCCAAGGACGCTCAGCCCGAAGACCGCGTGGGCGCCGCCGAGGGCGTGGCCGGGCTGTTCTCGGGCGAGGAGTCGGCGGAATTTTTCGAGCGCTATCAGGCGCTCCTGCAAAAGAGTCCGGATGTGCTGCACCACCACGGCACGGTCGCGAAACTGCTCAACGGCATCAAAAACTGAGCGCGCGATGATGGCGCCAGCGCGTATTTGAGCCTGGTGCCTTGAGCGTCATGCCTCGCGCGCCGGCTTGCGGCGCGCGAGCGTTGCGCCCTCTCCGTTTCCTGCGCTCGCGGGGCTCGCGCCCGGCCTGGTCTTCGCGGCGTTCAGGCGCCGCCAGAGCGTGGTCTTGCTGATGCCGAGCTGCGCGCACACGCGGTCGCGGTCGCCGCCGTGCGATTCAAGCGCCGCGCGAATCTCGTCGGCTTCCACGGTCAGGCTGCGCTCGCGCAAGGTGAGCGGCTGCGCGGGCGCATCGTCCGACTCGCCCGGCTCGTCCGCCAGTGTCCCGGCAGTCTTCATGGCCGCCCTTCGAGCCGCGCCGCCGCGCGGCTCGAACAGCTCCGGCGCGATCGCGCGCAGCACCTCGGGCGTGAGCGCGTCCACGTCCGAGTCCGCGAGCTCCACCACCATCCGCTCAACCACGTTCTGCAATTCGCGCACGTTGCCGGGCCAGCCGTGACGCGCCAGCGCGTCGCCCACCGGCGCAAGCGCGCGCACCGCATCGTCCTGGGTGCGGATGCGCAGCGCCACGCGCGGCTCGCGGCGCGCCGACTGCATCAGCAGTTCGGCCGCCAGCGGCACGATGTCGGCGCCGCGCTCGCGCAGCGGCGGAATCGCCAGATTCAGAATGTTCAACCGATAGAACAGGTCCGCGCGGAATTCGCCCGATTCGATCTGCTCGGTGAGCGCGCGGTGCGTGGCCGCCACCACGCGCACGTCCACGCGCGTGGGCTCGGTCGCGCCGAGGCGCACCACTTCGCGCTCCTGCAGCACGCGCAAGAGGCGGCTTTGCAGCGGCAGCGGCATCTCGCCGATCTCGTCGAGAAAGAGCGTGCCCCGGTGCGCCGCCTCGATCAGCCCGACCTTGCCGCCGCGCCGCGCGCCCGTGAACGCGCCCTCCTCGTAGCCGAACAGTTCGCTCTCCAGCAGCGCCTCCGGAAACGCGCCGCAATTGATCGCCACGAACGGGAAATCGCGCCGCGCGCTCTCGCGGTGGATGCCCTGCGCGACCATCTCCTTGCCGGTGCCGCTCTCGCCACGGATCAGCACGGTGGCGTCCGAGCGGGCGTAGCGTTGCGCTAGCTGACGCACGCGCGCGATGCCCGGCGTCGCGCCGCTCAGGTCGCCCAGCCGGTAGCGCGCCACGAACTGCTGGGTGCGCTGGCGCGAGCGCAAAGTGCGGTCGAGGCGCTCCACGGCGCGCGATTCCTGGAACGTGAGCACGGCGCCCGTGGTCACGCCGTTGTCGACGAGCGGCCCGCGATGCACGACGTAGCTCACGCCGCGCACGGTTTCGAGCGACTCGCCGTCGGCGTCGGGCAGCGTGAAGGCGATGTCGGGCGCGATGTCTTCGAGCTGCCGGCCCGCCGCCGCCGCCGGGTCGATGGCGAGCACGGCGGCGAGGCGCTGGTTGATCGCCTCCACGCGCCCGTTGGCGTCGAGCGCCACCACGCCATCGCGCAGATGCTGGAGCACGCTGTCCAGACGCTGGCGCCGCTGCGTTTCGCGCCGCGTGGCCTGCACGACTTCGAGCGCGTTGTCGAAGGCCCCGCGCACCGAGGAGCGCGAGTAGACGAAGAACGGCGCGAGCCCGAGCCGCGCCGCGAGATCGTTCACGTGCCCCGGCCCCACGATCGCGCCCACGCCGCGGTCGCGCAGATCCAGCACGCAGGCCTCGGCGTCCTGCACCGTGCGGTACGAGGCGAACACCACGTCCAGCCCCCAGGCGCTCGCGAAGCGCCGCACCTCGGCGGGCGTCTCGCCATAGGTCACGAGCGCAACCAGGTCGGCCTCGCGGCGCGCGCGCGCGAGCGCCTGCATCACGTCGAAGCCCGTGGGCTGCACGAGCACCACCGGCAAATCGATGCGCGCCTTCAGCCAGGTGCCGTTCGAGCCCGCCGCCACGACCACGTCGGGGCGCTGGCCCGGCCCCGCGGCGGCGATTTCGGCCGCGGCTTCCTCGAAGCCGCGCGCGACCACGCGCACGTCGGCCAGACCGTCGTATTCGCCCGCAATGTCGCGGAACAGGTCGCGCAGGCGGCTGATGCCCATGGCCCAGACGCGCGGGCGGAATTCGGAGGATGAGGGAAAGCGGTTCATCAGGCGGCAGCTCGTGATTCGGTCGAAATTTCATTATCGCGCTGAAATTTCAAATTTGAAATCATCGTTTCAGATGAGAAATCGGGGAGCAAAGCCTCCCGCGACCTATGCGGCGCAAAATCAACGCATTAGCAACGCTGCTCAAAGCTGGCACGGTATCTGCAGTATCAGCCCCGTTCCTTCGGAGACTCATACACATGAACAGCAAATCCCCCGCAAGCGCCGGCGCGAAATTCCGCGCGGCCGTGGCCACCGAACAACCGCTGCAGGTCGTGGGCGCCATCACCGCCTATGCCGCCAAGCTCGCCGAGCAGACCGGCTTCAAGGCCGTCTACCTCTCGGGCGGCGGTGTGGCCGCCAACTCGCTCGGCGTGCCGGACCTCGGCATCAGCACCATGGACGACGTGCTGATCGACGCCCGCCGCATCACCGACGCCGTGGATATTCCGCTGATGGTCGACATCGACACGGGCTGGGGCGGCGCATTCAACATCGCGCGCACGATCAAGTCGTTCATCAAGGCGGGCGTCGCTGCGGTGCACCTCGAAGACCAGGTGGGCCAGAAGCGCTGCGGCCATCGACCGGGCAAGGAAGTGGTCGCGGCCGACGAGATGGTGGACCGCGTGAAGGCCGCCGTGGATGCGCGCACCGACGACGGCTTCGTGATCATGGCGCGCACCGACGCGGCCGCCGTGGAAGGCATCGACGCCGCCATCGAGCGCGCGGTCGCCTACGTGGAAGCGGGCGCCGACATGATCTTCCCTGAAGCCATGAAGACGCTCGACGACTACCGCCGCTTTCGCGCCGCAGTGAAGGTGCCGATCCTCGCGAACTTGACCGAGTTCGGCTCCACGCCGTTCTTCACCACCGAAGAACTGAAGAGCGCCAACGTGGACATCGCGCTCTACTGCTGCGGCGCGTATCGCGCGATGAACGCGGCGGCGCTGAACTTCTACGAGACGGTCAAGCGCGACGGCACGCAAAAGGCCGCCGTCTCGACGATGCAAACGCGCGAGGACCTCTACAAGTACCTCGGCTATCACGCGTATGAAGACAAGCTCGACGCGCTCTTCGCCGCGAAGAAATAACGCCGGGCAATCTTCACACCATCACCCCCAGATCAGAGAGAGGAAGGACGACACCATGAGCGAAACCGACAACACCACGCAAGCCGCAGGCGGCTTCAAGCCGAAGAAGTCCGTCGCGCTGTCCGGCGTGGCGGCGGGCAACACCGCGCTGTGCACCGTGGGCCGCACCGGCAACGACCTGCACTACCGCGGCTACGACATTCTCGATCTCGCCACCGCGTGCGAGTTCGAGGAAGTCGCTTACCTGCTCGTGCACGGCAAGCTGCCGAACACCGCCGAACTGGCTGCCTACAAGACCAGGCTCAAGGCGCTGCGTGGCCTGCCCGCGAACGTGAAGGCGGCGCTCGAATGGGTGCCGGCTTCGGCGCACCCGATGGACGTGATGCGCACGGGCGTCTCGGTGCTCGGCACCGTGCTGCCGGAAAAAGACGACCACAATCTGCCCGGCGCGCGCGATATCGCCGACCGCCTGATGGCTTCGCTCGGCTCGATGCTGCTGTACTGGTATCACTATTCGCACAACGGCAAGCGCATCGAAGTGGAAACCGACGACGACTCGATCGGCGGCCACTTCCTGCACCTGCTGCATGGCCGCGAGCCGTCGAAGTCGTGGGTCGACGCGATGCACGTTTCGCTGAACCTGTACGCGGAGCACGAGTTCAACGCCTCGACCTTCACGGGCCGCGTGATCGCGGGCACGGGCTCGGACATCTACTCGGCCATCACCGGCGCGATCGGCGCGCTGCGCGGTCCGAAGCACGGCGGCGCCAACGAAGTCGCGTTCGAGATCCAGTCGCGCTACGAAACGCCCGACCAGGCGGAAGCCGATATCCGCCGCCGCGTGGAAGCGAAGGAAGTGGTGATCGGCTTCGGCCACCCGGTCTACACGATTTCCGATCCGCGCAACAAGGTCATCAAGGAAGTCGCGAAGAAGCTCTCGAAGGAGCAGTCGAACATGAAGCTGTTCGACATCGCCGAGCGCCTCGAATCGACGATGTGGGAAATCAAGAAGATGTTCCCGAACCTCGACTGGTTCAGCGCGGTGTCGTATCACATGATGGGTGTGCCGACGGCCATGTTCACGCCGCTCTTCGTGATCGCGCGCACGGCTGGCTGGAGCGCGCACATCATCGAGCAGCGCATCGACAACAAAATCATCCGCCCGAGCGCCAATTACACGGGTCCGGAAAATCTGAAGTTCACGCCGATCGGCAAGCGCTGATCCCGGCACGCCAGTCTGCCGGACGGCATAGTCCGTCCGGCAGACTGGGAGACGGCGGCGCGTGCGCATAGAGTGAGCCCATCGCTCATGGCGCGCGTGAGCGCCGCAACCCCACTACCTCATTGGTCCCCACAGCCGTGAATACCGCCTACCGCAAGCCCCTACCCGGCACCCGGCTCGATTACTTCGACGCGCGCGAAGCCGTCGAGGCCATCCAGCCCGGCGCCTGGGACACGTTGCCCTACACCTCGCGCGTGCTCGCCGAAAACCTCGTGCGCCGCTGCGACCCGGCCACGCTCACCGCCTCGCTCGAGCAGCTCATCGAGCGCAAGCGCGATCTCGACTTTCCGTGGTTCCCCGCGCGCGTCGTCTGCCACGACATCCTCGGCCAGACCGCGCTCGTCGACCTCGCGGGCCTGCGCGACGCCATCGCTGACCAGGGCGGCGACCCCGCCAAGGTGAATCCGGTCGTGCCGGTGCAACTGATCGTCGATCACTCGCTCGCCGTGGAATGCGGCGGCTTCGACCCGGACGCGTTCAAGAAGAACCGCGCGATCGAAGACCGGCGTAACGTTGACCGCTTCGACTTCATCAACTGGACGAAGAAGGCGTTCAAGAACGTCGACGTGATTCCGCCGGGCAACGGCATCATGCACCAGATCAATCTGGAGAAGATGTCGCCCGTGATCCAGGCGCGCGACGGCGTGGCCTTTCCCGACACCTGCGTGGGCACGGACAGCCACACGCCGCACGTGGACGCGCTCGGCGTGATCGCCGTGGGCGTGGGCGGCCTGGAAGCCGAGAACGTCATGCTCGGCCGCGCCTCGTGGATGCGCCTGCCCGACATCGTGGGCGTGGAGCTCACGGGCAAGCGCCAGCCCGGCATCACCGCCACCGACATCGTGCTCGCGCTCACCGAATTCCTGCGCAAGGAAAAGGTCGTGGGCGCGTACCTGGAGTTCCGTGGCGCGGGCGCGTCGAGCCTCACGCTCGGCGACCGCGCGACCATCTCCAACATGGCGCCCGAATACGGCGCCACGGCCGCGATGTTCTTCATCGACAATCAGACGCTCGACTATCTGCGCCTCACGGGCCGCGAGGAAGAGCAGGTCAAGCTGGTCGAAACGTATGCGAAAACCGCTGGCCTGTGGGCCGACACGCTCGCGAATGCGCAGTACGAACGCACGCTGACGTTCGATCTTTCGAGCGTCGTGCGCAACATGGCCGGCCCGTCGAATCCGCACAAGCGCCTGCCCACCTCGGCGCTGGCCGAGCGCGGCATCGCGGGCAAGTGGGAAGACACGCCGGGCCAGATGCCCGATGGCGCGGTCATCATCGCCGCCATCACGAGCTGCACGAACACCAGCAACCCCCGCAACGTGATCGCCGCCGCGCTGCTCGCGCGCAACGCGAACGCGCGCGGCCTCACGCGCAAGCCGTGGGTGAAGAGCTCGTTGGCTCCGGGGTCGAAAGCTGTGGAGCTGTACCTCGAAGAAGCGAACCTGCTGCCGGA
>JAITTX010000498.1 GCA_031286755.1 Paraburkholderia sp.
CCATCGCGCCCTTGACGCAGGTCCAATCGGCTATAATTCAATGTTTTACACGCCGGATCACGACACAAATGGAAGCGGAACGTCTCAACGCGATCGAAGCCCTTTTGGCGGACCTGCGCGCACGCGCGGGCGAGCTACGGGGGTATCTTTGACTACGACGTAAAAGCCCGACGGCTCGTCGAAGTCAACAGCGAACTCGAAGACCCCAACGTCTGGAACGACTCTAAACACGCCCAGGGGCTCGGTAAGGAAAAGAAGCTGCTCGAGGGCGTGGTGCACGTGCTCGACGGCATCGAGAACGACACGCGCGACACCCAGGATCTCTTCGAGATGGCGCGCGAGGAAGGCGATGAGGACACGCTCGTCGCCATCGAAACCGATGCCGGCGAGATCGAAAAGCGCGTGGCCGATGTCGAGTTCCGCCGCATGTTCGCGAACCCGGCCGACCCGAATAACGCCTTCATCGACATCCAGGCAGGCGCGGGCGGCACCGAGGCCTGCGACTGGGCGTCCATGCTGCTGCGCCAGTACGTGCGCTATTGCGAGCGCAAGGGCTTCAAGACCGAGGTGCTCGAAGAATCCGAAGGCGACGTGGCCGGCATCAAGAGCGCGACCATCAAGGTTGAGGGCGAATACGCCTACGGCTTCCTGCGCACCGAAACCGGCATTCACCGCCTCGTGCGCAAGTCGCCGTTCGACTCGTCGGGCGGCCGCCATACTTCGTTCTCATCGGTGTTCGTGTACCCGGAAATCGACGATTCGTTCGAGATCGAGGTCAATCCGGCCGATCTGCGCATCGACACGTACCGCGCCTCGGGCGCGGGCGGTCAGCACATCAACAAGACCGATTCCGCCGTGCGTATCACGCACATTCCGTCGGGCATCGTCGTGCAGTGCCAGAACGACCGCTCGCAGCACCGCAACCGCGCCGAAGCCATGGCGATGTTGAAGTCGCGCCTGTACGAAGCCGAAATGCGCAAGCGCCAGTCGGAGCAGGACAAGCTCGAAGCGGGCAAGTCGGACGTGGGCTGGGGTCACCAGATCCGCTCCTACGTGCTCGACAACAGCCGCATCAAGGATCTGCGCACGAACGTCGAAATCAGCAACACCAAGGCCGTGCTCGACGGCGATCTCGATGCCTTCATCAGCGCGAGCCTGAAACAGGGCGTGTAAGCCCGGGCGCGCCCCAGGGCGCCGCCCTTTCCCGCTGTGCAGCCGCCCGTCCCGATTGCCGGACAGCGGCGCGCGCGACGGGAACCCGAGGTCCGCACGATGTATCGCCCAGCGCCCGACGCAACCCGAAAGGCGCTGCGGCCCGAGAGGCACCTCGCCCGGGCCGCAAACCGAAACACTCGTCTGAAACACCCGCCGAAACATCCGCGAATCAAAGAATACCGAGCCACCATGACCGAACCGACCCAGCCGAACGCGGCCAGCGCCGCGCCCGAAGTCGACGACAACCAGATCATCGCCGAGCGCCGCGAAAAGCTGCGCGCGCTGCGCGAAGCAGGCGTCGCCTATCCAAACGACTTCCGCCCCACCCACCACGCCGCCGACCTGCAGCGCGACTACGCCGACACCGACAAGGACGCGCTCGAAGCGCAGGCCCTCGAAGTGTCGGTCGCCGGCCGCATGATGCTCAAGCGCGTGATGGGCAAGGCGAGCTTCGCGACGGTGCGCGACGGCTCGGGTCAGATCCAGTTCTTCATCACGCCCGCCGACGTGGGCGAAGCCACCTACGACGCGTTCAAGAAGTGGGACCTGGGCGACATCGTCGCTGCCAAGGGTGTGCTGTTCCGCACCAACAAGGGCGAGCTCTCGGTGCGCTGCACGGAACTGCGCCTGCTCTCGAAGTCGCTGCGCCCGCTGCCGGACAAGTTCCACGGTCTCTCGGACCAGGAAATGCGCTATCGCCAGCGCTACGTCGATCTGATCGTCACGCCCGAAGCACGCGACACCTTCGTCGCGCGCACGAAGGCGATCTCGTCGGTGCGCCGCTTCATGGCCGACGCCGGCTTCATGGAAGTCGAAACGCCCATGCTGCACCCGATCCCGGGCGGCGCGGCGGCCAAGCCCTTCGTCACGCACCACAACGCGCTCGACATGCAGATGTTCATGCGCATCGCGCCCGAGCTCTATCTGAAGCGCCTGATCGTGGGCGGCTTCGAGCGCGTGTTCGAGATCAACCGGAATTTCCGTAACGAAGGCGTCTCGCCGCGTCACAATCCGGAATTCACGATGATGGAGTTCTACGCCGCGTACACGGATTACACGTGGCTCATGGACTTCACCGAGCAACTGATCCGCCAGGCCGCCATCGACGCGACCGGCACCGGCGTGCTGACCTATCAGGGCCGCGAACTCGATCTGTCGAAGCCTTTCCATCGCCTGACCATCACGCAGGCGATCCAGAAGTACGCGCCGCAGTACACGAGCGAGCAGCTCGCCGATGCCGCATTCCTGCGCAACGAATTGAAGAAGTTCGGCGTGGACGCGAACCAGCCGGCATTCCTGAACGCGGGCGTGGGCTCGCTCCAGCTCGCGCTCTTCGAAGAAACCGCCGAGTCGCAACTGTGGGAGCCGACCTATATCATCGACTACCCGGTCGAGGTCTCGCCGCTCGCGCGCGCTTCGGACGCCACGCCGGGCATCACCGAGCGCTTCGAATTGTTCATCACGGGTCGTGAAATCGCCAACGGCTTCTCGGAGCTCAACGATCCGGAAGACCAGGCCGCGCGCTTCAAGAAGCAGGTCGAGCAAAAGGACGCCGGCGACGAGGAAGCAATGTATTACGACGCCGATTACATCCGCGCGCTCGAGTACGGCATGCCCCCGACCGGTGGCTGCGGCATCGGCATCGACCGTCTGATCATGCTGCTCACGGACAGCGCCAGCATCCGCGACGTCATCCTCTTCCCGCATCTGCGCCGCGAAGACTGAGCATCGAAACACCATGGCGCGCCTGTTTCGTCGAGGCGGCGCGCCAAACGAGGCGCCAGACGGGGCGCATGCGGTTCACGCCGCATGCGCCCCGTCTGCTTTTCTCCACGCGGTTTCATTGCGCTTTCGTTGCGCTTGCGTAACACTGCGCCGGCGACCATTGGGCTGTTTGTAACCAGCGGTAAGGGCGGCCATTCCGTCGCCCGGGCACGTCAGATGCGCAATGCCAGAAACCCGCGTTGCACCGGGCTGCAAGACGATCCTCTTTGTTCGATCCCTTTTTCGGCTTGCGCATGCTCAAGCGGGGTTACAAAATGAAACGTCCGTGCGATGAAATTGGCTCAAACTGGTTCGAAGAAAGCCAACTCTGCTAAAGACGGAGCCTCTCATGAACAGTCCCGATCCGAAACCGACCACACCGAACCGCCGTATTCATCCGCTCGTCGCCACTGCGGCGGCGGCGGTCATTGTCGCGAGCCTCGCGGCCACGGCCGCCATCACCGGCGTCTTCCCCAAAGCCTCGAGCACCGCCGAACAAAACGCGCAAACCCAGACCGGCCAGACCGCGTTGATGGCGTCGCAGCCCGTGGTCGACTCGACCCGGCCCGTGACTGGCGCGCAAATCGCACAGAATGGCGCGCCGAACACGGCCCCCAATGCCGCCCAGAGCAACGCGCAAGAGGAACCCCAGCCCGCGCCGGCGGCTCAGCAACAGGCCGCGGCGCCAGCCGCCCCGCCGCCGCAATACGGCCAGCAGCCGCAGCAATACGCTCAGGATGCGCCGCCCCAGCAGGCGGCCTGTGCCTCATGCGGCGTGATCGAAGGTATCTCCGAGACGCGCCAGGAAGGTCACGGCACCGGCATCGGCGCGGTGGGCGGCGCAGTCGCGGGCGGCGTGGTCGGCAATCAGTTCGGCAGCGGCAACGGCCGCACGGCAATGACGCTGCTGGGTGCGCTGGGTGGCGGCCTCGCCGGCAATTCGGTGGAAAAACACCTGCGCAGCACCACGAGCTACTCGGTGCGCGTGCGCATGGATAACGGCAAGATGCGCTACTTCACCTATCACGAGGCGCCGCCGTTCCAGCAGGGCCAGCGCGTGCGCGTCGAGCACGGCACGCTCGCGGCGGCCTGAGGGCGCGTTGACAACACCCAGCGCGCGCCTGCCATCAAAGCAGGCGAGCCATAAACGAAAAAGGCGATTCGCTCTCATAGCGAATCGCCTTTTTCGTTATTTTATTGCTGCCTGCGGTAACCCGCTGTACCCCGGGGCGAAAGCGGGTCAGTAATCCGCGTCTTCGATCCAGGCCGCCTGGATTGCCTCCAGGATCTTCTCGTTCGAGCGCTCGGGATCGTCGTCGAAACCTTCGAGCTCGGTGATCCAGCGATGCAAATCGGTGAAGCGCACGTACTGCGGGTCGATCTCCGGATGCTTATCCGTCAACGCTATCGCGATGTCCTGCGTATCGGTCCATTTCATGGCAGCGCGCTCCTCTCTCCGATGGATTTAGTGGTTTTCCTTGGCGTGGTTGATCGAGTAACGCGGAATTTCGACCACCAGGTCATCTTCGGCGGGCACGAGCGCCTGGCACGACAGCCGCGAAGTGGGCTCCAGACCCCACGCCTTGTCGAGCAGGTCGTCCTCGGCTTCCTCCGACGGCTCGAGTGCGTCGAATCCTTCGCGCACGATCACGTGACAGGTCGTGCAGGCGCACGACTTCTCGCAAGCGTGTTCGATCTCGATGCCATGCTCCAGCAGCGCATCGCACACACTTTCACCCGGCTTGGCGTCGATGACCGCGCCCTCCGGACACAGTTCGACATGGGGCAGCACCACGATTTGAGGCATTGTGATTTCCGTATCCAATAACTTCCGTATCGGGCGCGCCCCGTCTGCCGACGGCGTCATCGCCCATTCTACTGACGTCGCGCGCCTTGCTGCATCGGGAAAGCACGCACGCATCGCATGCTCCCCGGCGCATTTGCCGGCGCGCGTTCAAACGTCCAAAACGTTCATTGACCGCACATGGACTCGGGCATTCAGCCGATCTCGTCGAGCTTCTTGCCCGCGAGCGCACGCTTGATGCCCTTGTTCATGCGCCGGGCGGCGAACTCGTCGGTGCCCTCGGCGAGCGACTTGGTCGCGGCTTCGATCGCCTCGGTGTCCTCGCCCTGCACGACTTGAGCAAGCGCGGCGATCAGGTCATCGAGCTGCGCGCGCTCGGCCTCGTCCAGCAGTTCGCCGTCGGCAGCCAGCGCGGAGGTCGTCGCCTCGATCACGCGCTGCGCCTCCACCTGGGCTTCGCGCAGCGCCCGCGCGCGCATGTCGACATCGGCGGTCTTGAAGCTGTCTTCGAGCATCTTCGCGATGTCGTCGTCGGCTAGACCGTAGGACGGCTTCACCACCACCGAGGCTTCCACGCCCGAAAGCTGCTCGCGCGCGAACACGGACAACAGGCCGTCGGCGTCCACCTGGTAGGTCACGCGGATGCGCGCCGCGCCGGCCGCCATCGGCGGAATGCCACGCAGCTCGAAGCGCGCCAGAGAGCGGCAGTCGGCGACGAGCTCGCGCTCGCCCTGCACCACGTGGATCGCCATCGCGGTCTGGCCATCCTTGAAAGTCGTGAAGTCCTGCGCACGCGCGACCGGAATGGTCGAATTGCGCGGGATGATCTTCTCGACGAGGCCGCCCATCGTCTCCACGCCGAGCGAAAGCGGGATCACGTCGAGCAGCAGCCAGTCATCCTCGCCGCCGCGGTTGCCCGCGAGCAGATCGGCCTGGATCGCCGCGCCGAGCGCGACCACCTGGTCCGGATCCAGATTCGTGAGCGGCGGCTGGCCGAAAAATTGCTCGACGGCGCGGCGGATCACCGGCATGCGCGTCGCGCCGCCCACCAGCACCACGCCCTTCACGTCTTTCGCGGCCACTTTCGCGTCGCGCAGCGCCTTCTTCGTAGGCGTGAGCGTGCGCTGCACGAGCGCCTGCGTGAGTGCCTCGAAGCGCGGCTCGTCGATCGTCAGCGCAATCTGCTTGCCGTTCGAAAGCGCCACCTCAACGCGTGTCTCGGGCGCCGACGAGAGCGCTTCCTTCGCATCGCGCACGCGATCGAGCAGCAGGCGCACGTCTTCGGGCGCGAGCGTCGCGCGCTCGATGCCGGACTGCTCCAGCACCCAGGCAAAGAGCGCGTGATCGAAGTCGTCGCCGCCAAGCGCGGAGTCGCCGCCAGCCGCGAGCACTTCGAATACGCCCTTGGTGAGCTTGAGGATCGACAGGTCGAAGGTGCCGCCGCCCAGGTCGTAGACCGCGTA
Organism: Paraburkholderia sp.; assembly: GCA_031286755.1. Classification (GTDB taxonomy): domain Bacteria; phylum Pseudomonadota; class Gammaproteobacteria; order Burkholderiales; family Burkholderiaceae; genus Paraburkholderia. The sequence goes on from JAITTX010000498.1 coordinate 6,247, forward strand.
GAGTCCTTCGGCGCCGTTGTCGAGACCGTAGGCAATCGCAGCCGCGGTCGGCTCGTTCAGCAGGCGCAGCACGTTCAGCCCCGCGAGGCGCGCGGCATCCTTGGTTGCCTGGCGCTGCGCTTCGTCGAAGTACGCCGGCACGGTGATGACCGCACCGACGAGTTCGTCGCCGAGCGTGTCTTCGGCGCGCTGGCGCAGCGTGGCGAGGATTTCGGCCGAGACCTCGACCGGGCTCTTCACGCCGTCGATAGTCTGGATCTGCACCATGCCCGGCGCGTCGACGAATTCGTACGGCGCGTTCGCCGCGCCTTCCACGTCGGCCTTGCCGCGGCCCATGAAACGCTTGACCGAGACGATCGTGTTGCGCGGGTCGCTGGCAGCGTCGGCCTTGGCCGTGCGGCCGATGCGACGGCCGCCGTTCGCGAGATAGCGCACGACCGATGGGAGCAGCACATGGCCGTCCGCGTCGGGCAACACGTCGGGCACGCCGCTGCGCACCGCGGCGACCAGCGAGTTCGTCGTGCCGAGGTCGATGCCGACGGCGAGCCGCCGCTGATGCGGCGCGGGCGCCATGCCAGGTTCGGAAATTTGCAGTAATGCCATCTCTGTGATCTGTTGCGGGCCGTCGCCCATCGCCAATCGTCTCGACAATGAGCCGGCAACCCTGTCCTGTATCCGTGTTCTACGCGCTTTTTCGCCTCGCGCCCTGGGGACGCCTGGCCGGGGGCGCCTAGTCTTCCAGCCGCTCGATCTGCGCGTCGACTTCCGCCGCCACGCGCTCGACGAACATCAACTGGCGCACCGCTTCCGCCGCCGGCTGGTTCGAGCCGCTGTCGAGCAGCGCGCCCAGCTTCGCGAGGCGCGCACGCTCGTCGTCGCGCAATTCGCCCGCGAGCGCATCGAGCGCGTCCACGTTCTTCGCGCCCACCGCGTCCTCGATCGCCTCGCGCCACTCCATCTGCTGCATCAGGAACGCCGGCTCCATGGCCGTGTTGTTCTCCGCGCCAACGTCGATGCCACGCAGATGCAGCAGGTACGTCGCGCGCTTGAGCGGATCGCGCAGCGTCTGGTACGCCTCGTTCGCGCGCGTGGCCCATTGCATCGCCACGCGCTTTTGCGCCTCGCCGGCCGCAGCGAAGCGGTCGGGATGCACCTGCGCCTGCACGGTGCGGTAAGCGTGATCGAGCGCATCGGCTTCGAGCGCGAACTGCTCGGGCAAGCCAAACAGTACGAAATGGCTATCGGAGAGCGAAGAAAGCGAGGCCATCGGGATGAGCGTTCTTGTGGGGCTATCGTGAAGATCCGGCGCCGCAGTCGCGCACCGCATCAAAAAATCAAAAAGGCGGCACAGGCCGCCTTTTCAGCGCAACGCGCGGGCTCAAACGCGGAAGGACTCGCCGCAGCCGCACTCGTCCTTCACGTTCGGGTTGTTGAACTTGAAGCCCTCGTTCAGGCCTTCGCGCACGAAGTCCAGCTCCGTGCCGTCGATGTAGGAGAGGCTCTTGGGGTCGACGATGACCTTCACGCCGTGGCTCTCGAATACGTTGTCCTCGGGCGCGAGCTCGTCGACATATTCGAGCTTGTACGCAAGGCCCGAGCAGCCCGTCGTGCGCACGCCAAGGCGCAAGCCCACGCCCTTGCCGCGACGGACCAGGTACTTCTGCACGTGCTGTGCCGCTTTTTCTGTCAACGTGATTGCCATAACGTTTCACCGCTTCCCGCACCGTTCGCTTCAGGTTTGCACCTGCTTCGTCACGACGCGGCGCAGGCTTGCCTGCATCCAAAATCGTTCATTCCGCGGCGGCACACCCGTGGGTTCGCCGCCGCCCCGCCCGCTCGCGCGCCGGACACGGCGCGCCGTCATTGCGAACCTTAAGCCGCGTCTGCCTTGGCTTCGGTCGTGTGGCGCTGACGGTAATCGGCCACCGCCGCCTTGATCGCGTCTTCCGCGAGAATCGAGCAGTGGATCTTCACCGGCGGCAGCGCCAGTTCCTCGGCGATCTGCGTGTTCTTGATGTCGAGCGCCTGGTCGAGCGTCTTGCCCTTCACCCACTCGGTCACGAGCGAGCTCGAAGCGATGGCCGAACCGCAGCCGTAGGTCTTGAACTTCGCGTCTTCGATCACGCCGTCCGCGCCCACGCGAATCTGCAGCTTCATGACGTCGCCGCATGCGGGCGCGCCAACCATGCCGGTGCCGACCGCGTCGTCGTCCTTCGCGAACGAGCCGACGTTGCGCGGGTTTTCGTAGTGGTCCAGAACCTTGTCGCTATATGCCATGATCACACTCCTTCAATTCGTTGGCCGCGCTGCAAAATCCGTTGCGCTGCGGCTGGGTCGATGTTCGTTGCTCGATGCGCCTTGGCGCGCCCTTAGTGCGCCCTTAGTGCGCCGCCCACTGGATGGTCGACAGGTCGATGCCGTCCTGGTGCATTTCCCACAGCGGCGAGAGCTCGCGCAGCTTCGCGATCTTCGTCTGCAGCAGGTTGATCACGTAGTCGACGTCCTGTTCGGTCGTGAAACGGCCCACCGTGAAGCGGATCGAGCTGTGCGCGAGTTCGTCGTTGCGGCCGAGCGCGCGCAGCACGTACGACGGCTCGAGCGACGCCGAGGTGCACGCCGAACCCGACGACACCGCCACGTCCTTGACCGCCATGATCAGCGACTCGCCTTCGACGAAGTTGAAGCTGATGTTCAGGTTGTGCGGAACACGCTTTTCCATATCGCCGTTCACGTAGGTCTCTTCGATTTCCGAGAGGCCCTTGAGCAGACGGTCGCGCAGCATGCGGACGCGCTCGTTTTCCGTCGCCATTTCTTCGCGCGCGATGCGGAACGCCTCGCCCATGCCGACGATCTGGTGCGTGGCCAGCGTGCCCGAGCGCATGCCGCGCTCATGGCCGCCGCCGTGCATCTGCGCTTCGATGCGCACGCGCGGCTTGCGGCGCACGTACAGCGCGCCGATGCCCTTCGGGCCGTAGGTCTTGTGCGCCGAGAACGACATCAGGTCGACCTTGAGCTTTTGCAGGTCGATGGGCGCCTTGCCGGTGGATTGCGCGGCGTCGACGTGGAAAATGATGCCCTTCTCGCGGCAGATCTCGCCGATCGTCTCGATGTCCTGGATCACGCCGATCTCGTTGTTCACGTGCATGACCGAAACGAGGATCGTGTCCGGGCGCAGCGCGGCCTTGAACACGTCGAGGTCGATCAGACCGTCGTCCTTGACATCGAGATACGTGACTTCATAGCCTTCGCGCTCGAGTTCGCGGCAGGTGTCGAGCACGGCCTTGTGCTCGGTCTTCACCGTGATGATGTGCTTGCCCTTGCTCTTGTAGAAGTGCGCGGCACCCTTGATCGCGAGGTTGTCCGATTCGGTGGCACCGGAGGTCCAGATGATTTCGCGCGGGTCGGCGTTGACGAGCGCGGCGACGTTCTCGCGCGCTTCCTCGACGGCACGCTCCGCGTCCCAGCCATAGGCGTGGCTGCGCGACGCCGGATTGCCGAACTGCTCGCGCAGATACGGAATCATCTTGTCCACCACGCGCGGGTCGACAGGCGTCGTCGCGCTGTAGTCCATATAAATGGGCAGGTGGGGAATGTCGTT